>NZ_JARWNW010000242.1 GCF_029868325.1 Nocardia carnea
CTCCCCCCCCCCCCCCCCCCCCCCCCCCCCCGCGGGGGCGTCCCTTTTCCCCCCCCCCCACCTTCTGGCCCCCCCCCCCCCCCCCGCCCCCCCCCCCCCCCCGCCCCCCCCCCCCCCCCCCCCCCCCCCCCCCCCCCCCGCCACCAAGGGGGGCCAAAACCCCCGGCGCCGAAGGCGCCGCATGTCACAGCATCTACTACGCTCAGCCGGGTGAGCAGTATCCAGGTCGCCGACCAGACGTTTCTCGCCGCGCCGGGCGCCGCGGTGGCCGCTGCGTTGTCCGCTCCGGGCAAGTGGCGGCGCTGGTGGCCCGATCTCGAGCTCGATGTCCGGGAGGACCGGGGCGACAAGGGTATTCGCTGGTCGGTGCAGGGGGCATTGACCGGCACCATGGAGGTGTGGCTGGAGCCCTCGCTGGACGGGGTGATCCTGCATTACTTCCTGCACGCCGAACCACAGCGGCAGCTGGCGCCGCGCAGGCTCGCCGTGGCCAACCGGGAGCGGCGGGTCGCGGGCAAGGTGATGTCGTTCGAACTCAAGGATCGGCTCGAGCGCGATCGGCCGGCCGGGGTCGCACCCGGGAACTGACGAATTCCATACCGCACCGCCGAAAGGAACCACTGAGAACCTATGGCCGACCGGACCCAGAGATCGATCGTCATCGCGGCGCCCGCCCCGCAGGTGATGTCCGTTATCGCCGATCTGGCGTCCTACCCGGAATGGGTATCGGCGGCCAAGTCGGTGGAGGTGCTCGAAACCGGGCCCGATGGCCGCGCGCGCACCGCCCGTTTCGTGCTGGACGCCGGTGTCGTCAAGGACACCTACGTGCTGTCCTATACCTGGCGTCCCGATGATCTGGCGGTGAGCTGGACGCTGGTGAGCGGTGAGTTGCAGAAGGCACAGGACGGCCGTTACGAACTCGTCGAACAGCCCGACGGTGGTACCGAGGTGCGTTACGAACTGACCGTGGATCTGACCATTCCGATGATCGGTATGTTCAAACGCAAGGCGGAGAAGGTGATCACCGATACCGCGCTCAAGGAACTGAAGAAACGGGTCGAAGGCTGACCGGGCCGCGCGGCACCGGAGCGCAGGCCCGCCCCGACGGTGCGCCGGGATCCGCCCGGCGTGCGCGGACGCGGGTCGAATTGTTCGTCGGTAAGGGCGGTGTCGGTAAGACGACGCTCGCCTGCGCGCAGGCCATGGGTTATGCGCGGGAGGGGCAGCGGGTTCTGGTGGCCTCGCTGGACCAGGCGCATTCCCTCGGGGACGCATTGGGGTTCCGGTTCGCGCACGACCCCGGCACGGTGCCGGGAATCATCCGGGTCGTTCCCGGTCTGGATGTCATCGAACTGGATTCGCTGGCATTGCTGGAGGACCGTTTCCGGGAGGTCGCCGAGGTACTGGCGGCCGATCCCGGCCACGACCACGGGCTCGATCTGGGCGCACTGGATCCGGCGGAGCTCACCGGGCTACCCGGTGTCCAGGAGCTGCTGATGCTGGTGGAGATCACCCAGTACGCCGCCGACGACGACTGGGATGTGATCGTCCTGGATTGCCCGCCCACCGCCGATATGCTGCGTATCCTCACCGCGCCGGAAACTCTGCTCGGCTACCTGGACCGGATCTGGCCGCCGCATCAGCGGATGATGAGCGCGATCGGCACCGATCTGCGGCGCGCGGTGCTGGCGGCGACGATGCAGCGGATCGTCGCCGCCGTCACCGAGGTCCGCGATCTGCTCGCCGATTCCGAACGCACCAGTGCCCGGCTGATCACGCTGGCGGAACGGATGGCGATCGCGGAATCGGCGCGGGTGCGGTCGGCGTCGGCACTGCTCGGGTTACGTCTGCAGGCGGTGGTGGTGAACAAGGTGCTGCCCGAGGTTCCGCCGGCGGGGCCGGAACCGCAGCATCCGGCAGTGCGCTGGTATTCGCATCGCTACGCCGAACAGTGGGATGTGATCGCCGGTCTGCGCCGGTCGATGCCGGAGATCCCGATTCTGGTGGCCGGCCATACCGGCGCGGAACCGGTGGGTATCGGGCCGCTCGCGGGACTGGCCTGTGTGGTTCCGGCGCAGGACGCCGGCGAGCTCGTGTTCGCGGGCGGCACCGGCGACCGCGTGCCGGCCGGCGGGTCCGGGCCCGGCAGCGGGACCGGCCACGCCGGGGCCGTTCGGCGTGACAGCAGCGCGGCGATGCGCGACGATGCGGGTTCGGCGGCCGCCGAGGCCGCGGCCCCCGCCGTCCGGTTGGAATCGGGGGCGGGTTTGCATTCGGTATACGCGCTGCGTATCCAGCTACCGGTAGCGGATCCGGCCACGCTGCGCCTGGGACGAGTGGAGGACGATTTGATCGTGGGAGCCGACGGCGTGCGCCGGCGGTTGCGCCTGGCGCCGGTATTGCGCCGCTGCACCGTCAGCACCGCCGAACTGGACGACGGATACCTGGTGGTCCGTTTCCGGCCCGACCCGCAGGAGTGGCCGCGATGACCGGAACCGATTACCGGCAGCCGGAGGGTATCGCCGAGTTCGCCGAGGAACTGCGCCTGCTCGCGGAGGCCGTACTGGAACGGGTCGAACCGGTTCTGCGCGATGCGGCCGCGGACGGCAAACCGGAATGGGGCAATTGCACCTGGTGCCCGCTGTGCGCAGCGGCCGCACTGGTCCGCGGGGAACAGCACGAAGTACTGGCGACCGTCGCGGCACACGGTACGGCGATCGTCACCATCCTGCGGGAAGCGCTCGCAGGGGAACCGGTCGATCCGGTGATGCCGCATGGTCACGGGCCGGGTTCCGCGGCCGCGCACGGCCGTTCCGGAACCGGTCACCAGCACGCGGACGGTATGGCGACCGATTCGGGCGAGCACCCACCGGCTGCCGAATCCGCTGCCGCGGCGGAAGGCGGGGGCGGTCACCCGGAGGCCGGCGCCCCGGCCGAGCCGGCCACCCGCGCGGCCGCGCCCGGAAAGTCCCGGTATGTCGGTATACCCGTAACCATCAAGCCATGAGCACTTCCGCCCCTGGCGCTCCACTGACCGTGGGTGTCGATATCGGGGGGACCAATATCCGTGCCTCGGTGGTCGACGGGACCGGCGAGGTGCTCGATACGGTGCAGTGCCCGACCCCGCATTCGGCCCCGGCGCTGGAAGGCGCGCTCGCACGCGCGGTCCGCGAACTCGGCGACCGGCACGATATCGACGCGGTCGGCCTGGCCGTGGCCGGATTCGTTTCGGCCGATCGCAGCACGGTCCGGTTCGCCCCGCATCTGCCCTGGCGTGACGCACCAGTGGCGAAACGCCTCACCGACCGCCTCGGCCTGCCCGTCCTGCTGGAGCACGACGCCAATGCCGCGATGTGGGCCGAATACCGGTTCGGCGCCGCGGCGGGCGGACACAATGTTGTTCTGGTGGCCATCGGCACCGGGATCGGCGCCGCGCTACTGATCGACGGCGTGCTGTATCGCGGTACCCACGGTGTCGCACCGGAACTCGGGCATCTGCAGGTCGTGCCCGGTGGCCGCGATTGTGGCTGCGGGAAACGGGGGTGCTGGGAGCGGTATTGCAGCGGAACGGCATTGGCCGAATCCGCGATCGAACTGGTGGCCACCGATTCCACGCCGTCGCTGCTGGCGAAAGAAGTGATCGCCGACCCCGGCGCGCTCACCGGCCGCCGGGTGGCCGGCGCCGCTCAGGACGGCGACCCCCTGGCCCTGCGGGTGATGGCCGATTTCGCCCGCTGGCTCGGCCTGGGCCTGGCATTCGTGGGCGATATCTTCGACCCGGACCTGGTCGTCGTCGCCGGCGGAGTGAGCAGTTCGGCGCCACTGTTTCTCGACGAAGCCCGCGAGGAGTACGCAGCCGCGGTCACCGGCCACGGCCACCGCCCCCTGGCCCGGATCCGCACCACACAACTAGGCGAAGCGGCCGGAATGATCGGCGCCGCCGAACTGGCCCGAACCGCCCTGATCGCCGGCCGCTGACCCCCGCCCCGAACACGACGCCCCGGACAGAGAATTAACATGACTGGGCTTGGAGGAGTTCTGTGACCGGCGGTAGAGTCGGCAGCCGAGGCTCTTCACATTTCCATCCCGATTCCCGGAGTAAGGACGTCATGTTCTACTGGCTGCTCAAGTTCGTGCTGGTGGGTCCGTTCATCCATTTCTACAACCGGCCCGAGGTGGAAGGTGTGGAGAACATCCCGGCCGAGGGTGCGGCCATCATGGCGGGAAATCATCTGTCCATCGCGGATTGGCTTTTCGCGCCGCTGAAGAGCCCCCGCCGGATCAGCTATCTGGCCAAGGCCGAGTACTTCCATACCCCGGGTTTCAAAGGGCGGCTCCAGAAGTTCTTCTTCAGCGCGTCCGGCCAGTACCCGATCGATCGCAGCGGCGCCGACGCGGCCCAGGATGCGCTCAATGCCGCCCGCAAACTGCTCGACGAGGGCCGCTTGGTGGGCTTGTATCCGGAGGGCACCCGCTCCCCCGACGGCCGGCTGTACAAGGGCAAGACGGGTATGGCCCGGGTGGCGCTGACCACCGGGGTCCCGGTGATCCCGGTGGCGGTGATCGGCACCGACGAGGTGAGCCCGCCCGGACCGTTCCGCTGGCGCCGCCGCAAGGTGACCGTGAAATTCGGGAAGCCGATCGATTTCTCCCGGTACGAGGGTATGGCCGGTAACCGGTTCGTGGAGCGTGCGGTGACCGATGAGGTCATGTACGAGCTGATGCGGATGTCCGGTCAGGAATACGTCGACGTGTACGCCGCCAGCCTGAAAAAGAACGTACCTTCCGGTCCGCCCTCGCATACGCCGCGGATTCCGGAATCCGCCGCGAGCTGACCCGCCGCGTACGATGAACGGGTGACGGTTCGCGCGAAGGTTTGCGGAATCCGGTCGGCGGCCGATCTGGAGACGGCAGTGAGCGCCGGCGCGGACGCCGTCGGATTCATTTCCGGAACCACCCACTTCAGCGAGGATGCGCTGACAGCGGAGGCCGCGGCGTGGCTGTCGGAGTCCACACCGTCGTTCGTGAACCGGGTGCTGGTCACTCATCTCGAGGATGCGCATGCCATGCTCGAGCTGGCCGACCGGATCGGTGCCGACACCATCCAGGTGCACGGCCTGGTCGATATCCCCACGCTGCGGGCGGTGCACGCCGCCGCGCGCGGCCGGACGATCGTTCGCGCGGTCCATGTCACCGGGGCCGATGCCCTGGCCCGTGCCCTGGAAGTCGCCGCGGACTGCGATGCCGTTCTGCTCGACTCCCGCACCACCGACCGGCTCGGCGGTACCGGCCGCACCCACGATTGGGCGGTCAGCGCCCGGATCGTGCGCGAACTGGCGCTGATCGGCCGGCCGGTGATCCTCGCCGGCGGTTTGAGCGCCGACAATGTGGACGAGGCGATCGAGGCGGTACGCCCGTTCGGGGTGGATGTGAACAGCGGTGTGGAGACCGAGACCGGCGATAAGGACTTCGCCTCCTGCGCCGCATTCGTCAAGACGGCGCACGAGCACGAGCCGGGCTACCCAGTTCCAGTCCCACGGCCCCGAGGACGAGGACTCCAGCCATCAGGGTCGCCACGGTGATCTCGGAGCCCACCAGGACCGCACCGGCGAGGGTCGCCACCACGGCCTCGTTCAGCCCGATGAGTCCCGTGGTGACCTCGTCGAGTTCCCGCAGCGCCAGCCAGTAGCAGGCGAAACCGGGGCCGAGCAGTAGCGCACCGAGCACCGCGAGCTGCACCGCCTGCCCTGCCGTGGGGCCTTCGCCGAAGAGCATCGCCACACCGAGCAGCGGGGCGGCCAGTACCGCCGCGGCCAGTAGCTGCAACCCTGCTGCCGAGCCGCCGGCCCGGCCCGCCGACTCCCGGACCACCAGGGTGATCAGCCCGGCCACACACCCCGCGCTGATCAGCGCCAGTACGCAGCCCACCAGAGCCGGCCCGAGGGCGGTATCCGCCGGCCGGTACCCGGCGACCAGCCAGATCGCCGCGCCGATCGCCACCAGTTCCGCGACCAGCACCAGGGTGATCGCCCGCCGGCCCCGGGCGATCCGGACGATGATCAACAGCACCGGCGAGGTGAGGTGGAGCGCGACCACCACCGGTAGCGGCCCGATATGCAGGGCGGCGACATACGACACCAGGTTCAGGACCTCGAGCACCCCGAGCCGCAGGAACAACCCCGGCGCGTTACGCAGTTCCCGCCACGGATGTGCGCCCCGGGCCACCGCGAAACCCAGCAGCGCCGCGGCCCCGCCGGCAGCCACCGGGGCAGCCGCGATTCCCGGCGCGCCCACGGCGGCGATACCCGCGCTCGACAGGCCCCACAGGCTCGTGGCCACGCCGAGCAGTGCCGGACCGCGCCAGGAGACCCTCACGAGAGCAGGAAGGTCACGACGGGCAGGATGACCGCGGTGTAGGCCGCGAACACCGCGGCCGCCGTCCGCCCTTTCGGTACCGAGGGCAACCGGGTCGCGATCCCGGTGTAGGTGCCGAGTGCGATGAAGAACGTGCCCCAGACGACCAGTGCGCGGCTCGCGACCACTCCGAGGTCCGGCGCGAAGAATACGGCCAGCAGGGCGATCGTGAGCCCGGCGGGCGCCGCGGCGGCCAGCGTGAGCCCACCGGCGTAACTGTTCATCAGCACCGTGCGGCCCCGGTGCCCGACGACCTGCTGCGCGTCCCGCGGGTGCGCGCCCTGTTCCCGGCAGATCAGGTCGAAGATCACCGCCGGGTTGACCCGTTCGTTCACCACCCGCTGTACCGCGAGCATCGCCTCGAGCCCCTGCACGGTCGCGAACGAGGTGATGAATCCACCGGTGGAGGTACGGAACCCGCCACAGACGGCCGATCGCTCCTGTGTCTCCTGTAATTCCAGCAGTTCCACCAGGCCACGACGCACGCCCGGATCGAAGACGGCGCGTTCGTCGGCGGTGACCACCGCGCCGACGGCGAGGTGCAGGCCGAGATGACGCCAGGTGGAAGCCATCAGACCTTCCCGGAAGGATTCTTCCTCGGCGCCCGCCGTACCGTCCCGCAGGGCGTACAGCATGCGCCGCACGGTGAGCTCGCGCACCTTCTCGACCCGTTTCCCGCCTACCGCCGCGATTTCCGGCCGGGCGAGCAGCCGCGCGACATGCGCGCACGCATAGATGGGCTGGGCGCGGGGATCGTCGTCGAGCATCATCGAGACCACCAGCGAGGTGCCCTGCAGCAGCGCCTCGGCCGCGGTTTCGTCGGTATCGGCCAGGCCTGCCAGCGCGTGCAGGGCGGCCGTGGTGGCCGTGAGCGAGATGGGGCCGACAGTTTCGGACAACCGCCAGCCCCGGGTACCGGTATCGCGGGCGGCGTACAGCTCCCGCAGGCACTTCTCGACCGCGGGATCGGTGGGCGGTACCCCCAGGCACCCGAGTGCCCGCAACCGCCACGACAGATCGATCGGCGACCGGAAAACCCATTCCCCGCTATCGGTATCCACGACATCGCGGCGTACCAGCGTGCGCACCTCGTCCAGCCGCTGTATCGGCCGGCCGGCCGCCGTCAGTGCCACCACGACCTCCGCGGTGTTCTGCGGATTGGGCAGCACATCCGACAGCCAGCCCCAGCCGGCGCCTCCGTTACGGACGCTCGCCTGGCTGCGGTGCAGCCATTCGACCGCCCAGTCGATTCGTTGCTCGATATTCGACACGGAAACCTCCATCCCACCCCATCGAGGCCGGATTCCCCAGGAGCCCAAGGCCGATGACAACCCTACCGGCACCCTCCGACACGGACAGGCGATCCGATCTACGCTGTTGATCCGACAGCCCCGGGGCGAGGAACGGATTCGCGGGCGGGGGCGAAGGGAGACGAATCGGATGTTCAAAACTCTGCTGGGCGCGCTCGGCACCAACTCCGCGGAGGTGGAGACCGAACTCTTCACACCGGGCGTACAGCCGGGGCAGCCGGTACAAGGGGTGATCCGGATGCGCTGCCAGGACCGGCCGGTGCGGATCAACGGGGTCTCGGTGGAGCTGATCACCCGAGCCGAGCGCGAATACGACGACCGGGAACAGCTGATCGATATGGCGTTCGCACAGCAGCCCGTATTCGGTCCGTTCGAACTGCATCCCGGGCATCCGCTCGAGGGCCGGTTCGAACTGCTCACGCCGTGGGAAACGCCGATCACCTTCTACAACGGCCGGCATCTGCACGGGACCGCGGTGGCGGTCCGCACCCGGGTCGATGTGGACGGCGGATTCGATGCCGCCGATACCGATCCCCTCGGGATCGGTGCCCTGCCGCCACAGCATGTGCTGCTCGCGGCCGTCGAGTCCTGGGGCTTCGGGCTCCGGCACGCCGATGTGGAGGCGGGCCGGGTGGACCGGATCCCGCAGCGGCTGCCGTTCTTCCAGGAAATCGAATTCGGCCCCTCACCACGCTTTCCGGGCCTGAACCAGCTCGAGGTGACCTTCCTCGCCGACCCGCAGGGCATGTATGTCGTCCTGGAAGCCGACAAACGCGCCATGATGTTCGCACCGGGCCGCGACGTACAGGACGCGATCCGAGTCGATTTCGCGACCTTCGAGCAGGTGAACTGGGTCGAGGTGATCGGGCAGCGACTGCATCTGCTGGCCCGCTGACGGATTCGCCACGCCGGTACACCGGAGTTGTCCGGGCCGGCGGTAGACGTTCACCTACCGTCGACCCGGGCGCGGGAGATTCACCCCGCACGGGCCGATCCGGGCAGCGAAATCCCCCTGGACATCGCACGAATGGCCCGGCACCGTCCGCGGTCTTCCCCCGCCCCGGTCGAGAGCGGGGTAAACCCACAGGTCACGGTCCATTCGACAGGCAGGCGGGAGCAGATCTGTGATTCGATATCGCCGCGGCCGCCGCGCTGTGGTTAGCTTTCGTGCCATGAGCACGCCGCACATCGTTTCCCCCGCCGAGTACCTGCCTCGCGACACCGCGGATGTCGTTCGCACCGTGCGGAATTCCCGGAATCACGCCAGGCCGCTCACCGTTCACGGCGGCGATCCCGCCACCGACGGCCTCACCCTGCCGGATCAGCAGGCCGTGGTCTCGCTGCGCCGGATGAACGCCATCGTCGATCTCAACCTCGGCCGCCGGACCGTACGGGTCCAGGCGGGCGCCCGGCTGTCCGATATCGACCGCCGCCTCGCCGCGCACGGACTGGGCCTACCGGTCGTCGGCGATCACCGCGATATCACCGCCGGCGGTTTCGCCTCGGTCGGCGGCGTCAGCACCGCCTCGCATCGGTACGGGTTGTTCATCGACCGGATCGTGGATCTGGAGTACGTGGACACCGACGGCCGGATCGGTACCTGCGGGCGCACCCATCACACCGAACGTTTCCATCGCATCCTCGGTGCGGGCGGCCGGGCGGGCATTATCACCGCACTCACCCTCGACGCGGTCGAGGTCGACAAGGACAACACCTGGCTGTCCGCCGATTCGCACCGCTTCCTGGATTTCGACAGTTTCCTCGACTACGCCTACAACGAGGTCGCCACGCCCCGCGACGCCGTCCTGCAGGTGGGCCGCTGGGTGGATACGGCGCCGCTCAAGGTGACCCGCCCCGTGGGCGCCGGGCAGGTGCAGCTGGGCACGGTCCGATTCGGCCAGTGGTCGAGCCTCTATCCCACCGCTCCCACCCGTTCCCTGCGCGCCCGCCGCGAGGTCGGGAGCCGGGCCCGCAAATCGCTCGGCGCCATCGCCTCGGCCAGCAGCGGTAAGGCCGGTATGCCGGTCCGCAATGCGGCGGCGGGCGCGGTGATGTTCACCCCCAAGGTGCTGACACTGCGGGATGCCGAATACCTCGCCGATACGGTGATCAGCTCGTCGGAACGCGGGCCCGCCTACCGGGTCGGGGTTTTCGCCCCCCTGTCGAACTACACGTCGGTCTTCTACCGCCTGCACGACCTGTTCAGCGGGCACCGGGAACGGACCGGCTGCTTCACCGTCATCTCCGCCATGACCTACGGGGTGCGGTCGGACTATCTGCGCGCCGAATCCGCGGCCCACAGCCTGCCTGCGGCCGACCACGGGCTGATCACCTTCACCTGCCGGCTGCGACCGCACTCCCTGCCCTCGGAGCAGCTGCGGGATATCGTGACCGGTATCGACGAGATCTGCCGGTCGGAGAACAGCATCAGGTACGAATCGGTGGATTGAGGTCTGGGAGAAGTCGGGCAGCGCGGGGCGGTGTTGTTGTCCCTGATTCGGGGCAGATCAGGTGTATCGGGGCTCTGCAGTAGCCGGTTTCGGGGTAGACGATCCGTACCGGGGCTCTGCAGCAGCCGGGTTTCGAAGTAGGCCATCCCTACTGGGGCTCTGCAGCAGCCGGGTTTCGAAGTAGGCCACCCACACCGCGGCTCTGCAGCAGCCGGGTTTCGAGGTAGACCATCCGTGAAGGGGCGGGCTGTAATTTTGGAGACGCTCCGCGTCTCGAGGGGTGGGGCCCTTACGGGCCCGGTTCTTCACTCCTCCGCTCCTCCGCTTCGCTCCCCCGCTCCGTCGCTCCAGAACCGGGCGGGCCCCACCCCGGGAATGTGAACGGTCGGAGGAGGTTCTGCCGGATGCGGACCGGCACGGTCTGGCGGCGAGATACCGACACTCCGGAGCGTCCGGTCTCCCGCAGGCGTAGGAGCCGATTCCTGGGCCGTCCAACGCGAAAACCCCGCTGTCCATTCGGGCAGCGGGGTTTTTTCGCTTTTGCGCCGGTTGCCGGCGCGTGAACTCAGTGCTTCTCGGGGCCGAGGTAGTACTCGAAGACCAGGCCACCGGCGGCGGTGAGGATCAGGATCACACCGAGACCGATCAGCCAGGGCTCGAAGAAGGCGAAGCCCAGGGCGGTGACCGAGGCGGCGCCGGCGAGCAGGATCGGCCAGGGGCTACCGGGCGAGAAGAACCCGAGGTCGCCCGCGCCGTCCACGATTTCCGCATCCTCGTAGTCCTCGGGCCGCAGGTCGAGGCGGCGGGCCACGAAACGGAAATACGTGCCGATGATCAGCGACAGGCCGGCGGTCAGGACGATCGCCGTGGTGCCGGCCCATTCGATACCGGTGCGCGATTGCGCGGTGAAGAAGCCGTAGATGATACCCACGATGATGAAGAACACCGTGAGCAGTTCGAACAGTCGTGCTTCGATCCTCATCGGAGATCAGTCCTCACTTGCTCTCGGTGGTATCGGTTTTGACCGTGCGATCGGTGTTGAACGGCTGGGTGGAAGTGGCCACCGGCGATTCACCGATGGATTCCAGCGCCGCGGCGTTGGTCATACCGGATTCGCGGGCCTTGATGTAGCTCTCGAACTTCTCGGGAGTCACCGCCCGCACCTCGAAGTTCATCATCGAGTGGAAGGTGCCGCACATCTCCGCGCAGCGGCCCACGAACGCGCCTTCACGGTCGATCTCGCTGATCTGGAAGACGTTGTCGGAGTTGTTCTCCTTCGGGTTCGGCATCACGTCCCGCTTGAACAGGAACTCCGGAACCCAGAACGCGTGGATCACGTCGGCGGCGGCGAGCTGGAACTCGATCACCTTGCCGGTGGGCAGCACCAGGATGGGCACCTCGGTGCTGGTACCGACCGTTTCGATCTTGTTGTAGTGCAGGAACGACAGGATGTCGTTCTCCGGGCGGCCGTGCACGGGGCCGGGCTGCTCATGGCCCTCCTCGTTCTTCCGCTCGGCGTATTCCTGCAGCTGCTCCTGATTGGCATCCTCGCGCACGGTGTCGACACCGTTGTAGGTGAAACCGTTCTTCAGGTCGACCTCGCGGTAACCGAACTTCCAGTTCCACTGGAAGGCGGTCACGTCGACGACCACATCGGGGTTGTCGACCTTCTCGTGCACGTAGTTCTGCACGACCACGGTGAAGTAGAACAGCACCGCGATGATGACGAAGGGGATCGCCGTGTAGCTGAGTTCGAGCGGCACGTTGTAACCGGTCTGCCGCGGGAACTCCGGCGAGTTCTTCTTCTTGCGGTGGAAAATGATGGTCCAGAAGGTCAGACCCCAGACCAGCACACCCATGATCAGGGCGGCCACGACCGACCACGTCCACAGTTCCCGCATCCGGTGCGCCTGCGGGGTGACACCCGAGGGCCAGCCGAACCGCAACCACACATTGTCGATCGAGCAGCCGGAGACGAGCATCGCGGTGATCCCGAGGGATACCGCCAGTCCGGCCCGCCGCAGGACACTACCCCGCCGCCGGGCAGGCCGTGCCCCGATCTCGTCGCTCGCCTTGTGCGCCACGCTCACGCCTTCCTGGTCGCCACACATTCCGACATCGCATCCACGGTGGCGGGACGCCTCCGGTGATACAGACAAACAGCTCATCGGGCCTTCCGGGGGCTCCGCGCACCACGCGGCACCACCCGGAACAGTCCGAGTACTACGCAGCGTAGACCAAACACGCGCCCGGTACGCCGTCGGGTCGGCTTCGACACTCCGCGCGACAGCGTAGCCGCAGAACGGAGGTGTATCGCACGGGAGAACCGGGCGTGCGGCATACTCGGACACTAGATTTCGCCCGCCGCGCCCGCATCCCTCGGCGCGGACCCCCGACCAGAGGAAACGAGGTCAGCGTCGCAGTGTGTGGACTGCTCGGATTTCTGACGTCCGATACCGCAGCGCCGGAAACAGTGGAACGGGTGTACGACGCCCTGCACTGTGTGCGGCACCGGGGGCCGGATGAGCGCGGCACCTGGCACGACGACCAGTTGATCTTCGGCTTCAACCGGCTCTCGATCATCGATATCGAACATTCGCATCAGCCGCTGCGCTGGGGGCCGGCCGGCGACCCCGGGCGCTACGCGCTCACCTTCAACGGCGAGATCTACAACTATCTGGAGCTGCGCGAAGAACTGGCCCGCGACCACGCGGCCGAGTTCGGGGAACAGCCCATGTTCGCCACCGAGGGCGACGGCGAGGCCATCGTGGCGGCGTTCCACTACTGGGGTCCCGATGCGGTGCGCCGGTTGCGCGGGATGTTCGCCTTCGCGATCTGGGATACGCGCACCCGGGAACTGTTCCTCGCCCGCGACCCCTTTGGTATCAAACCGCTGTTCCTGGCCACCGGGCCCGGTGGTACGGCGTTCGGCAGCGAGAAGAAGAGCCTGCTGGAACTGCTGCCCGATCTCGGGCTCGACGAATCGCTCGACCATCGCGCGCTCGAGCACTACACCGTGCTGCAGTACGTTCCGGAACCGGAAACCCTGCATGCGGGTATCCGGCGGCTGGAATCGGGCAGTTACGCGGTCGTGCGGCCGGGCGAACGGCCGGTCGCGACCCGTTACTTCGTGCCGAAGTTCGGCGTCCGCCCGTTCGCGGCGGGCAGCGAGGCCGCCCGGTACTCCGAGATCGCGGCCGCGCTCGAGGATTCGGTCGCCAAACATATGCGCGCCGATGTCACCGTCGGCTCGTTCCTGTCCGGTGGTATCGATTCCACCGCCATCGCGGCGCTGGCCATGCGGCACAACCCGAATCTGATCACCTTCACCACCGGGTTCGAACGTGAGGGCTATTCCGAGGTCGATGTGGCCGCCGAGAGCGCCGCCGCGATCGGGGCCCGGCATATCGTCAAGGTGGTCTCCCCGGCCGAGTTCGCGGCCGCGATCCCGGAGATCGTCTGGTACCTCGACGACCCGGTGGCCGATCCGGCGCTGGTACCGCTGTATTTCGTGGCCAAGGAGGCCCGTAAGCACGTCAAGGTGGTGCTGTCCGGCGAGGGTGCCGACGAACTGTTCGGCGGCTACACCATCTACCGGGAACCGCTGTCGCTGGCCGCGTTCGACAAACTGCCGGGCGGGCTGCGCCGGCTGGCCGGCAAGGTGTCCGATCTGATCCCGGAGGGCACGCGCGGCAAAAGTCTGCTGCATCGCGGATCACTCACCCTGGAACAACGCTATTACGGCAACGCCCGCAGTTTCAGCGATGCCCAGCTGCGGTCGGTGCTGCGGGAGTTCCGTCCGGAATGGACACACCAGGACGTCACCGCCCCGATCTACGACCAGTCCGCGGGCTGGGATCCGGTGACGCGGATGCAGCATCTCGACCTTTTCACCTGGTTGCGGGGTGACATCCTGGTCAAGGCCGACAAGATCACCATGGCGAACTCGCTGGAGCTGCGGGTGCCGTTCCTGGACAACGAGGTGTTCCGGGTCGCCGAACAGATCCCGCTGGAACAGAAGATCACCAAGGAGACCACGAAGTACGCGCTGCGGCAGGCGCTCGAGGGCATCGTCCCCGGGCATGTGCTGCACCGCGCGAAGCTCGGGTTTCCGGTGCCGCTGCGGCACTGGCTGCGCGGTACCGAACTCTACGACTGGGCCCGGCAGCAGATCACCGAATCGCAGACCGACCACCTGCTCGACAAGGCGGCCGTGATGGCGATGCTCGACGCCCACCGCGCCGGGAACGGCGATCACAGCCGCCGGTTGTGGACGCTGCTGGTGTTCATGATCTGGCACGGGATCTTCGTCGAGGACCGCATCAAACCGGAGATCGCCGAACCGGCCTACCCGGTGCAGGTTTAACGCGCACGATCCGGCAGAGGTCGGATACCCGCCAGAAGACGAGGGCCCCCCCCGCGGGCGCGGCGGGGGGCGCCGGGAAAGGGGGGGGGGGTTGGGGCCCCGGGCGCCGAGGGCTTCGGCGTCTTCCGAATGTGAGGCCGGTCGTGACCGAACCACAGCTCATCACCACT
>NZ_JARWNW010000243.1 GCF_029868325.1 Nocardia carnea
CTGGTCGCCAATGTCGAGGGTGGCAACAAGGAGCTCGAGGGCCTGCGCAAGGCCAACGCCGAGCACCCGATCGAGGTCACCGGTAAGAAGCTGCGCGACCTGATGAGCTGGGTCGACCGGCCGATCACCGAAACCGCCTGAACACCAGTCCAAAAGGTGCCCGTTCAGCTTCGCTCATTCCGCGGGCTTCCACACCCGAGTCTAGAACGACATTAACTCAAGTGCGGCGAGCTCGGGTGGCGCCAGCCGGGGCTGGCAACTGCCTTCGAATATGCCGAACTTTGGGAATGTCCAGCGGTCTGGAGTCAAATGTCAAGATCGTAACCTGTATTGCCGAGAAAGCAGCCTGACTACGCGTTGACCCTTCATCGTTGTTTCGCGCAGGCCGCGCCGCCGACCAGAATGATCGTCAATGCAGCTGCGCCCCGGATGAAGACCTGCATCTGCACATGGTAGGGACACCGTAGACCGGCCGCGCCCTGGGATGATCTTAATTCTCGGTGCCGATGTTAGTGTCTGATTCGCAGGTCGTGATTTCTTCTCTTGTGCGGTCGCCGATCCTTCTTGGCCACAAATCCGGTGGGTGCGCTCTTCCGCGCTACCCCAACGAACAGGAGCGAAGCGGTGAATATCCACAGCAGATCACCCCGTACCCACCCTCGCGTACCAGTTCCATCGCCGGTAGCGGGTGAACGATGAGTCAGGCACAAGCCGCCGTTGGCGTCACTCCTACCACGATGCGGGCCGTTGTCGTCACCCAGCCGGGCGGTCTCAACGCGCTTGAGGTCGAGGATGTACCGGTACCTGAGCCCCATCCCGGCTGGGTGCGGATCAAGGTTAGGGCGTTCGGCGTCAACGAGTCCGAGGTCACCACTCGCAAGGGTGAGTCGGACCCGGAGGTCACGTATCCACGTATTCCCGGCATCGAGGGCGTCGGCGTGGTCGATCAGGCCGAGGAGACCAGCGGGCTACGGCCGGGCCAGCAGGTGGCGACCATGATGGGCGGTATGGGCCGCTGGTTCGACGGCGCGTACGCCCAATACGTCACCGTCCCGGCCGGCCAGGTGATTCCCTTCGCCTCCGATCTCCCCTGGGAGGTCGTCGGCGCCTTGCCCGAGATGTTCCAGACCGCCTACGGCTCCCTGACCACGGGCCTGGGTCTGCGGGCAAGGCAGACACTGCTGATCAGGGGCGGCACTTCCTCGGTCGGGCTGAGCGCGGCCACGCTCGCGAAGGATCTCGGAGCCACCGTACTGTCCACCACCCGCAGCCCGGACCGTGCCGAAGAACTGATGGCCGTCGGCGTCGACCATGTCGTGGTCGACGACGGCAGCATCGCCGACCAGGTGCGCGAGCTGCTCCCCGACGGCGTCGACGCCGCACTAGAACTTGTGGGTTGCTCGGTCCTCGCCGACACCTTCCGCGCAGTCCACCGCCACGGCGCCGTCTGCTTCACCGGGGCCTTGGCGGGCCAGTGGACGATCCCCGACTTCACCCCATTCATGATCCCCAACGGAGTGCGGCTGACCGCCTATGCCGGCGAAGCCACTGACCTGCCCGCCGAGGTATTCCAGCAGCAGCTGCAAGCTATCGTCGACGGGCGCCTCGAAGCCCCAGTCGCGAAGGTCTATCGCGGTCTGGACCAGGTTCGCGATGCACAGGCGGACATCGAGGCCGGCACAACACCGGGCAAGCATGTCGTGCTGCTCGACGACTGACGAACCACAACGGGGCCACCGTCGTCTTCATCGAACACGACCTCGACATGATCGCTAACGCCGACTACGTGATAGACCTCGGCCCCGGCGGCGGCGTCCACGGTGGACGCATCATCGCCACCGGCACCCCCGGCCAGATCGCCGACAATCCCGGCAGCGTCACCGGCCGCTACCTGCGCGAGGTACTCGCACCCGCCAGCCAGCCGAGCGGTCCATGACTGCCCACTGCTGCCCGGAGACCGGACAGCAGCAAGATGCGGCCTTGTGCCGTGCCCGCCTCATTTGCCGTTCTTGGCTTCGCGTGCCGCGAAGGCTGCCGGTGTTAGACCGGTGTGGCCACGGAAGAAGCGGCCGAAGTTCGCCGGGTCGCTGAAACCTAGATGGGCGGCAACTGCCTGCGCGTCCCAGCGAGCATCTCCCAGCAGGCGTCTGGCTTCCAACAGCCGCCGTTCGTCGATGACTTCACGCGTTCCCTTGCCGGTGGCGTCCTGGGTCGCGCGGCTGAGGGTGCGAACCGAACAGCCGAGCAGCCGGGCGTAGTCCGCGGCCAGGTGCAGTTCCCGGAACTGCAGCTCCAGGGCGTCCAGGAACCGTGCGTACATGTCCGCGCGACCCGTGTTGCCCGCCGCCGCGCCGGTGGTGTTCAGGTCGGGGGAGTTGGCGAGTCGCAACAGAAGTGCTTGGAGCAGGCTGCGCCGCAGCGCGTGATGGACTTCGAGCTGTCGGCGCCCCAATGCACGGTGTTCGTCCAGGAGCTGGAGTGCTGTCTGCCGCAGCCAGGCCGCATCATCGGGGTGCGGGCTGAGCACAGCAGGGGCCGCTTGCGCGGTGACCGGGGCCAGCAGGCGAGCGATCTCGGAGGTCAGCACGTCCGGCTCGAACAGGATGAACGGACCGCGGGCGGCGCCCGGCGGATGCCAGCACTGCACGTGCCCGGGACGCACCCACAGCCACTGGTCGCGGGCGACGGTCCAGGTGACGTGGTCGACATCGTGGAGCAGCTCCCCCTCGGTGACCAGGATCAGGTAGTGGAAGGTTGCGCGGCCGGGGTGGGGTGGATTCCACGGCCAGTCGTCGTGCTCGGCGAAGAAGTCCTCGACAGTGCTCACCTCAAGGCCGTACGGAGTGCCGACCGGGGGCTGGAAATCGTACAGCGGAACCGCGGCCTGCACGGTCCGCCGACCGGGACCGACTTCTGAAGTGCGCCTGAGGTGTCGATTGTCGACCATCACGTGTCCGCAGACTACCTGCGGTTCTTGCCCGCGTCGGGTAAGGATGGGATATGGCATCTGCGGCGTTAGCCGATGCCTCGGACAACCACCCAGAGGAGGGAACACCCATGTACGGATCGACCCTGCTTATGTTCGCCGCCGAGAGCGTGGAGGAACTGGCCGAAGCCCAGCTGGAGCATCCCTTCGGGTCAGGGTGGGAGGAGTTCAAGGTACGCGGCAAGGTGTTGAGGATGACCCGCGTGCCGGGCCAGCCCGGCGTGATCGTCGAGCCGGAGCTGGGCGAAGCTAGGGCCCTGCGCGCAACACACACAGACGTCATCCCCGGCTACCGCATGAACAACGAGCGCTGGGCCACACTGGAGGCAGACGACTCGATCGCCAAAAAGCTGGCCAACGAGCCCTACCGGCCTGTAGCCGGCAACCTTCCGCGGTCGAACCAACCGGTCGATCCGGAAACCTCCGGCATCTCTGGCTGGGCGGCGCAATGATGACGATCACCGGCAAGCGGCTTCAGGATGTCGCACGCAGTACCGCAAACAAGCTGCCCGGGGCAAACAACGGTCGCCCGTTCACCGAGAAGTTGGACGTCTACAAAGTGGCAGGGAAGGTCTTCCTGATCGTCACTGACGACCCCGACGAGCAGATCATCACTGTCAAGGCCGAGCCCGACCGCGCGCGGTCTCTGCAACAGAAGTACGGGTGCGTTACTCCTGGGCGATACCTCGACAAACGACACTGGATCTCCGTAAGCGCGGGTCAGGGCATCACCACAGAATCGGTGAAGGACCTCGTCGGCTATTCCTACGACCTCGTCCTGGAATCGGTGCCGCGCAACCAGCGGCCCCAGGAGGCGGGCCGGTAGCCGAAGGGACACACCGCCCGGCGTTGTCTGGTGCCCGCCCCTACCTCCAGGCTCGAGACACCGTGACGTTGGTAAACCGCTGCAGGCGACCAGAGTAAAGCAGGGCCGCACAGGCGACAACCGGTCTTGAAGAGTGTCGACGCATCACGCGTCCCCGCCCCCGCGAGTTGGCAGAACCGACCCTTCGCCGTCCCGCGATGCGGAACAGAACCCCCTAGAACGGATGTCGCCGATTGACGCGTGTTGCGATCTGCATCACAGTCGATATATCGAGTGAGGCGCCCGTGAAATCAGCAGCCCCGAAACATCGCCTCCTCCGGCGCAAGAAGGGAATACACGTTGACGGGAGTCTTCCGTTGCAGCCAACGTGCGGCGAATATGATGGTCGAGTGCAGGCGGGGCGAATTATCAATATCAGCTCCATCAGCGGAATCCGGGCGGGTGTCGGCCGAGCCGTCTACAGGTCAACTAAAGCCGACGTCGACACTTTGGCTCGCCAATTTGCCGTCGAATTCGGCATGCGGGTATCGCGGCAAACGCTGTTACAGCGACAAAACGCTGCTACACCCGACACCTTCGAAATACCTCTCGCCCATTTAACTCACAGCCAAGGAATTCAAAATTCCCACTGCAGTCAAAATCCGCTGCGGCGGCATGGCAACCCTGAGGAAATCGCTTTCACCGTTGGGATCCTCACTTCGAAAAACACCGGCCATATCACCGGACATACCCTGCCATTCGACGGCGGATTCAGCGCTGCAGGACTGTATAATATTTAGCCACACCGCCGCGACTTAGTTTCGTACTCCACCACATCGGAGCGAGATGCACTCGTCCGTTTGCCTCACCCCTTCGAAGGAGCTCATGTGTCAGGACAGGGATTGTCGTTCATTACGTCCGACGATGTTGAATTGATCTACGACGATGAAGGTGACGGCCACACCTTCCTCTTCCTGCATGGTTACGGCTGCCGACGGGGACACTGGGAGTATCAGCGTGAGGCGGTATTGGGTTCCGGTCATCGAGCAATAGCACTCGACCTGAGGGGCCACGGCGACTCCCAGAAACCGCCCCACGGACAAACGATCGCACGCATGGGGCAGGACGTCCGTGAATTGATTTCGGCACTAGATCTCGATCAGGTGACCTTGGTGGGCCATTCCATGGGGGTATCGGTGTCGCACGCGATGTTCGCGATATCTGGACTCGATCGGATTGAGAGCTTCGTCCATATCGATCAATCACCGAAAATAATCAACGACAAGCAGTGGCAGGGGGGCGTGAAGGGCGTGAACTGGAGCAATGTCGATGACTGTGTGAATTTCCGCATCAAATGGAGCAATGAGGATGAGGAACCCCCACTGCCCCCCGGCTCTGCAATGGCAGAAGAACCGTGGGCATCCTTCGACCACGCCGCAGTCTCCAAACTTTTCCTCAACCACTTCGTCTCCGACTGGCGAGATGTCTTACCTCGCATAACCGTACCGACCTGGGTGGTTACTTCTAGGTTCACGAATTACTATCAACCGGAAGGAATGCAGTGGGTTGCCGACCAAATACCCGATAGCCGATTTACTATTTTTGAGCACAGCGGACACCAGCCTCATGTGAGTGAAGCAGACGAATTCAACGCCCAGTTGCTTGACTTTTCATATCCTCACAATGCAATGACTTCCCCGACGCAAGCGAAAGAAAATGAAGCTTGATTAAAAGATATCGAACATGAACGAAGCGTTACGCAAACGACTCGCCGCAAATGAAACTGCCTCGGCATGTGGGTGACTTCGAAAGAGCCGCCGTAACCGACAATGCTGCAGTCCTGGGATTGGACTGGATCTGCATCGATATGAAACATGGCTGCTGACGTACAAGGATTCAGGTCCATCTCGCCGCAGCACGCGGTAGCCAACTGTCGGTCTTGGTGCGACGTCCCTGCCCAAGCCCTGGAACCGATCAAACGCGCGCTAGATGTCGGCGCCCACAGCTGACCGTGCCATTCATCAACAACGCTGACGAGGTCGAAGCAGTCCCCGCCCAAATCGGGCAACGGGCATCGGCCGTGAGCGCAGCGTCATTGCCAGACGGTTCTACGGGGCCCTAAAAAGCTGTGTAAACACGGTTCGCGGCCGAGTTGGGTGGCCATTGCTCGGCTTTATCGGATCATGAGACCGGTGTCGGACCCAACGAAACCATTCGGAATCCTTGATCCCGTCGGGTGGCGGCCTCTTCAGCGCTACTGGCGACGAGGCCGACGTAAATGCCGCGCGTGCCATGGCCCGTTGCAGGATGTTGAGGTTGATCTCCGCGCCGCCGGGCCCCTTCCCCATTCGCCGACAGCCACCGACTGGCTGACATATCCCCGGCCCAAGGAAGATCGCCTCGATTCGGTCGACCGACAGGATCGAGGCGAGGTTGTCGTAAGCTTCCGGATCTTGATCATAGGCAACAACGTCAGTTCGTTATTGGCGGACTCGACGTAATCCTCGAACTCGAGGCCCCTGGTACAACCGATCCCGCCTACGTCCGTCGGCGTCGGCAGTTCCGATTTGAACAATGATGCACTCCAGCTAGCGGTGGAGGGCTCCGCCTTGTCGTTGACAGATCACGCCGCTTGCCCCGAGACCAGTCCGTGCGGATCGATGACGAACTTCTGTGCAACGCCGTTGTCGAACTGTGCGTAGCCGGCAGGAGCATCCTCGAGTGAGATGACAGTGGCGCCCACGGCGTCCGCGATCTTCACTCGATCGTTGAGAATCGCGTTCATCAGTCCGTAGTTGTACTTCATGACAGGGCACTGGCCCGTTGCGAAAGATAGCGACTTCGCCCAACCGGTGCCGAAACTCAACGACAACGATCCGTGCTTGGCTGCCTCATCCGCAGCGCCCGGATCTCCCGTGACATACAGCCCCGGTATTCCGATTCCGCCGCCCGCGGTGGTGATGTCCATCAACGAGTTCAGCACTGTGGCAGGTTGTTCGACGGTTGCCGATGCGCCGTGGCCCCTTGCTTCGAAGCCCACCGCGTCGATCGCTGCGTCGACCTCGGGCACACCGAGAAGCTGCTCGATCTGGGCTGCAGGGTCCCCCTGGGAAACATCGACGGTCTCACATCCGAACGCGCGCGCTTTAGCCAAACGGTCGGCGTTGAGGTCCGCGACGATGACCACCGCGGCACCGAGTAGCTGAGCGCCGACGGCCGCTGCCAGCCCGACGGGTCCTGCTCCGGCTATGTAAACTGTCGAGCCCGGTCGGACGCCTGCGGTGACGGCGCCGTGATAGCCCGTCGGGAAGATGTCCGAGAGCATCGTCAGATCGAGTATCTTCTCGAGTGCCTGTTGCGCGTCGGGGAATTTGAGGAGGTTGAAGTCTGCGTACGGAACCATCGCGTACTCGGCCTGCCCGCCGACCCAGCCACCCATGTCAACGTATCCGTATGCGGATCCGGGGCGATCGGGGTTGACGTTCAGGCAGATTCCGGTCTTGCCTTCCTTGCAGTTACGGCAGCGTCCACAGGCGATGTTGAACGGTACCGAGCACAGGTCACCGACCTTAATGAATTCGACGTCGCGACCGACCTCGATGACGCGTCCGGTGATCTCGTGTCCGAGTACCAATCCTTTGGGGGCGGTGGTGCGTCCGCGGACCATGTGCTGGTCGCTTCCACAGATGTTGGTGGTGACGACCTCCAGGATTACACCGTGCTCACATTTTCGTCCGACGTTCGCCGGGTTGACACCGGGTCCGTCTGCGAGTTCGAGTTTGGGATAGGGAATCTCACGGACCTCGACCTTGCCCGGTCCGATGTAGGTGACTGCTCTGTTCGTGCTCACTCGGTGCTCCTCGAAGCTCTGGAGGGAAAGGTGTTGTCCGGTTCAGGTGACGGGGTCGAGGCGGACGACGCGTCCACCGATGACCCACTCGGTCAGGTAGAGAGATCCGTCTTTGCTCGTGATGCCGTGGGGGCTGTTGAACTTGCCGTCGACGAGTTCGGGAGCGACTGTTTGTCCTTCTGTGTTCACCACGTTGGGCCATCGATCGGCGGTACGATCGCGGCCGGAGGAGCCGATGTGCCCGATGTAGTCGTCGCCGTCGAATACCGCTAGCGCTCCGAACAATTCGGTGACGACGAGGTAGCCGTTGTGATCGACCATGCTCGACGGGCTGTCCACGATGTTTTCGGCGAGGGTGCGCAGGAAGTTGCCGTTCAGGTCGAACACGCAGATTCTCGTGTTTCTGCGGTCGGCGACGTAGAGCAGCTGTTCGCCGCCGACTTCACGTAGGAGGATTCCGTGCGGACAGTTGAACGCCTTGCCCGACTCGGTACCGTCCAATGTCGACAGCAGCGTGCCATCGGCTGCGAAACGGTGAATCAGCATCTGACCGTAGCCGTCTGCGACCCAGATGTCACTTGCCGGGTCGTTCGGGTTCGCGGGCATCACCGACGTCGGGCTCCAGACACCGAACTCCGTCGGCTCTTCAAGCTCCTGCACGATCGAACCATCGAGATCGAGGGCGACCACACGACCCTGCATGTGGATTTCGCCGTAACGAGGACTATCGTGAACGAACCGGAATCCGTTGTCCGCGGCCCAGACGACGGTTCGACCGTTGGCTCCTGAGGCGACGGTGATGCAGTGCATCTCGGTCAGTTCGGTCGGAATTCGAGCACTCGTACCGTCGGGATCGATACGGACGAGGTCTCGGCCTTCGGGGTGCGCGACGAGCAGGGAGCGGTCGGGCAGCACCGCGATTCCGGAATGGAGCCAGCCGGTGCCGCCATCGTGTCCTGTCTCCACGCGAGTCCACCGGAGCGGGGTGTCTCCGATGGCCAGCGTCGTCAGGTCACGGCGGGTTTCGGTCGAAGTCGACACAGAATTTCCTTAATCGAAGATGGACTGCGAGTCAGCAAAGACGGTTCTGCCGAGGTGTAACGGCGACTCGTCACAGATATCGCCCTCGCGGTAGAGCAGCTTGGTGTAACAAACATCGCAGGCCTGATCTGGACCCTGGCCCTATCCCAGGGCGAGCAGGGGACCACGGTGTCGACGACCTCGACGGTGGCTCTTCTGCTGCGGGCGGATCCTTCTCCTTGTAGAACGGCTGGGTGGACGCCGCCGACGCAGTGGCCAGGGATCGGCGTAGTCTTCAGGGTGTCGGGGTTACCAGACTCCGCGGCGGTCGTTCTTGATGCTGGCTGGTTGTGTGTCGACGCTGTCGAGTGCTCGCTGATTGTTTGCTACGAGCAGAATTGGGCCGGCCAGCTTCGCGTGACTGGCCGCTGAGCGGGTTAGTGCGGCCCGCCAATGTCGTCGCCGGCAAGTAATGTAAACGGGGGCGACGCTGTCCATTCAGGGTGGGCAGCGCCGCCGAGCCGTTCGAGTGGGCATCCGGTCTGCCTGACTTTTGGCGAGACGATCGCGCCTTTGGCCCGCCCGCTGCAAGTAGAAGCTCGCGGCCGCAAGCAAGCGCGCTTGGCAGTCAGAGCCCTTCAACCGGCTGCCGTTCAACTGCGGATACAGTGGCTACCTCTGCTCATGAACGGATTGTCGTGCGGCGCTTAAGACCTCGACGAACGCAACACGTTGCGTGACGCTCAGGACTCGTCCAGGAGGATCGCGCGCGCTGGGCACACAGAAGCGGCGTGCCGGACATCTTCGATCAACTCGTCGGGTGGGTTGTCATTCAGCAGCACCACGATACCGTCATCGTCACGCTGATCAAAGACATCCGACGCGGCCACAACGCACTGACCGGCCGCAATACATGTGTGCTCGTCTACATTGACTCGCATAGTTTTACTCCTCTTTGTTTTAGCTTCCAATAGATTGACGAGTGCGGTTCACCAGGTCACGAGGAGCTGGTGAACGCCATAGTTGAACGCGTCATGCTTGAATGGCACATCCGCGAGCTCAGTGGCCAACCGCAGGCCGGGGATTCGGCGGTAGAGAGTGCTGTAGATCACCTGTAGTTCCACCCTGGCCAGTTGTTGTCCGAGGCACTGATGCACACCGAAGCTGAACGCGACGTGTTGGCGGGCATCCCGGTGCACATCCAGCCGGTCGGGATCGGGGAAGACCGACTCATCGCGGTCGCCGACATCGAGCGCGAAGACCAACCCATCTCCGGCACGGATGAGATGGCCGTCGTGCTCGATATCCTCAGTCGCGACGCGGCGCCGTCCGACCTGATTGATGTGCAGATACCGCAGTAGTTCCTCGACCGCTCCGGCGATCAGCTTGGAGTCGTCGGTGCCGCGCAACTGAGCCAGCTGATCTGGGTGTTCGAGCAGCGCCAACGTACCGAGTGCGATCATGTTGGTCGTGGTCTCATGCCCCGCGTGGAGCAGTATCCAGGCCAGCTGTGCCAAATCCGCACGGGGCAGCTCACCGGTAGCTACCCGCTCGACGGCGACCCGCGAGAGCATGTCATTGCCGGGATCAGCAAGTTTGTCGCCGATCAATCCATCGAGGTAGTCGGTCAATTTGTCCCGGGCTGCCGCGGTTGCCTCAGGAGGCGCACCACGCGTGCCGAAAATGACGGAGTTCTCCTGGAAGAACTCGTGATCGTCGTAAGGTACCCCGAGCAGTTCGCAGATCACGAGGGAGGGCAGCGGCAGAGCGAACGCCTCGACCAAGTCCACTGGCTTCGGTCCCTCCAGCATCGCGTCGATGAGCGTGTCCGCGATTCGTTGAATCGCCGGCCGCAGCGCCTCGACGCGCTTGGCAGTGAGATGGGCGCTCACCATCCGGCGCAGCCGAGCATGCTCCGGGTCGTCCATCTCGAACAAAGGGATCCGCGACTGTGCCTCTTTCCCACGAGTACACTGCGCCGAGTCCCAGTACGGAAAACCGGACTGGGTCGGGTCGGCGCTGATACGCGGATCGGAAAGCAGCGCCCGCTGGTCGGCGTGGCGGGTGACCACCCACGGCGTACTGCCGTCCCATAGCCGCACCTTGGCAAACGCGCCCTCGGCTTGCAGTTCACGCAGAGCGGGAGGCGGGTCGAAGGGGCACCCAGAGGCTCTGGCCATCGGAAATGCTGCAATGCCCGACGATACGTCCGCGGCGGAATCAACCAGAGGTTCAGTCATAGCTTTACCTAACAATCGTTCGGGTTTCTTTACGGACAGATAGCCGCAGACCACATCAGGACTCACAGTGACGCCCCGATCACATGGACCCCGCAGCTTTAGGACCACTATGCGGCGGAAACTCGCCCGCGAGAAGCGCTGCTTGTCGAACAGTCCGAGAAACGCATGCTCTTCCTGTAGCAATGCAGAAAGCATCAGCCAGGTTCAACGCCCGATAGCATCACCCCGGTTACGACAACTGTCGGAACCGACGCCTGGGAATTTCACGCAGGGGCAGCGTGCGCCGGCGACGAGAGTCATGGGATCGACCAGTTGCGCTGCGATCTTCTCGGTTGGGGCCACGACGTGTAGCGAGCGGCCGCACTGTTCGCCATCGCCCGCGGCACGTTGCACCCGAAGCTCACTCGCCGGCAGGCCAGGCCGAGGTCTTCAGCTACAGCCGACGGGCACCCCCGAGCAACTGAACCTTGTGCGCTCGGTATGCCCGTTCGGCGGGGACTGCGGTTGCCATGTTCGGTATGACCGCTTGCCCCTATGGTTTTCGTCAAGCGGCTGAGGGAGCGGTGCCCGGTAGAGTTCCTTGCTTTTCAGCATGGCGTTGAGATCATCGCAGCTGCGTCAGGCGAGGCAGATCAGGGCCGCATTGTGCGACCTCCCGTCGGCGCGTTTGCGGTCGTGGTAGCCGCGACTTGGGGGTCGCCCCGGGCGGCGAAGGCGGACAGGAACCGGCATATTTGAACTTGCGGTTGCCGTATCGCGCGGGGGGTTCACCGTGGATGGACGAGCCGGATCGGTGGGTGACCGGGGCAAGGCCGGCTAACGCGACGAGATGTTCGGCGGACTTGAACGCGGAGCCGTCGCCGACCTCAAGCAGGATCCGTGCTGCCGTCCTGACGCCGATGCCGAGCATCGAGGTCAGGACGTGGGAAAGAGAATGGTCATCGAGCAAGTCCGCCACAGCGGGAGAAGACCTCAAGTTCGGCCAGCGCCTCGTCTCCGGTGCCGAAGCGGCGCAGGGTGTGAGGCAGGTCTTTGCGGTGTCGGCGATGATAAATGCATCGCGGGCGTCGATTCTCGCCTTTCCGGGTACAGGAAGGCGATGCGAGGCGACCGCGCGCATATCAGGACCGCGAGCGACGCCGCCCTGAGACTCGGACCGACAGAGCAATCACCCGTGTCGATCGGGGTTGGCGTCTTGCCCGCAGTATAGGCCCTGGACGGCCGGATCGGTCTGCGGGAGCGTCGCGCCCGGCGGTTGTCACCGGACGGGACTTGCCGCTGTCGGCCTCGGGGGTATGGCTCGCGCCGGACGCCCCGAGGCCGAAGTCGTCCTACTTCTGCCCAGACGTTGGTGCTGCGCTTAAAGAGCTTGCAGGCATGTACATCTGCTGCGGGACAGGACGGTGGTCCAACGGGTCTCGATCCCGGACATCAGCCGACGGGAATCGGCGTCTGTTCGATGAGTGCGCGCTCGGCTCTCAGCTCCTTCGGCATGTTCCATGCCAGTACACCCGTGATGCGGTTGCTGTGACTGCAGTGGGCGATGAATCGCCCCTCGTCCGGGTCACCACGGACGATCGCAACCCTACCGGCCTGCGGAAAGGTGCCATAGGCCTGGATTCGGGTGTCGTATTGGTCGGTCCAGAAGTAAGGGACCGGGGTGAACGGTGCATCGGCGCCAAGGAGGTTGGTGGCTGCCGCAATGGCTTGCTCGGTGGCGTTCATCCGGTGCTCGATCCGAATATGCGTGCCCAGACTCTCGTGCCACCAGCGAGCGACATCGCCTGCTGCGTAGACGCCGGGTGCGGCGCGGCATGTGGAGTCGCAGACGACGCCGTTGTCGAGGTTGAGGCCGCTGTCTGTAAGCCAGTCGGTCGCCGGAGTTGAACCGATCGCTACGAGGACAACATCAGCAGGCAGGACCGTGCCGTTTGCGAGCTCAACACCGGTCACATTTTGGTCACCCAGTAGGCGGTGGACCGCTTCGCCGCAATGAATGTCAACGCCGCGGTCACGGTGCAGGGACGCCACGTGTCGTCCGACCTCTTCGCCGAGCTGCCGCACCATCGGCACTGGGAGCGGATCGACGACGGAGACATGTAGACCTGCCTTTTGGGCGGAGGCCGCGACTTCGCAGCCGAGAAACCCCGCACCAATCACTACCAGGCGACGACCTGGAAGAAAATGCCCGCGCAACGCGAGAGCGTCATCGACGGTGCGGAGAACATGCACTCCGGCCAGGTCGTGTCCAGATGCAAGACGGCGTGGCGTCACTCCGGTCGCAATGACAAGCCCGTCGTAATGGAGACGCTCGCGATTGTCCAGTTCGATGGCGCGTTCGGTCATATCGAGAGCGACCACCTGTGTCCCGAGTCGCATGTCAACCTGAAGCCTCTCGAGGTCGTTACGCAACGTGAGACGCTCGGGTTCCCAGGTACCGGTGAGAATCTGTTTGGACAGCGGTGGGCGGTCGTACGGGGCGTTTTGCTCGTCACCGACCAGACTGATCGACCCGTCGAAACCGTGGCTACGCAGCGTTTCAACCGCAGTCAACCCCGCTACAGATGCGCCGACGACCACGATTCGCTCGGGTCGGACGGTCTTTCCACGAGGGAGGTTACGGTCGCGGGTCACAGCGTGACCGCCTCTCGAAACTCGCGTTCCGCAGGCGGTTGAACCGCCTCGGTGGCTTCAGACAGTGAAGTAGCCATACTTGTCTCCTAGGTTCATTGCTTGACCATCGTCAGAAGTTCCAGGCTCCGTGCGGCGCGAGACTTCGATCGCGAGGAGCTACGTCGCGCAAGATTCATACAGCCGGTGACCGCTCGCGGCCGCCAAGCCGAGAGCTGCGGTTACCGCGGGCCCTCCGACGACCCGGGGCCCGCCACGGAGGTCCTCGTCAGGTCGACCAGGGCTCGCTTGAAAAGGAAGTTGTGGTCGTCTGGGCGCGACTCCCTACTGTGCATGATGGCAGTCACATAACTGTCGTCCAGATACCGCTGTGGGAACATGGACTGGCATCGGAAGCATGACCCCGAACTTCCTACAGATGTCGAAGAGGTCGCCCGGAACACGGGCGGTTCAAATTCACGGGGTGAACTCATCGCACTGGCCGACCCTATACGCTCCAGTCCGCTGCGAGATTCGAGTCGCAACGGTGGACAAAACTAAGCGCGTCAGGCAAGCTCGGGTTCGGGGACACGGAGCAGCGATAGAACTTGCGGGCCAAGACTTCTACAAGTGTCGAAGATCCGGCATGAGGTCAAGCAACGCGATGCCGAGGTGCAGGCTTAGTCGCGTCTGACCGTCGGCGAGGTCGACGTCGAGGAGCTCCTGGACTCGGGACAACCGGTAGTAGAGCGTCGTTCGGTGGATGTGCAGGACCTCTGCCGCGGCGGGTGCTGACCCGGCGGCATCAAGGAAAGCGCGCAGCGTCGGCACGAACTGTCCGTCCCGATCGAGATCGAGGAGGCGTTGAACCTCCGCTGGCAGGGTCAGACGACCCAATTGGCCGGCGGGGATACGCAGCAACGGACCGTACGGACCCAGCTCCTCCCAGGTCGTTACTTCCTCGAAAAGTCCCAACTCGGCCGCGCGCGCGGCGAGCGACGCAAGCTCAGCGGTCTCGTGTGCTCGATCGAGACCGTTCACGGTGGGGCCGATGCCAGCCACTACCTTGAACTGTCCTGCGGACAGTTCATCCACTCTCGCGAGAAGCCGGCGGGCATGACTCACGACCGTCTCGCGACTGAGGGCCCGAGTTCCCCCGATGAGGATAACGGCCCCCTGCTTCTCGGCTGTGCCCAGCTGGAATCGACTGCTGGTGGGTTTCGGAAACTTGAACGCACTGCGCATGGAGGCAGTCACGTGAGCCGAGGAAGTACCCGCTGCATCACCCTGGAGGGAAAGGCAGATTGCGGTGACCTCGTGGACGTCGCTCGAGATCTCCGTCGTCGCAAGTTCTGTCAACGCTTGCCGACGGACAGCCCCGTCGTGACTCACCAAGCCGTGGGTGATCTGTTCGAGTATCTCGCTGCCGCCATGCAACTCAGCCGCCAGCACTGGAGCCACGCGGTCAGCGAAGGTGGATATCTTGCTTGCCTCAGCGGCCGTAATGGTCCCGTCCGGGTCAATCACCATGATGAAGGCGATCAGTTCGCCGCGCCATCTGATCGGAGCACAGAACCTGGCCTGCAATCCAAGTTCGGCGTTGCGCGGAATGATGCCCGGGCGGGTCCAGGTGCCGACACCTTGCGCGAGGATATGACCAATGGCTTCACTGAGGCCACGCCTTTTAAGCAACGCGTACACCCGCGCAGGGTCCTCGTCGCCGAAATGGGCACTGTTGTATAGAGTGTCAAGTCGCGAGTCGGCGACCACCACCGACCGCTGTAGGCGCTCGGCCAGATCGTCGACGAGGGCTTGCACCTCATCGGTTGCCATGCTGCCCATCCTAGAGGGCAAGCAAATCTCGGTTCACCCTCCGTCGGAGCCATCGAAACACCGACGATCGAACCAATCCGCGTTCCAGGAAGACCACTAGCGTTTCATAAACCGTGGCTGGATAACCACCAGTTGATTGCGGCGACGCGGACCGGGGCCAGCTAGCGAACAGCAAGTTCGTCGTAGCGGGTGACGACTGGGCAAACTATCCCAGTCGACGAAGATGGTGATCGGATGCCGGACGGTACATCGCTCCACCCAGGTGTGGGGCTGTCAGTGATTCTGACACAATCTGTGTTCGGGCTCCCGGCGAATCGGCCGATCTTCGGCGAATCATGGTGCCGTCACGCGCAGCGCTCCAGGTGCCTGATGCTCGGATATCCCGAACCGCGGCATGGAAACGTGCGTGCGGTTGCCGACAGTGCTGTATCGGGTGGTCCCGCGTCTCAAAATGAGATTTGAGTCACATCGGAAGCGGGTAGCGTATAGAGCCGAGTCGGGATGAATAGGAAGTTCGATGGTGAGCGACGACGACACCGGTAAGCGGCTGCTGCGCGCGCGTGATGAGTTCCTGAGTTCAGGCCTCGTCGACCACGGTGTGATCTCCGGGGTCATCCGCAACTCGTGGCAGCGGTCCCGTGATCTCCGGATCCACCCGGACCGCGTAGATCTCACCTTCGTACGGGAGCCCGATCTGGAATCGCCGCTGGTTACCGCTGCCGCCCCGGTGATCCACCGATTGGCCGAGGATCTGGCCGACCGGGCGGTCGGTGTCGTTCTCACCTCGGCCGATGGTCTCGTCCTCGATCGCGCCGCCCCGGACCCCGGTATCCGTTCCGCGCTGGATACTGTGCGGCTGGCCAGTGGGTACAGTTACGCTGAGCGGTTCGTCGGTACCAACGGGATCGGTACCGCCGTGGAGACCGGACGTTCGACCTACATCCGCGGTGGTGAGCACTACCTGGGCGCACTCGGCCGCCTCGCCTGCGCCGGCGCTCCCATCCGGGATCCGCTGTCCGGGCGCATCGTCGGGATTCTCGACCTCACGTGCTGGGCCGTGCAGTCCGATTCCATCCTGGTGGCCCTGGCCAATGCCGCCGGTGCACAGATCGAGGATCGGCTGCGTGCCCAGGCGACCGAAAGCGAAGCCGCGTTACTCGAGACCTACCTGCGACAGTGCCGCCGATATCCGGCAGGTGTGCTGGCGCTCGGGGACGACATTATGTTGATGAACCGCTACCTGCGCCGCTATCTGGACGCTCTCGACCAGCACTCGCTCCTCGAGCACGCCGATGATTTGCGGTATTCCCGGACCAGTGTCGTCAATGCCGAATTGCCGAGTGGGCAGTTGGCGAAGATCAAGGTTGCCGAGCGGGTCGCGCTCAGTGGGGACCGGGTCGATGTCGTCGCACATGTCACGCTGATCGACAGTGTCGCGACGGGGACCCGGCTGATCTCTCGGACGCCGGCCGTTCCCGGTCTGGCGGGTACCAGCAGTTCCTGGCGGCGCAGCTGTCAGCAGGTGGAGCGCTGTTGTGTGGACCGGAACTGGGTTGTGCTCGACGGTGAGGTGGGCTCCGGACGCGCGAAGCTGGCCGAGATGGTCGCCCGGCATATCCGGCCGGATCGGGCGGTACGTGTGGTGCGCGCGGGCAAGAAATCGGCGCTGGAGGATGTGCTCGCAGCGCTAGAGCACGAACTCGCGAAAGACGAGTTCGATGTCGTCCTGACCGACATCGATCTACTCGACGACGATCTCGTCGAACCCATTTCGATCCTGCTGCAGGCTTGTGCCGGGCGCGGCTGGGTTGCCGCGACCATGAATTCGGCAAACCAGTCTCCCAATGTGGAGGCCCAGCTCCTGCCGTTGTTCATGCACACGGTGCCGGTTCCGGCCCTGCGTCATCGCATCGAAGATCTCGACGATCTGGTGCCGCACCTGCTGCGGGAACTGAGCAAAGGGGCCGATGTGCGGCTGGCGCCGGCTGCGCACCAGCAGCTGTCCAAGCTGCTGTGGCCGGGAAACGTAGCCGAGCTTCGGCAGGTGCTCTCCGCGACGCTTGCCCAGCAGCGTTCCGGAGTGATTGCGCCGGATAAACTTCCACCGACGTGCCACTCGCTCACCCGCCGGACGCTCACGCCGATGGAGGCGCTCGAACGCGACGCGATCGTTCGCAGTCTCCGCGATCACCATGGTGACAAACAGGCCGCCGCGGCCGAGATCGGTATTTCCCGCGCGACGATGTACCGCAAGATCAGGCAGTTCGGGATCGCGCAATAGACAGTGGGCGTGCCCTCGAGCAAGCGCTCACGGACACGCATGAACCGGAGCGCGGTTGCAGAGAAGCGCGACCCGTTCGTGCCGAGATCATCGCTGAACCGTATGAATGCACGTGCGACAGGCGAGTGCCGTGGTTGCACACGACCAGGCGCACGGGCCCGAAAACGCGGTATCCGCTCGCATTCCGGCGCGAACACGTGGTGGTCACCGGACGGCCGCGGCGCGGGAAGCCCCACACACCTAATCTGAAAATGTGACCTCCGTCTCAGAGTGAGACACCGATCGGTGGGCGCGGCGGCTGCAATGGAGCAGTCAACAAACCGCAGCCGGCGCCCACCGGCCGGCTCGGAACCCCAGGAGGGAACATTGAGTAGGCAGAGCCTGACCAAGGCGCATGCGAAAATCACCGAGTTGGCCTGGGAGCCCACCTTCGCGACGCCGGCCACCCGTTTCGGCACCGATTACACCTTCGAGAGGGCGCCGAAGAAGGATCCGCTCAAACAGATCATGCGGTCCTACTTCCCGATGGAAGAAGAGAAGGACAACCGGGTGTACGGCGCGATGGACGGCGCCATCCGCGGCAATATGTTCCGGCAGGTGCAGCAGCGCTGGCTGGAATGGCAGAAATTGTTCTTGTCGATCATTCCGTTCCCGGAGATCTCGGCGGCACGTGCTATGCCGATGGCGATCGACGCCGTGCCCAACCCGGAAATCCACAACGGGCTCGCGGTACAGATGATCGACGAGGTTCGCCATTCCACGATTCAGATGAACCTCAAGAAGCTGTACATGAACAACTATATCGACCCGGCCGGGTTCGATATGACCGAGAAGGCTTTCGCGAACAACTACGCGGGCACCATCGGCCGGCAGTTCGGTGAAGGTTTCATCACCGGTGACGCGATCACTGCGGCGAACATCTACTTGACGGTGGTTGCCGAGACAGCGTTCACCAACACCCTTTTCGTCGCGATGCCCGACGAGGCCGCCGCCAACGGCGACTACCTGCTGCCCACGGTGTTCCACTCTGTGCAGTCCGACGAATCGCGGCATATCTCCAACGGGTACTCGATCCTGCTGATGGCCCTGGCGGACGAACGCAATCGCCCGTTGCTGGAACGGGATCTGCGCTACGCCTGGTGGAACAACCACTGCGTGGTCGACGCCGCGATCGGCACCTTCATCGAGTACGGCACCAAGGATCGCCGCAAGGACCGGGAGAGCTATGCCGAGATGTGGCGTCGCTGGATCTACGACGACTACTACCGCAGCTATCTGATTCCGCTGGAGAAGTACGGCCTGACCATTCCACACGACCTGGTCGAGGAATCGTGGAAGCGGATCGTCGATCAGGGATACGTGCACGAGGTGGCCCGGTTCTTCGCGACCGGCTGGCCGGTGAACTACTGGCGGATCGACGCGATGACCGATAAGGACTTCGAGTGGTTCGAGCACAAGTACCCGGGCTGGTACTCGAAGTACGGCAAGTGGTGGGAGAACTACAACCGCCTCGCCTATCCCGGCCGGAACAAGCCGATCGCGTTCGAAGAGGTCGGCTACCAGTACCCGCACCGGTGCTGGACCTGCATGGTGCCCTGCCTGATCCGGGAGGACATGGTGGTGGAGAAGGTCGACGACCAGTGGCGCACCTACTGCTCGGAGCCCTGCTACTGGACCGACGCGGTGGCGTTCCGCGCCGAATATGAAGGCCGCCCGACCCCGAATATGGGTCGGCTCACCGGTTTCCGGGAATGGGAGACCCTGCACCACGACAAGGATCTCGCCGATATCGTCGCCGACCTCGGATACGTCCGTGACGACGGGAAAACCCTGGTCGGCCAGCCGCATCTGGATCTGGACGACCCGAAGAAGATGTGGACGCTCGACGATGTGCGCGGCAACGTGTTCCAGAGCCCGAATGTGCTGCTGAACCAGATGTCGGACGCGGAACGTGCGGCGGCCGTCGCCGAATACCGCGCCGGTGCCACGTCCGCGACGACCTGATAGTGGCGCGGGTGGGCGGCGCCCCGGCCCCGGCGCCGCCCACCCATGGCCTTCCCGTTCATTTTCCGAGTCCAGGAGCGACCAGTGGCCGATAAGCACCGAATCCATTTCGAGCCCGTCGATATCGAGATGGATGTGGACGAAAACGAGTACATTCTCGACGCCGCTTTCCGGCAGGGAATCCATCTGATGCACGGCTGCCGCGAGGGGCGGTGCTCGGCCTGCAAATCGTTCGTGCTCGACGGCGATATCCAGATGGAGAACTATTCCACTTTCGCCTGCAACGACGCGGAAGTCGAACAGGGACATGTCCTGTTGTGCCGGTCGACCGCCTACAGCGACTGCACGATCGAACTGCTCAACTTCGATGAGGACGAACTCCTCAGCGGGGTCCCGATCCAGGACATCCGGACCAGAGTGACCGCGATCGAACCCATGACCAGGGATATCGTGTCGCTACGGGTACAGCCTGTCGAACCCGGCGAATACCGGTACAAACCGGGACAGTACTCCGATATCCATATCCCCGGCACGTCGGAGCACCGCTCGTTCTCGATGGCCACCACGCCGTCGTCGGCGAACGGTGAGGTCGAGTTCTTGATCAAGAAATACCCGGGCGGAAAATTCGCCGGTCTCCTCGACGACGGGATCTCGGTCGGTGACGAGCTCGCGCTCACCGGGCCCTATGGATCGTGCACGATCAAGGACGGCCGGGTACTGCCGCTGATCTTCATCGGCGGCGGTGCCGGTATGTCCCCGCTGCTGGCATTGCTCCGGCAGATGAAGGAGACCGGCAACACCCGGCAGATCCATTTCTATTACGGGGCCCGTACACCGCAGGATCTGTTCTATCTCGAAGAAATTCTCGAACTCGGCCGCGGCCTGACGGGATTCTCCTTCGTCGCCTGCCTCTCGGAATCGATGGAATCGGCGCCGGCCGGACCGCTCGAGGTCGAGGAAGGCAACGTGACCGATATCGTGCACCGCCGCGAACCGGAACTCGCCCGGTCCGAGGTCTATCTGTGTGGACCACCACCGATGGTCGACGCTGCACTGGCGTTGCTGGAGCAGAACAACACTCCGCACGACCAGATCTTCTACGACAAGTTCACCAGTCCTGCCTTCGATTGATCACCGGCGGAAATGTAACAGCCCACCTGTTCTCACCAGAAATCGAGAATGACGATGACAACCACGCCAGGGACACAGCAGCGCAGCTTCCCACGGATCGAATTCACCGATTCCGAGGCCGGCGCGCTGGAATTTCCGAGCTCACGCAGTCGCACCTACAACTACTACAAGCCCGCAAAAAAGCGGGCAACGATGTACGAGGACGTCACGGTCGATGTCCAGCCCGACCCCGACCGCTACCTCTCGCAGGGCTGGATCTACGGCTTCGCAGACGGTCCGGGTGGCTACCCCAAGGAGTGGACCGCCGCGAAGTCCGCCGACTGGCACGAATTCCTCGATCCGAACGAGGAATGGGACCAGACGATCTACCGGAACAACTCGAAAGTCGTGCACCAGGTCGAGTTGTGTCTCACCAATGCCAAGCGGGCCCGGGTCTACGACAGCTGGAACGGCCCGTGGCTGAACTTCCTCAGCCGTAATCTCGGCGCATGGATGCACGCCGAGAACGGGCTGGCACTGCACGTGTTCACCTCCATCCAGCGTTCGTGCCCGACGAATATGATCAACACCGCGGTTGCGGTGAACGCTGCGCACAAACTGCGGTTCGCACAGGATCTGGCCCTGTTCAACCTCGATCTGGCCGAAGCACGAGAGGATTTCGACGAATCGCTGCACAAACAGGTCTGGCAGTCGGCACCGGAATGGCAGCCGACACGCGAGGTCGTTGAACGGCTGACCGCGGTCGGCGACTGGTGCGAACTGCTCTTCGGCTCGAATATTGTTTTCGAACAGCTGGTCGGCAGCCTGTTTCGCAGCGACCTCGTCATGCAGATCGCCGCCGGCAACGGTGACTACATCACACCGACGATCGTGGGCACCGGGGAATACGACTACGACCGGGATCTCGCGTACACGCGGAATCTGTTCCGGATGCTCACGCGCGATCCGGAGTTCGGCGAGTCCAACAAAGAACTGTTCGGTTCGTGGCTGTCGGTCTGGGTGCCCCGGAGCCTGGACGCGGCGCGGGCGCTGCAGCCCATCTGGTCGCAGCCGGCGGACAAGGCCGTCACCTTCGCCACCAGCTTCGAGGCCGCGGTGTCGAAATTCCGTTCCCTGCTCGAGGATCTCGGGCTCGATATTCCGGAGGAGCTGGACAAATGAGTATGCAATTCGGATCGTCGGTGGAGTTCTCCAACAAATGCGGCGTCACCTTGATGAATACACCCATCGGCCGGGTGGTCGCGGAGGTGATGGGGGCGAAGGACGGGGTCGAGCTCACCGAGTATCCGTCCATGATCAGGGTCGACGGACAGCGGCTGCTCGATTTCGATTACGCGGAGCTCACCGACGCCCTGGGTGAAGACTTCGACGGGTCGATCTTCGAGGAGATCAGCTCCACCCACTACGGGCGCATGGTCCACCTCGACGACAAGACCCTGCTGTTCGCGAGTCCCGAGGACGCCGCCGAGTACATCGGATTCGACCTCACCGCTCAGTGATCACGAGCCCCTCAGTGTGCCGTGGCGCCGGACCACAGCCCGGCCGGCGGGGGGGGGCGGGGCGCCGCGCCGCGCGGGGGGGCGGGCGGGGGCCCCCCCCCGGCCGCGCCCGCCCCCCCCGCCGCGCCCGGCGGGTTGGTGCGCGGTGGCTGGCGCGCCGCGCCGACAGTCCGTCGGCGGAAGACGAAGCCCCGGCCGCCATCAGCCCTGGCCGGCCGGATGGGAACAGACAACAGTGGAGCAGGCGCACAATGTATGAGAAGAACGGCGACAAATACTTCATCGTCGACGGCCATGTACACCTCTGGGACGGCCGGGAGACGAACCAGAAGAACATCCACGGGAAGCAATTCATCGATTGCTTCTACGACTACCACCGGAATCTGAGCCCGGCCGAGGCCATTTGGGACTACGAGACCTACACCTATTACGGCAGCGAACGTTTCGAACGCGATATCTTCGGCGAGGGTTACGTCGATCACGCGATCTTCCAGGCGACGTTGCTCAGCGATTTCTATCGCACCGGTTTCGGTCAGACCGAGGAGGCGCTCGCGCTGGTCGCGGCGCACCCCGGGAAACTGACCTACAACCATGCCTACGATCCCCGAAACGGTGAGGCAGGAATCGAGCAGTTGCGCCGCGACGCGGTCGAGATGAATTTGCAGGGCGTCAAGCTCTACACGGCGGAATGGCACGGTGACTCCCGCGGCTACAAACTCGACGACCACTGGTCCCGGCGCTACCTCGAGGAATGCATCGAACTCGGTATCAAGAACATCCATGTGCACAAGGGGCCGACCATCCGGCCGCTGGACCGGGACGCATTCGATGTCTCCGATATCGACAAGGTGGCCACCGACTACCTCGAACTTAATTTCGTCGTCGAACACGTCGGATTGCCGCGGCTGGAGGATTTCTGCTGGATCGCCACCCAGGAATCGAACGTCTACGGCGGGCTGGCGGTCGCGATGCCGTTCATCCACGCTCGGCCGCGGTATTTCGCCCAGATCATCGGCGAACTGCTCTACTGGCTGGACGAGGACCGGATCCTGTTCGGCAGCGATTACGCCCTGTGGACACCGAAGTGGCTGGTCGAGAAGTTCGTCGATTTCCAGATCCCGGAGGATATGCAGGACGAGTACGCGCCGATCACCGTCGAGCAGAAGAAAAAGATCGTCGGGCTCAACGCCGCGAATCTGTACAAGATCGAAGTTCCGGCGGAACTCGATGTGCGCCAGGAAGTGTCGTCATGAGTACGGTCGCTCTGGGCACGGAACACGAGGTCGTGGCGGCCTTGTCGGAGGTGGTCGACCCGGAACTGGACGAGCCGATCACCGATCTGGGTTTCGTGCGGTCGATCGTTTTCGACGATCACGGGGTCACTGTGCACCTGCGGCTGCCGACGGCTTTCTGCTCGCCGAATTTCGCCTATCTAATGGCCTCCGACGCGATGGACGCACTCCGTCTCATCGAGGGCATCGGCCGGGTGCGTGTGCTGCTGGATGATCACCACGACAGCGACAAGATCAACAGGGGGCTGGCCGCCGAAGCCGGCTACCTGGGAACGTTCGGCGTGGAGGCCGAGGAGAGCTTGCACGAACTGCGCCGGATATTCCGGTCCAAGGCGCATACGGCGGCCATGGAACGCTGCATCGTCGCGTATATGAAACGGACGGGTGTCTCCGTCGACGAACTCCACCGGGTCACGCTCGGCGATCTCGCGCCGGGCCCGCAGCGCACGGCATTGATCCACCGGCGTGCGGATATCGGCCTGAGCATCTGCCCTGCCAGCCGGGTGTTCGTCGACGACGAAGGGCAGCGGATACCCCCGGAATCGGTTCCGCTGCGCCTGCGGTTCGCCCGCTCGGTGCGCATCTCCATGGAGGGCAACGCCCATTTCTGCCGGGGTCTGCTCGCCACCCGTTATGCCGGCGACACGAGCACCGACACCATCCCGCAAGTGACCGATCTGAGGACGAGGAGTAAACGATGAAAGCCGTGCGGGTGGTGGGGTACCACACCAAATTGCAGTTGACCACCATTGCGGAACCAGCCGTCCGCGGCCCGCTCGACGTCGTGGTCCGTATCGGCGGCGCCGGTGTGTGCCGCACGGACCTGCATATTCTCGAAGGCCAGTGGAAGGAGAAAAGCGGTGTCGCGCTGCCTTACACGATCGGTCACGAGAACGCGGGCTGGGTTCATGCCGTGGGCGACGCGGTCACCAATGTGGCGGTCGGCGACAAAGTCATTCTGCACCCGCTGATCACCTGCGGGCTGTGCCGGGCCTGCCGCTCCGGTGATGATGTGCACTGCCAGAACAGCGAATTCCCTGGTATCGACGTCGACGGCGGGTATGCCGAATACCTGCGGACCACGGCCCGCAGTGTTGTCCGTATCGACGATTCCCTCGAACCGGCCGATGTCGCCGCGCTGGCCGATGCCGGGTTGACTGCCTATCACGCCGCGGCCAAGGTCGCGCGGACCACGGTACCCGGAGAGGTTTGCGTGATCATCGGTGCCGGCGGCCTCGGCCATATCGGTATCCAGGTGCTGAAAGCGATCTCCGGAGTCACGGTCGTCGTCGTGGACCGGAATCCGGCGGCAATCGCGCTGGCCGTCGATATCGGCGCCGACCACGGAATCGTGGCCGACGGTACACATGTGGACCAGGTCCTGGACCTCACCGGTGGTCACGGTGCCGAAGCCGTCCTGGATTTCGTCGGTGAGGGTGGTGCCACTCGTGAGGGGATCGCGATGCTGCGCCGGGCCGGCAACTATTTCGTGGTCGGATACGGCGAGAACATCGATATTCCGACCATCGATGTGATCTCCACTGAGATCAATTTCATCGGCAACCTCGTCGGGTCCTACAACGACCTGAACGAACTCATGACCCTCGCGGCGCAGGGCAAGGTCACGTTGCACACCACGAAGTATCCGCTCGAGGATTTCCAGCAAGCCCTCGACGATCTCGACGCAGGCCGCGTTCGTGGCCGGGCGATTCTCGTCCCCTGACCGGGACTTCGACATCCGCAGGTAAGGAGAACCGTTCATGGCCAAGGAATTGCGGTACAACAAGGATGCGCGGGCCCGGCTGGAACAAGGCGTCAACGCCTTGGCGGACGCCGTCAAGGTGACCTTGGGACCCAAGGGACGCAACGCGGTACTGGAGAAACTCACCGGTCCGCCGACCATCACCAACGACGGCGTCACTATCGCCCGCGAAATCCAGTTGCGCGACCCGTTCGCGAATATGGGCGCGCAGCTGGTCAAAGAAGTCGCGATGAAGACCAACGGCACCGTCGGGGACGGGACCACCACCGCGACCGTCCTCGCCCAGGCGATGGTCCGCGAGGGGATGCAGGCCATCGACAACGGCGCCAACCCGATGCGCGTGCGCCGCGGAATCGAGCGGGCCGTCGCCGCGGTGGTGGACGAACTCGCCGGGCAGACCAGTCAAGTCGGTGGCACCGACGATCTGCTCCGGGTGGCCACCCTCGCCGCCAGCGACGACGAGACGATCGGCCGGGCGATCGCCGAAGCGGTGACGTTCGTCGGGCGGTCCGGAGTGGTGACCACGGAGGAAACCGACGGTACCGGCCTGTCGGTGGAGGTGGTCGACGGTATCGAATTCGACCACGGATACACCTCCGGATACATGGTGACCGATCCGGAGCGGATGGAAGCGGTACATTTCAGCCCGCTGATCCTGCTGACCAACAAGAAGATCACCCAGGTCCAGGAGATCATGCCCAGTATCGAAGCGGCCAAACGGGCGGACCGCCCACTGGTCGTGCTGGCCGAGGAGGTGGACGGCCCGGCGCTGCAACTGCTGGTCGGCGGCAATATGCACAAGACCATGCAGTCCGTGGTGGTGCGGGCCCCCGGCTTCGGGCACCGGCGGGTCGCCGAACTGCAGGACCTCGCGGTTGCGCTCGGCGGGCACGTGATCGCCAAGGACACCGGGATCGAACTGTCGGAAGTCACCGTCGAACATCTCGGGTCCTGCGACCGGATCACCGTCACCGAGAACGAGACGACGATTGTCGGTGCCCACGGCGACGAGGAGCGCCTGAAGTCGCGGATCGCCCAGCTCGAGGCCCAGTTCGAGCGGGCGCGCATCGACGCCGACCGGGACAGTCTCGAACTGCGGATCGCCCGCCTCACCGGCCGCGTCGCCGTGATCCGGGTCGGCGGCGCCACAAGTGTCGAGCTCAAGGAGCGGATGCTGCGGGTGGAGGATGCACTCGCAGCCACTCGCGCCGCTGTCGAGGCGGGCATCGTGGCCGGCGGCGGCACCGCGCTCGCGCAAGCCCACTGGGTACTGGCCGATCTGGAACTGCCCGCCGACGAGATCATCGGCGCCGAAGTGGTGGGCCGCGCGCTGGCCGAACCGCTGCGCTGGATCGCGATCAATGCAGGTTTCGAGGGCGCCGAAGTGGTCGAAACAGTGAGCGGGCTGCCACTCGGCCAAGGCTTCGACGTGCTGACCGGGACCTACGGTGACATGTTCGATCTCGGAGTGATCGATCCGTTCAAAGTCACGAAGGCCGCGCTGGAAAGCGCCGCATCGATCGCGGCCCTGCTGCTCACGACCGAGACCGCGGTGGTGGAGGAAATCGCCTACAACCCCGGAGCAATCATGGCTCCCGGGTTCGGCGACCTGGCCGAAGGTATGGTTCGCCCGTCCAACATCTACTGATGGTCATCCGACGATGACAGGCCACCGCTTCGCGACCGGCGTGCGGCGCGAAGCGGGGCCCCGCGGGAATCCGCGTACTGGCGCCGAAACCGCTGTCCATAGATCCGCTGACGAAAGGATTCTCCGGTGATATTCATCGTGGTGAAATTCCAGGTAAAGGACGAGTACGTCGACCAATGGCTCGACATCACGAAGGACTTCACCGAGGCCACGCGCGCCGAACCGGGCAATCTGTGGTTCGACTGGAATCGCAGCGTCGACGATCCAGCGACGTTCGTCCTGGTCGAGGCATTCCAGGATGCCGCCGCCGGCGCCGCACATGTCCAATCCGCGCATTTCCGGCAGGGGCTGGACGGCATGCGCCCCGGGTTACGCGAAACGCCCCGTATCCTGAACACCGAGCTGCCGGAATCTGACTGGGCGTTCATGGGTGAACTGAAGATCGATTCGTAGGCAGATGGACAGTTCACCACCGCCGGACCATCGGGGGCCCACTCGACCCCGGCTGAGAGGACATCTAAGCGTCGGTGTTTCTGCCGGGAACACCCACGACTCGGTGATGCTGATGCCGATGGTCGAACAGATCCCGCGGGTGCGCTCGAGGCGAGGCCCGCGACGTGGCAAGCCCCCCAAGCTGCGGGCGGATAAGGGTTACGACTTCGATGTCCACCACCGCTGGCTCTGGGCTCGCGGGATTGTGCCCCGCATCGCCTGTCGCGGGATCGAGAGTCCTATGAGGTTGGCAAGCATCGGTGAAAGATCGAGCGGACTATCGCGTGGGTTGACCGGGTACCGGCGAAATTTTGCGGCTGACGCTTTTACTTCAACCGGCAGCGTCGATTCAAAGCTGTACCAGGGCGTCTATCGAACATCCAGCGAGGCTGCGCTTCGCCGATACGCTGCACCAACCCAGGGGATCGCCTGGCCAGCGTTTCAGCAGAAATCTCTAAGGTTCACCGACAATCCGCATTCCGGTCGCCGCCTTCCGGTAGTCGCGCAGCCCCTGCCGAAGTGCTTGGCCGATGGTCTGTGCAGCGTCTGGCTGCCCATCTACCAGGTGGGTGTAGATATCGAGGGTGGTCGTGTTGTTCTTGTGCCGCATGCGCCGGGTGACGTCGGCCAAGCTGTAGGCCCCGTCCGCCAACAGCGAACCGTAGAGGTGCCGGAGTGAGTGGAAACCCATCTGCTGGCGCATCTTTCCGTCGGGACCCCACGGCACCAACTTCGCTGGCTCCCCACCGAGCTCCGATACCGCAGCATACACACGGTTCCGCAGTGCCTTTTGGGACATGCGCCCGCCTGAACGACTCGCCTCGAACGTGACGAATTTGCCGGTGCTGCGTCCGCGCAGCAGACCTACCAGCCAGTCCACGACCCACGGATCGACCGGGATCTCCGTCCCCGACGTTTCGGTCTTCAATGGCCCGTCATGGGTACCGGTCTTCTTTCCGTCGACCCGTCGGAATGGCTTGTACTGGGTCACGGGCCGGTAGGTGCGCGCCTCGACGTTGAGGTCTTCGATGTTTGCGCCGAGTACTTCGCTGAGTCGCAGTCCGACACCGACACCGAGTGCGACTGCGATGTGTGTTTCCTCGGGCATCAGGTGGTAGAAGGTCCAGAACTCCGAGATCGTCGGGCAGTAGGCGGCGTTTTTCGGGCGTTCCCGGTTCGGTTTGGCGTAGGTCTCGATGGAGCATGGCAGCACCGTGGTGAGTTCGGCTCGTTTGGCTGCGGCCATGATTCTGGTGAGCAAGCGATGGATGTCGACTCGGTAGTCGAAGGAGTAGCCGCTGCGATGCAGTCCGGTCATCAGTTTTAGGACGTGGGGTTCACGCACTTCGTGGACGGCAAGTCTGTCGAGGTACTGAAGGATGAGCTTGATCTTGCTCCGGTAACCGTTGCATGTACCCCGGTCGATGGCTTGGAGATCGAGCCATTCCCAGCACCACTCGGTCATCATGACCCGCGACGCGTCTTTCGTGATGTGTCGTCCGGCTTTGATCGCGGCTACCTGATCCTGCGCCCATTTCTCGGCCGCTTTGGCTGTGTCGAACCCGCACGTGTGCGGAGCGTGGCGAATTCCGTCGTGGTACGCGCCTCTCCACTGCTTACCTTTGCCGTAACTCGACGATTTCACCCTGCGGCCGTTTGCGTCGCGTTCCCGGCGATGCCAGGTGTCATAAGGCTTCAACGCCCGCACGGCAGGGATATATTTGCGCTGCGCCACTGACTATTTCCTCACCGGGCGACCGTCGAACCGAATCGACGAAAATGTCCAGACAGAACCGAACGGCACAGCGCTCGCCGTTCCAGCTCTGTTACGCGGCATCTCGATACTCGATCTCGTGAGGAGTATGACCGCCACCCTGCGCAAGCATCATCTCTTCCCAGGCAATCAAGTCCTCCAACCGATACCGGCGATATCGGCCGATGCGAGCAAAGCGAGGCCCCTTGCCGAGTGACGCCCAATTGGCCAGCGTCTTTGCCGGAATCTTCAACCGATCCGCAACGTCATCAGTCGTCAACCAGCCGGAAAAACTATCCACCACGTCCCTCACTCCTGATCTGAATCTAAATAACCCGACCAACCGAATCCGACACAGCCCGAACAGCGGAACACAGACCATCAACGCTCGATATGCAATGATTTGTCAAGCATTACTGAAGAGCCCCACTACCACTACGACAGATAACCGAAAGATGCTGTCCTAAATTATTTACCTACCAATATCTACCTCGCTTTCTTGCCGCTCACTGCGCGGCCTGTTACTGGTAGCCGAATCGCCAAACCGGGATGGCTCAGTGATCTGCTGGAACGTCAACCCCCCTCTCTCTTGGAACCCTTTCTCCGCCGTGTCAGTCGATGCCGGTGGCCTGGGTCAGCTCGCCCTCGACTACGCCTATCCACCGATTCAGGGCGCGGGTATGGCCCACTGCGTGACCGGCCCGCACGCTCGCATGCGATAATCGATCGCGACGATGCGCGAGGTGACCTGGCAGGTTCTGTTGGACCGTCGCTCCGAAACCGCCTCAGGCCGAGCGGTTGCCAAGCATCACCTCCGCCTGCGCGTCGGCATCTGTGTCGCCCTCACCAGGGTGGGTGGGAACGACCGCCGGACCATCAGGTTCTGCGAGCGGAGGTAGCGGTGCGGCAGTGTCGATTTCGATATCGGTGTCAGGCTCGTCGACGGTGGCGAGTTCGCCGGGGTGGGTTGTGACTATGGCGTTCTCCGCAGCGGAGGCCAGCGATGCGAACACAGCCCGATCGGTGCCGCCGACAGCGAGGAGACCGGTGCCGCGCGCTGCTGAGAGCAGGAATTGTTGTTCGCCGTCGGAGAGGCGGAATGCGGTGGCGACTTCGTCGATGGCTTGGGGTGCTTGCCGGAGCAGGATCTGGGTTGCGGCGTTGGATACGATCGCGCGCCCGAGTTCGGTGGAGCAGACGTCGGCGCAGTCCTGGGTGACGACGGTGAGTCCGGCCCAGTATTTGCGGAAGCTCTTCGCGGCCCGGAACAGGAATTGGGCGCCGGCGGGCTGGCGCATGAGCAGCCACGCCTCGTCGACGGTGATCATGCGGGGTCGCCGGTCGCCTGGGTGCGAGACTCGTCTCCACGTTGCGTCGAGCACGAGCAGTGTGCCGACCGTTTTCAGCTCTTCGGGCAGCTCCCGCAGTGAGAACACGATCAGGCCACCGTCGGGGTCGGTGGTGGTCGGCCCATCCAATAGTCCGGCGTAGGCTCCGTTTCCGATGAAGGGGTGTAGTCCGGCGGCGAGCTCTGCGGCGGCGGGTCCGTCTATCCGGTTCAGCTGTTCAGGTAACCGGCTCAGTGTGGGTGCGGGTCGCGTCCAGGTGTCGGGGTCGTCGGTGATCCCGGCGGCGGTGTAGGTGGCGGCCAGCGCAGTGTCCAATGCTGCTCGCTGAGCGGCGTTCTGGCTGCCGAGTAGGACCTGGATCAGGGTGTGTAGGAATAATTTGCGCCGGGCGAGGGCGTCGGGAGGGGCGCTGCGGCCTCCGTCTGGCCGGGTGTGTATTTCCAGATCGAACGGGTTGAGCCGTATCTCCGGGGCACCGAGGCGCAGGTAGGTGCCACCGACGGTTTCGGCGAGGCGGCGGTATTCGTCTTCAGGGTCGATGACTACCTGCTCGATGCCGCGGAAGAGCGAGCGCAGAATCTCGGTTTTGACCATGTAGGACTTGCCCGCGCCACTACGGCCGAGGACCACGGCGTTGTGGTTGTGGGCTTCGGGGGCGAATCTGTCGACGAACAGCAGTCCCGCGGCGGCATCGCGGCCGTAGAGCACCCCGTGCGGGCGGGCGGCCTGGGCAGGATCTGGAGCGGGCAGCTGCGGGGAGTTGAAGGGAAATGCCGCGGCGAGGGCGGTGGTGTCGAAGGTGCGCTGGACTCGGATCAGGTCCAGCCCCAGGGGCAGGGTGGTGGCCCAGGCTTGGGCGGCGCGGTAGGACAGGGTGCAGGTGTCCACGAGCAGGCTGGCCGCCAGCGCCCGCACGGCAGCGACCTCATCGGACAGCTCGGCCTCGGTGCCGGCGTGCACACCCAGATACACCCCGACCCGGAACAACCGGGCCTCGGCTCGCGCGACGCGCGCCGAGAGGTCGGCGGCGTCTTCGACCGCGACATCGACCTGTGGGTCGGACAGGCGGCCACGGCCGAGGTCGTGCATGCGGGAGGACTCGAGTCGCGCCTGCTGGTGACGCAGGCGGGTGGCAGCGGTGGCCGGGTCGACGGGGTCGATGTGGATGGCGACTTCGACCCGGCCGGGATGTGAGAGCAGCGGTGCGAGCCAGCCAGCCGTCACTTCTCTGGGGTAGCCGGTGACCGCGAGTGTCTGGGTCCAGTCCGAGCCGATCTCGAGGTGTCGGGTACCGATCGTCAGTGATTCCGGCACGAGCCCGGTCCCGGTATCGCCGGTGAATGGGTCGATGGTGGCGGAGTCGGGTTCGGTGGTGATGATGGTTGTGGGGTCGGCGATGTCGGCGGCAGCCGAGACGAGGCCCTCGGGGTTGGTGCAACTGGCCAGGACAGCGATGGCCTGTACGACGTCGAGGGCGGTGACCGACACACCCAACGGGGTCAGGACATCGGTGGCCTCGTGCATCCTGCGCAGCAGCCGCGACTCGGCACCCCGGCGGGCGGCGGCCGACAGCGCGCGCCGTGTCCGGCCGCGTCCGGCCAGCCGGGCCCATACTCCAGTGGCAGGCAGGGTCTCGACGGGCTCCCGCCACACCAGCAGTACTTGACGGTGGGTCGGGTTCTCCGTGGCGGCCAGTTCGGTGAGGTGGTCGACGTGGTCGAGTGCAGCAGCGGCGAGCTCTGGTGACATCTGCTGCGCGGCGGCGTGTAGGCCGGTGATCTGATCGGCCAAGTCCAAGCGTGCCGAGCGCACGAGGATCTGGACTGGCTGGCGCAGAGTGTGCAGCCATCCGGCAAGTTGCCCGACGAGGCTGTCTTGTTCGGCCGGGGTGCGCAAACTCAGGTTTAGGGTGCCAGCGACCGCGACGAGGGCGAGCCCATCGGAGGCGAGGTCGATCACCCCGACCCCGCTGCCGCCGACGCTGCCGGAGATCGACTGGGGCAACCGCAGCGATCGCGGGGGCAATGTCGTCAGGGTGGGTGGGCGGGGCCGAGTTCGGGTGGCTCGGTCGGTGATCCATTTCGGTGTCTGGATTCCGGCGGCTGTGCGCCCGCGTGATTTCACGAGGTGGCGTGGTCGGAGGTGGTGCCGGATCGCGGCCACGAGCAGCAGGTCGGCAGGTAGACCATCGCGGCGGGTCAGGACCGTGACGGTGACAACGACCGCGATCGGGGTCGCGGCGAAGACGAATATCAGGGGCGCGACGACCGCTCTAGTGGCGAGCCAGGCCGAGTACAGCAGTAGTGCGGTGGTGGCGAGAGCAGCGATCTGGCGGATCGTGAACGGGCCGAGTATCCGGTCACTGCGTTCCACGTCAGCGGGTATGCGAACGATCGTGCTCATCGGCGTTGTCCTCCTCGGGGAGCGCGCCGGCGCACGGGCAGGTCGGGCATCGGCAAATGCAGCTGCCGCCCGGTCGAACGCCTCGGCTCGGGTGGTTGGGGCGTGGTGGATGGTGGTGGCGTGGGTTTGACACGGGTCACCGGGAACGGCAGCGGGTATTGGCCGCTGCGGGTGGGCCGGATGCGGGTATAGGGGTCGGCTCGTGGCGCTTCGGCGAAATCGAAGGCGAGCTGTTCGGGTCGACGCCGAGGAGCGGCTCGCGTCGCTGGAGGTTGCGGCGGTGCTGGTGGTAAGGGCCGTACTCGGCGTGCCGGGATTGGCAGCGGGTATTGGCCGCCCTTTCCTGGTCGGATTCCCCGATAGGGGTCGGGTTCGGTGAAGTCGAACGCGAGTTGCCGCCCACGCGACGAGCGCGCCGGACGGGCCGGGGCCGTCGTGGTGGAAGCGGCGGGGGCCGGGCTCGGTTGCCGCCGAACTCGACGCACGCCTTCGAGGGGAAGCATCAGTTGCCCGTCGAGTGTCGAGCGCACCCGCGCATACGGATCCGGGGGCGCCGACAGAGCAGCAGGCCGCCCCTGCCGGGACAACCGGGGCTGAGACAACCGGGCCGGGAGGGCAGCATCGGCGCGCCCGCCGCCGGACGAGCCGCCCTTGAGCAGCCCGTAGGTTTTGTAGGCGATGAAGCCGCGGGCGAGCGAGCCGATCATGCTGCGTCCGCCGCTGGGGCCGATGCGCATGCTCGACAGGAGCCAGAACGGGACCTTGATCAGCACGGCGATCAACGCGAGTCCGACGATCAAGCTGACCAGCCCGTCGGCGTTGGGGCCAAAGAACTCCCAACCGCCGGGGGTGAGGAACACCCGCAGCGAGGTGATCAGCACCAGGGACTGCACCACCTGGATGGCCAGGCACGCGGCGAACGAGCGCCACCACCACCGCGCCACCGCATCCAACCCGGGCAACACGTGGCACATCAATGCCAGCGGTGCGGCGACGGCCAGGATGATGGTGATCGCCACCCGCACCACGTAGGTAATCAGCAGCAGCACCAGCAGGACCACGAGCGTGAGCTCGAGGAGCAGCATGAAGATCCCGGGGCCCGCCGCCGGGCTCACCAAACCTCGTACGGCGGTGATGGTGGCGAGTTCCCGCAGCGCGGCGCCGGCGGAATCGGGATCGAGACCATCACCGGCGAGCGCGGTGGCCAGGGCGTTGGCGAACCGGATCGCCTGAGACGCGACGAGCAGACTCGTTGCCCCGGCGAGGAACCCGACCACGATCCGCGGTGCCAAATCCTGTATCGCGTACCGCGTTTGCAGGGTTTCGCGGACCATCAGCAAGATCCCGGCTGCCATCACCAGTAGCCCGTAGATCGCGAGCATCGCCTGCCACGACGAATCCCATAATTCACCGACTCGCGGCAGATCACCCAGTTCCGGAGTCGTCAGCAGGGTTTGGGAGAGCAAATCCAGCAGCGGGTTGAGCGCCGATTCGACCAGCCGCTGGAAAAACCCATCGATCGCGTTGTCCACGCATCCGGAGATGTTGCTGACCCCGCACTCGGCAGCATCTGACTCCGAGGGCGGGGAGCCGGTCTCGCCAGGGAGGGGTGAGGCCGGGCTTGTCGGGACGGTGGTCGTGGACGGGGGCGGCTCCACCCACCTTGTCCGCGGCGTGGTGGTAGGTGCGGGTGTGTTGGGTGTAGGAATCGCCGGGGCGGTCGGGGGCACGGGCTGCGCGGCGGCACCGACTGCGCCGGTGAGGGTGATCAGGATTGCCACTAGCGCTGCGGCGGCGGTTGCCGCCACGGTGCGTAGGGTTCGTGACGGCCTCGGCGCCGGGCACTTCTGAGGTGGTGCGTTCATCGTCAGGCCCCGACAATGGATTTGAGGACCGTGACGATCACCGGTGCCAGCATCGCCAGCGCGTAGCCCAGGCAGGCGGCGCGGAAGGCGGTCTTGGCCTTCTCCGTCTCGGCGGGATCGCCCCCGCCGATCAGATAGCGGGCGCCGGCCACGGTCAGGCACACGGTCGCCAGCGCGGCGAGGATGCCGATCAACCAGGTGCGGATGTTGTCGAGCACCTGATCCAACGACGATGCGATCGCCAGCACCGACGGCTCCGGTGGCGCGGCGGAGGCGGATCCGGCTATCAGCACCAGCAGCACCGTCGTCGTGCACAGAGCCGCAAGGATCGTCAGCCACGGCCGTACGAGTGCGTGTCGCGTAGAGCAGATCGATGACGCCTCGATGACGGGGAGTCGATTCACGCGCATTCCGCCACCTCCCCATGCCCGGTGGTCGAGCGCGCGGGTGCCGACAAGTCCGATGCCGGGCGGCGACCTCGCCGCGGTCGGGACCCGGCGCGCCGAGGAGGCGCGAGCGTGCTCACCGCGTGGGTTTCCACGATGCTGGCAGCGCCCGAGTCGTCGTGGGCACGGTCGGTCAGCCAGGCCAGCAGGGCGTGTTCGGCGCGGCGGCGGCGTTTCCGCAGCGCCCACACCGACTGTCCGCGTTCGGCGGCCAGCGAGGTCAGCGCGCGGCGTTCCCACCGCGAGACCGCGATCAACTCTGCCGCGGCCTCGCTGATCACTCCCGCGGCGACGGCCTGGGCGAGGACGGTCTCGGGGTGGCCGGGCTGTGACACCATCACCCGCGCCTGCTCACCGACCGGGCCGAGGTCGGCGGCCGGGCGCACGACCGACTCCTGCTGATCTGCCGCTGCGGCGGCGCGGTAGGCCGCCCACCGCAAACGAAGCAGCACCCACGGCCGCGTCAACTCGACCCGGCTCAGGTAGGCGAAGAACCCGGCCAGGATCTCGGACTCGATGTCATGGCGACGGGAGCTGTGCGGTGCCGCGAACGCGCTCGCTGTCTTGGCGAGTATCGGCTCGGCCAGGCACGCGCACACCAGCATCTCGTCGCCTCCGTGTGCGCGGGAGCGCTCGATCAGCCACACCCAGATCGCGTCGACCTCGGCGATCGGCACCACCGGGTCACGCAACCGCTCCCGCAGCCCCGCCCACGACTCGATCGGGTCTCCGGTGGCTCGCACTGCTGGCACGGGGCGCGGATCGGCGGGCAACGCCTGTGCGGCAATCCGGTCGAAACTCGATCGCACCACCCCGAGCGGCGACGGTCCCGGCCCGCTCGGTCCTGGGTATTCGATCAATCCTGAATTCGTCACGTTCAACTCCTGCTCGGTGGAAAATAATTCCGACCTCACAAGGAGACAGAAGACCCACATCCAAACCGCACCGAAAACGCATCCAAACCACCCCCGAACAACACCCGGACCATATCCACAGCACATCCGGCGTCGATCAGCGAACTTCAGGCATCCACCGAGGCACTCACCGGAGCACCCCACCATCCACCGCCACTACCTGCACATGTGTATGAGCGTATGCGGTTTCGGTGTGGTTTGGATGCGGTTTGGGTGTCACCCTGAACCACCCCGGCGAACAGTAGAAAATTGTTTTGAAGATTTTTCTTGGATGCCTATGAAATGGGAGAACCAGGCGACGATTTCACACGCAGAGAATTCTTATTAATTGGTTTGACGATGTCCCGATAAGGGCTCTTTGACGGCAGTAGATAAGTACACACTTCTCTCTCGCCGTCAGGAGATTCGATGACCGCCAGTGCCTCCCAGCCCCGCAGCCGCCGGTCGGCTGCCTCGCCCACCGCCGCAACGGTCCGGGTCCCCTCGACCTTGTGGGCGCTCGGTGCCGAGCCCCTCGATCCCGACGATCGGTGGCCCGGTCCGGTCCTGTCCCGGGCAGTCGGTGAGTTCTCCTCCCCTGGTTCGCGGGTGATGTTGATCGGCTGGCCCGCACCCACCACCCGAGGCAATCTGCGGATACTCGAGCCGGACACGGCGACCGCCCTCGCGGCGATCCGGAACCTGGACCGCCACAGCACCCACGCCCCCGACCACACCACCGGCTTCGGTGAGCCGGTCGATCTCGTGATCGCCAGCCTGCTGGCCGACCACCTCGATTCGGCGAGGGCCGCCGAGCATGTCACCGCGCTCGCGACCGAGGTGATGGCGAGGGGCGCGCTGCTGGTCGTGCTCAGCCGCTGCCGCCACAGCAACAGCGGAGTCCTGCTCGACCCGGTGGGGTCGGTCGTGGCCGCCGCCCAGGCCGCCGATCTGCTCTACCTCCAGCACATCATCTCCGCCCCCGTCACCGGCCACACCATCACCGCCGCCCGGCCCATCGATCCGACCGCCAACGGCGCTCCACGGCACACAGTCACCCACATCGACGTGACCGTGTTCCTTCAGCCCGCACACGGCTGACCCCCGTCCGGCTCACCACCCCCATGGTTCCGATCAACAGATCTTGCGAAGGACAACTCGATGACTCTGGACCCCACCACCACGAACGCGAACACCGACTCCGCTATCGCCGCACCCACCGACCCCGCCGATCTACCGGTGTCGGTGTGGGGGACCGCCCAAAACGCGCCCGCCGTGCAGCGGCGGGGCCGCTATCACCCCGACAGCATCGCGCACCCGGCGAAGATGTTTCCCGCGATCGTGCAACACGCGGTGGCGACCTACACCCGGCCCGGCGATCTCGTCCTGGATCCCATGTGCGGGATCGGCACCACCCTCGTCGAAGCCCTGCACCTCGGCCGCCGCGCCGTCGGTGTGGAGTACGAAACCCGGTGGGCCGAGCTGGCGCGCACCAACATCGGGCTGGCGCGCGAGGCGGGGATCGATCTCGATGCCGCCGTCTACCACGGGGATGCCCGCAAACTCACCTCACTGGTACCGCAGGAGCTGCGGGGGCAGGTGGGTCTGGTGATCACTTCCCCGCCCTACGGTGACTCCCTGCACGGCCACGTCCGCGCCAACGGCAAAGCCCCGGTGGTCAAGTCGAATCACCGTTATGGGGCGGTGCTCGACCGGGGCAACCTCGCCAACGTCGGCATCGGCCGGCTGCTGTCCGGATTCACGAAAATCCTCGCCGGCGCCGCCGAGTACCTCGCCCCAGGCGGGCATGTCGTGGTCACCGCGCGGCCGTGGCGCCAGCACGCCGAACTGGTGAACCTGCCCACCCACTTGTTCACCTGCGGCGAGCTGGCCGGGCTGGTCCCGGTCGAACGGTGCGTCGCGCTGCTGGGCCGTCTATCCGACGGTGAACTCGTCGCGCGCAGCAGCTTCTTCCAAAGGGATTTCGTCGTCAAACAACGCGCCGCCGGGCTGCCGATCCACCTCATAGCGCACGAGGATGTCGTTGTTCTCCGTAAACCGGACGCCGCTGCCACCTCAACCGAACACCACAGGGCGCGTGCACGATTCTCTTACGGTACTACTCCGGCCCCGGGAACGAGCAGTAACGACGGACCGGGGTCGGTACGGAAACATATGTGGCCCTGGGGATTCGCCGGTCGATCGATCTCCTCACCGGCATCTACGCGGTAGT
>NZ_JARWNW010000244.1 GCF_029868325.1 Nocardia carnea
CCGCAACCGGGTTGACCCCGCCGTCACCGAGGCGCTACGCGCGGTCGGACTGGAGGATGTGGGCGCCACCCCGGCCGGGGATCTGTCGCTGGGCCGGCAGAAACTGGCCGGTGTCGCGCGGGCCCTCGTCGGCAACTGCCGAATCCTGCTGCTGGACGAACCCGCCGCCGGCCTCGACAGCCAGGAGAGCAGCGATTTCGCCGACCGGATCCGCGGTGTCGCCGAACGCGGCCCGGGAATACTGCTGATCGACCACGACATCTCGCTTGTTCTCGGCGTGTGCGACCGGATCTACGTTATGGAATTCGGCCGCATCATCTTCTCGGGAACACCGGCCGAGGCGCGGGTGGATCCGGCCGTGATCGCCGCCTATCTCGGCGCACCGAGGGAGCAGGCAGATGTCTGACGCTGTGCTGATCGCCGACGGCCTCGTCGCCGGTTACCACGGAATACCCGCGATCGACGGCATCGACCTCACGGTAGCGCCCGGTGAGGTCCTGACGCTGCTGGGCCCGAACGGCGCCGGGAAGACCACGACACTGCTCGCCCTGGCCGGACTGCTGCCGCTCATGGGCGGCCGGGCGGTAGTACTCGGCGCCCCGGTCGATCATCGGCGGCCGTACCGGACGGCGCGCCGGGGTATGCGGCTCGTCCCCGACGACCGCGGACTGTTCCCGCCTTTGACCGTCCAGGATCATCTACGTCTCGCCACGCCGAAACACGATCCGGCCCGGGAGAAAGCGGTGCTCGCCCGGTTCCCCGCACTGGCGGAGCTGCGCACGCGAAAGGCCGGGCTGCTGTCCGGCGGCGAACAACAGATGCTGGCGATCGCCGCGGCGCTGGTGTCACGTCCGAAGGTCCTCATGGTCGACGAGATGAGTCTCGGGCTGGCGCCGATGGTCGTCCAGAACATCCTGCCCGCGCTGCGCGAGCTGGCCCGCGCCGAAGGTACCGCGGTCCTGCTGGTGGAACAGCATGTCGACCTCGCGCTCGCCGTATCCGACCGTGCGATCGTGTTCAACCACGGCCGGATGGTGCTGTCCGGGTCGGCCGAACACCTACTCGCCGACCGGGAGAAGCTGACCGCGGCCTACTTCGACGGCGCCACGACATAGTGCCCGAGACCCGGTCCGGCAACTGTCCGCGGTCGAACCGGCTGTTCCCGCGGAGCATAGAAATCGCTACGCCGGAAGATCGTGAAGTGCGTAGCGGGCGTGGTATGCCTGTCTCCGGGTGTCGGCCCGGCACTCGGTACGCGTGGATCCGGAAAGGGCGGGCAGAACATGCCGCGGAGCAACGACCCACTCGCGGCGGCACCATGGGGGTCGCGGCTACTCGGGCGGGAGGAGGAAGCCGCGGGAGTTCGGCGGCTTCGTATCCAATTGCTGTTGACGGTGCCGATTGTGCTGGCGAACCTGGCCGGTGTATTCGTATCGATCACGCTGATCGGTTTCGTGCTGCCGGGGCCGTCCGTGTTCACCGAGAAGATGGTCCTGATCGACGCGGTCGCGGCTCCGGTGTACGCGGCCGTCGCCGTACTGATCGGAGTGTGGTGGGGCACCGCCCGGGGGCTCGGCGCACTGGGCTGGGCACGCGCCCCCGATCCGGGCCCCCCCGTGGCCCCGCCGGCCGCCGCCGCGGGGGGGCCGCGACGGCTGGTGCGTATGCAGGCGTTGCTGTGGTTCGGGGGAGTGGTGGTGCTCACGCTGCTGGCCGGAGTCGCCGACCCCGGGTTGATCCCCAAAGTGGCGTTCGGCATCACGTTCAGCGCGATCGTGGTCTGTGCCAGTACCTATCTGATCATCGAGTTCGCGTTGCGTCCGGTGACCTCGCGGGTGCTGTCGGCGAGAAGCTCGCGTGCCCGCAGCGGAATCGGTGTCTTCGGGCGCTCGCTGTTGATGTGGCTGGTCGGTTCGGGTCTGCCGGTGGCGGGTCTGATGCTGGTGGCGGTGGTCGCCCTGACCACCGACGATGTGAGCATCACCCGGCTCGCGGTATGCGTCCTGTCGCTCGGCGGTGCGGCCCTCGTGATCGGCTTCCTGCTGATGACCCAGACACTGGCCGCGACCGTCGCCCCGATCAGTGGTGTCCGCCGGGCGATGCGGGAGGTGGAGCGGGGCGAATTCGATCTCACGCTCGCGGTCTACGACGGCACCGAACTGGGTGAACTACAGAGCGGGTTCAACAATATGGTCGGCGGCCTCCGCGAACGAGAAGAGATCAGGGACCTGTTCGGCAGGCATGTCGGGCGTGAGGTCGCCAACGCCGCACTGGCCGGCAAGCCCGTGCTCGGCGGTGCCGAGGTCGAGGCCGCGGCACTGTTCATCGATATCGTCGGCTCCACCACCATGGCCGCGACCCTGACCGCACCCGAGATGGTCGCGATCCTCAACCGGTTCTTCGACGTGGTGGTGGACGAGGTGGAAAAGCACGGCGGCCTGCTCAACAAATTCGAAGGCGACGCGGCACTGGCCGTATTCGGCACACCCGCCCAGCTGTCCGACGCCGCAGGCGCGGCATTGGCATGTGGCCGCGCCATCCGCGCCAGGCTCGATACCGCCGGCACGGAATTCGAGGCGGCGATCGGCATCGCCGAGGGCCGGGTCGTCGCGGGCAATGTCGGCGCCCGGCAGCGCTACGAATTCACGGTGATCGGTGACGCCGTCAACGAAGCCGCCCGGCTCTGCGAACTGGCCAAACAGGATTCCCTGCTGCTCACCTCGGCCAGAACGGTCACCGCGGCCGCGGCCACCGAAGCCGGGCACTGGCAGCTCGGCGAATCGGTGACCCTACGCGGCCGGCTCAATCCGACCCGGCTCGCCCGCCCCGTTCAGCGGGCTCCGACGGTGTCGAGCTGAACCGTGGCCGCGATGGCATCGGCCAGCTCCGCGCCCTTGGTTTCGAAATGCCGCGTGAAGTACGTCAGATGCTCGCTGTGCTCGTGGAAGTGATGCGGAGTGAGGACCGCCGAGAACACCGGGACATCGGCCTCGAGCTGGATCCGCATGAGCGCATCCACCACGGTGGAGGCGACGAAATCGTGCCGGTAGATACCGCCGTCGACCACCAGGGCGCAGCCGGCGAGCGCGGCGTACCGGCCGGTGGCGGCCAGCCGTTTGATACGCAGCGGGATCTCGAACGCCCCGGGCACTGTGATCACATCGACCTCGGTGAGCCCGTGCCCGGCGAGCCCGGACCGGCAGGATTCCACCGCCCGGTCGACAATATCGGCGTGCCAGCGCGCGGCGACGAGAGCGATGCGGTTCGAGGTGGGCGACATAATTACTCCTCTTCGCTATGTCACCCAGGGCATGGCAACGCGAACAGGAGCGGCCCGTGCCCGGGCACTCCGCTGCCGCGTTCTCTTTCATCCGGACTGTGACCGTCGGCTCCGGGATCGCACCGGAATCTGCTCGACCCACCACGGGTGGTGGCGCTCGCGGGCTCGTGCCTCCGGATCGGCCCGGATGCCATTACCGCCGGTGGGGAATTCCACCCCGCCCTGAGAACGTGTACAGCGCGGACTCTAACAACACCCGGCGGTCGCGGTGACGGCGCCCTCCGGTATGCCTGGACTGTCGGAAGGACGCATATGGGTTCCACCCTTTTCGCGGTAGCGTTGCCGCTCGCGCTCGGGATCGTGATGTTCGGCCTGGGGCTGACCTTGACGACCGACGACTTCACCCGGGTCGTGAGGTACCCGAAAACCGCGGTGATCGCGCTGGTCTGTCAGCTCGTCGTCCTGCCACTGATTTGTTTCGGCCTGATACACCTGTTCGGTCTGGACGGAGTGCTCGCGGTCGGAATGATGCTGCTGGTCGCGTCACCCGGGGGCACCTCGGCGAACCTGTTCAGCCATATCGCCGGCGGCAACGTCGCCCTGAACATCACGCTGACGGCGATCAACTCTGTGCTCGCCGTGGTCACGTTGCCCCTCGTGGTCGCCGTCTCCTATGCGGTGTTCCTGGACGACAGCGCGGCGATCGTCTTCCATCCCGCGAAGTTCGTTCAGGTCTTCGCCCTGGTCCTGGTCCCGGTGGCGGTGGGTATGTGGGTGCGCCGACGCTACCCGGATTGGGCGGGCCGGCGGCAGTCCGCCGTGAAGATCGCGGCCGCCGGTGTACTCGTGTTCGTCGTGGCCGCCGCGCTGCTGTCCGAATTCGATACCGTCACCGGTCATTTCGGCGATCTGGGGCTGATCGCCCTGCTTCTCTGTGTCTGCAGCCTGCTCGTCGGCTATCTGGTGCCCCGGGCCTTCGGGGTGGCACCCGCCGACGCCGTGGCCGCCGGAATGGAGATCGGCGTGCACAATGCCGCGCTGGCCATCACGATCGCGACCACCGTGCTCGGCAACCAAACGATGGCCGTGCCGGCCGGCCTGTACGGATTCCTCATGAACATTCCCGCGTCGATCGCCGCCGTCCTGTTCGCCAGATCCCACCGTGCCCGCCGTGCCTCGGTGCCTGCTGGGGTTGCGCCTCCTCGATAGGCTCGTATCCGAGTTCACGGTGCGTGATGATCGGCGCCGGACAAGTCGAACTCGGCAGAGTGGATACTCGGTTCCGTGGTAACACTCCTCGGAACCGGTGCAGGAGGTGGGCTGTGGAATACGGTGTCTCGACTTTCGTGACCGATGACGGTATCGGCCCGGCGGTGCTGGGCCGAGCATTGGAAGAGCGCGGATTGGGTTCGCTGTTCCTGGCCGAGCATTCGCATATCCCGGTGGAGCGCCTCTCGCCGTGGCCAGGTGGCGGCGAACTGCCCCGCCACTACTACCGGACCTTCGACCCGTTCGTTGCTCTGGCCGCGGCCGCGGCGGTCACCGAACGACTGCGCGTCGGCACCGGTATCGCGCTCGTCGTGCAACGCGACCCGATCCACCTGGCCAAAGAGGTCGCCACCCTCGACCGGGTGTCGAATGGGCGCGCCGTCCTCGGTGTGGGCGCCGGCTGGAACCGCGAGGAAATGCGCAACCACGGCACCGACCCGAAAACCCGGATGCGGCTGCTGCGCGAACGCGTGCTGGCGATAAAGGCCCTCTGGACCCAGGACGAAGCGGAATACCACGGCGAATTCGTCGATTTCGACCCCGTGTTCTCCTACCCCAAACCGGTCCGCACACCCCACCCGCCGGTCCTCGTCGGAGGCGCGGGTCCGACCACCTTCGACCGTGTCCTCGACTTCGGTGACGGCTGGATGCCCCTCTACGGCCGCGGCACCGACAACCTCCCGGCCCGGATCACCGAACTACGCGAACGGGCGAATCGCCCTCTGCAGGTCACCATGTTCGGTGTCCCGCCCGAACCCGGAATCGTCGCCGAACTGGCCGCGGCCGGGGTCGACGAGGCACTGTTCAATCTGCCCACCGAACCCGAGCCCGAAAGCCTGCGCCGCCTCGACCGGTTTGCCGAACTGATCTGATTGCCGCAGATATGTGGGGGGCGAGCTCAGGACAATCGACCATCCGCAGCCAGCGATGCGGAGTCGGGAGAACGTTCACCGAGCTGTCCGCCGAGGCGGTCGGTCGACGCCGGGGCTCAGCGCTTCTTCGGTCGGTAGGCGCGGCCGAAGCTGCGTGGGCTGTGGTCGTAGATTTCGACCAGTTCCCAGTCGATCCGGCGCCCGCCGGGGACGTCGAAGATCCGGGTACCGTCGCCGAGAAAGACCGGGGCGACGAAAACCTGCAATTCGTCGATGAGGTCGTGTTCGAGTGCCTGGCGGGCGATATCGGCGCTGATGATCTGGATGTCCCGGTCGCCGGCGATTTCCTGGGCGCGGCGGATGGCTTCCCGGATATCGCAGTTCAGCGCGAGCACGGATGGATCGCCGGCCAGTTCCTCCGGACGGTGCGTGAGGATGATCTCTGTCCCCGACCAGGCGCCGCCGTAGGCCTTGGAGGTCAGTTCGTCGCGTTCATCGCGCTGGGCGATCGCCGCGTCGTAGCCGGCCCGGCCGGAAATGATCACGCCGACCGGGGCGGCCATCTGCTCAGTGGCACCGGTAGGAGCGGGTTCCGCGGCGGAAAGCCAGCTCATATCGTGCCCCGGTCCGGCGATGAAACCATCGATCGAACTTGTGAAACTCCAGGCGACCTTGCCCATATCCGCTCCTGTGCCCCGCGCCGACTGTCCGGAGGACGTCGAGGGGCGCGCGCCGCCGGCTCGGAAAGCTGGCCTTCCCCATATACGGACGATACGGCGACGCCGGACTCATCGGTGTGGTCATGTCAGATCGAGCAGTATTTTGCCGACCGCGCGTCCGTGCGCAACTTCCTGGAGTGCCGCCCTCGCCTGTTCGAGGGGGAATACGGCGCCGATATGGGGGGAGACCCGGCCGGAGGTCAGCAGGCCGGTGAGTTCCAGTTCGTTGCGGGCGAATTCGCCGGGATCGATATCCCGGAACTGGAAGCCGAGGATTCGTAAACCTTTCACCAGCACCAGGTTCAGCGGGATGCGGGGAACGGTCCCGGAGGCGTAGCCGATGGTGACGAAACGTCCGCCCCGGCCCAGCGAACGCAGGGCGGGTTCGGACAGGGCGCCACCGACCGGGTCGAGGACCGCGGCGGCACCGTCGGGTACGGCGGAGCGGAGTTGTTCGCGCAGCGTGCCGTCGCGGTGGTCGATCAGGTGGGTCGCGCCGTAGGACCGGGCGGTGGCCAGTTTGGCGGCCGAGCCCGCCACCGCGACCACTTCCGCACCGAGCGCGACCGCCAGCTGCACGGCCGCCAGCCCCACACCGCCGCCCGCGCCGAGCACGATCACGGTCTCGCCCGGGCCGACCCGGGCCACCGATCGTAATGAGTGATAGGCGGTGCGGTAGGCGACACCGAATGCGGCCGCCGTGTGATCGTCCACGCCGTCCGGGATCGGCGTGAGATTCGCGGCGGGGGAGAGGATCTGGTCGGCGAAAGCGCCGTAGAGGCCCGTGCCGGTGACGCGGTCCCCGACCGTGCGGCCCTCGCAACCGGGACCCAAGGTGACGATCTCCCCGGCGAACTCACTACCGGGAACGAACGGCGGCGGTACAGCGATCTGGTACTTGCCGCCGATCAACAGGACATCCGGGAAATTCACGGCCGCGGCGCGCACCCGTACCCGTGCCTGCCCCTCTCCGGGCACGGGTACGGACCGCTGCTCGATTCGCAGGACGTCCGGTGTCCCGTACTCCGGACAGACCACCGCACGGACGGTTACTTCCCCTGCCACACCGGCTCTCGCTTCTCCATGAAAGCCATCGCGCCCTCCTTGGCGTCGGCGCTGGCGAACACCACACCCTGCCAGTGCCGCAACCGTTCGGCGGCCTTGCCGGGGTCGGTGACCGACAACCGCACGAGTTCCTTACACGCCGCGACGCCCAACGGTCCGTTGGCGGCGATCCGTTCGGCGAACGCGATCGCGGTATCGAGTACCTGGTCCGCAGGTGTCACCGCATTGAACAGGCCGATCTCGTAGCCGCGGGCCGCGGTGAAATAGTCGCCGGTCAATGTGAGTTGCAGGGCGATCCCGAGGGGTATCCGCTCGGCGATATAGGTGCCGCCGCCACCGGGGAACAGGCCGCGCTGCACCTCCGGCAGCCCGAATTTCGCGGTGTCGGCGGCGACGATCAGATCGCAGCCCAGCAGTAGTTCCAGGCCGCCACCGACCGCGGTGCCGTTGGCGGCGCCGATGACCGGGACCTCCACCTTGCCGCGGGTAAGGCGCTGGAAGGCACGGTTCTCCGGGGTATCGCCGAACCCCACGTCTTCACCGCCGGAGAACGCCCGCAGATCCATACCGGAGCAGAACGCCTTATCGCCGGCGGCGGTGAGTACCAGTGCCCGGGTCCCGGGATCTTTTTCGGCCGCCAGTACGGTGGCGCCGATTCCGGCGATGAGGTTCCCGTTCAGCGCATTACGGGCCTGCGGCCGGTTCAGGGTGAGAACGGTGACCGCACCGCGGGATTCGACCAGGAATTCGTCATCGCTCATGCTGTGTCGATCGGTTGTGACCGAGGACCCTCCGTGGTTACGTTCCGCTGCCGCCTCCGGGCCTGACTCGTTCATGACGTGTACTCCGTTGTTTCGGCGAGTTCGGCGGCCGACCGCATGAGTTCGGGGACGATCGGGCCGAAGGATTGCAGTTTCACATCATCGCCCGCCCGCTGGAAACCCTGTTCCAGCACGATGGCGAGTTTCCATTTGGCGAGCACCAGGTAGTAGTCGAGATCATCGACCTGGCGTCCGGACACCTCCGCATAGTGCGCCACCACCTGATCACGCGAGGGCATATCGCGCATATCCACGTACCCGGAATCATCCGGTGCGGAGGTGTCGGCGGGCCAGCTCTGCACCATCCACGCCAGATCCAGTTTCGGATCGCCGACGGTGCCCATCTCCCAGTCCACGATCGCCGCCAGCCGGGCGGGTGCGCCGTCGCGGTACATGACGTTGGCGAACTGGTAGTCGCCGTGCATGAGACCCGGGCGGTAATCCAGTGGACGGTGTGCGCGCAGCCAGCGGGTCGCGGTGTCCATCCCGTCGAGTTCGCGGCCTTTGATCCGGTCGAAGAAGCCGGTCCACCGGGCGACCTGGCGTTCGTGGAAGCCGTCCGGCCGGCCCAGGTCGTGCAGGCCCCGGTCGCGCCAATCCACGGTGGACAGCAGGGCGATACCCTCGGCCAGCTGGTAGGCCAGGCCGGCGCGGGCGGCGGGGTCGGTATCGAAGGGCGCCGGCCAGACCCGGCGATGGTCCATCGGCGACCAGCCGTCCACGAAACCCATCAGGTAGAAGGTGCGGCCGAGCACGGCGGTATCGGTGCAGACGGCGACGGCGGGAGTATGCGGTACATCGGTGCCGTCCAGGGCTTCGATGATCCGCCATTCCCGCAGGATGCCCTTGTCCCGGTCGGCGGGTGCGTGTACCGGCGGTATGCGCAGTACGCACCGGTGCTCACCGCGGGTGATCTCGTAGATCTCGTTCTGCGTACCGCCGGACAGCAGCCGGGTCTGCAGCGGTTCGCCTTTGCCCGGAAGCCCGGACTCGTCCATCCAATTCGCCAGTGGCGCAAAGTCGATCACAGGTTCTCCGCCTCGGTGTCCAGGTATTCGGCGTACTTGGCGCGGGCCGCCGCGAGCCGCCGGGGAATCCATTCGGTCGGCCAGTCGTCGTCGCTGGGCCGGTAGTCGCGCAGCACCTGTTTGGCGACGGTCATCTTGTGCACCTCGGTGGGCCCGTCGGCCAGCCCCATCACCCCGGCGCCGTGGATCATGGTGAAGAACGGCATCTCGTTGGTGGTGCCGAGGGCACCGTGGACCTGCATGGCCCGCCAGGCGATATCGTGCAGGACGGTCGGCATCACGACCTTCACCGCGGCGATATCCTTGCGAACCTTCTTGTAGTCGTTGTACTTGTCGATCTCCCACGCCGTGTGCAGTACCAGCAGCCGGAACTGTTTCAGCTGGGCGTAGGAATCGGCGATATAGCCTTGGACGAATTGTTTATCCGAAAGCCGGCTGCCTGCGGTTTCCCGGCTCAGCGCGCGTTCGCACATCATATCGACGGCCTTCTGGGCGAGTCCGATCGTGCGCATGGCGTGATGGATCCGCCCGCCCCCGAGCCGGGTCTGGGCGATGACGAACGCCTGGCCTTCCCCGCCGAGCAGCGATTCGGCGGGGACCCGGACATTGTTGTAGTGGATGAGTGCGTGCGAGCCGTCGTTCAGCGGTTCGCCGGCCAGTCCGATATTGCGTTCGATCTCGATACCGGGGGTGTCGGCGGGCACCAGGAACATCGACATCCCCTTGTAGGGGCTGACGTCGGGATTCGTTACCGCCATGACGATCAGGAACGATGCGGTACGGGCGTTGGAGGAGAAGAACTTCCGGCCGTTGATCACCCAGTCGTCGCCGTCGCGTTCGGCGCGGGTGCGGAACAGGGTGGGATCCGCGCCCGCATGCGGTTCGGTCATCGAATAGCAGGAGAACAGTTCGCCGTCGAGCAGCGGCTGCAGGTACCGCTGTTTCTGGGCTTCGGTGCCGTAGTGGGCGATGATCTCGGCATTACCGGTATCGGGGGCCTGGCAGCCGAAAATTATAGGCGCCCAGGAACTACGGCCCAGGATCTCGTTGAGCAGCGCCAATTTCAGCTGCCCGTATCCCTGACCACCCAGTTCCGGGCCGAGGTGGGTCGCCCACAGGCCTTGTTCGCGCACACGCTGTTTGAGCGGATCTATCGCCGCTCGGCGGGCACCCTCGAGGGGGACGAATTGTTGATGCGGCCACACCAGATCCAGGGGTTCGACCTCGTCCCGGACGAAGGTATCGGCCCAGTCCAGCTTTGCCTGGAAGTCGGGTTCGGTCTCGAAATCCCATGCCATTTGCGGCTCCTCTCGTTCGGTGAGAATATCCTTCTTGTGGACAAGAATGCAATTCTTCCGGAGTCTGGGCTGGTCGGGCGGATCGCCCGGAAGGCGGTGGCCGGGCGGGAGGCCGAATACGCCGGCGAGATCCGCCGGCTCCTCGATGCCGCGCTCGATCAGGTGCGGCGGGGTGGTCCGAATACCCGCCCCAGGGTCGCCGATATCGTCGCCGCCGCCGGGCTGTCCAACGACGCCTTCTATCGCCATTTCCGGTCGAAGGATGCGCTGATGGCGGCCGTGCTGGCGGACGGCGTGGAACGGCTCGCGGACTACGTCGCGCACCGGATGTCGAAGGAAACGGGTCCGCAGCGGCGGGTGCGGACCTGGGTGGCGGCGATCCTGGCGCAGGCGGAACCGGCGAGCGCGGCCGATACCCGGGCGGTGCTGTGTCAGACCGGGGCGCTCGGCGTGGACCTGGTGTCGGGGCAGGCCGGTTCGGCGCCGCAACGACTCGCGGTCCTGCTGTACGAGCCGTTCGAAGAGCTCGGGGTGCGGGGGCCGGAGTTCTGTGCGGGGTTGGTGGCCTACGCGATCGTCGGCAAGTTGTCGGAGTATCTGTGGTCGAACACCGAGCCGACATCGGAGGAAGTCGAGCGATTGGCCGAATTCTGTCTCTCGGTGGCCGCCGCCGAAGCTCGATAGCGGTCTACCGCAACCAGGTAAACATTGCAATCCTTGTTAGGATTGACGTAATGTACGCCCATGGACTTCACCATGGGGGCGGCCGCCGGGGAGCTCCGCGGCGAGCTACGCCGGTTGATCGCCGACGAGGTCCCCGCCGGCTATCTGGGTGCCTTCACCGATGATCCCGCGGATCTCGGAGTCGCTCAGCGCTTCTGCGCCACTCTGGCCGAACGCGGTCTGCTGTGCCTGGCCTGGCCGCAGGAGTTCGGCGGGCGCGGTGCCTCGATCTGGGAACAGACCGTGGTGCGCGAGGAGATGTGGGCGCAGCACGAACCGCGCGGCGCGCAATATATGGGTGTGAACTGGGTCGGGCCGACCATCATGCGGCACGGAACGCCCGAACAGCAGCGCAAACATCTCCCGCCGATCGCCCGCGGGGAGGTCATCTGGTGTCAGGGATTCAGTGAGCCCGAGGCCGGTTCCGATCTCGCCTCGCTGCGCACCACCGCCCGGCGCGACGGTGACGGCTGGTCCATCTCGGGGCAGAAGATCTGGACCTCCTACGCCACCATGGCGCAATGGTGTTTCCTGTTGGCACGCACCTCGCACGAAGGACGTAAACAGCAGGGGCTCACGGTTTTCCTGCTGCCGATGTCCGATCCGGGAATCACCGTCCGGCCGATCGACGCAATGCTCGGGCCGCATCACCTCAACGAAGTGTTCTTCGACGGCGTCCGGGCGACCGAGGCCGATGTGCTGGGTGAAGTGGACAACGGATGGTCGGTGGTTCAGGAGGTGCTGGCCTTCGAGCGGGTCGGTATCGCCCGCTACGCCCGCTGTGAACGGCTTCTGCACACCGCGCCCGGAGTTCTCGGTGAACAGTGGGACGAAATCCCGGAGACTTTGCGTGGCCGCTGGGCGCGCATGCTGATGCGCTGCCGCCGGGCCCGGCTGCTGGCCTACCAGGTGCTCTCGCTGCAGAATTCGGGCACGGTCGCGCCGGGCGACGCGGCGGCCTATCGGATCGCGGTGACCCGGCTCGATCAGGAAAGCGCCGAAGTGCTGGTGGAACTGGCCGCGACCGTACCCGGCGATACGGATGACAGGCGCCGGTTCCAGCGCGCCGTTCACGACCACTGGCGCTACGCCAATGCCGCCACCGTGGCCTCCGGCAGTATCGAGGTGCAGCGCATCCTGCTGGCCCGGGAACTGCTCGCAGACCCGGCCAGGGGTACCGGCGCGGGACGGCCGGGCCGGGCGGTGTCCGAGCGCGCGAACAACCGCGGGCCGGTGACCGGGCAGGTCCGGTCGTGACAGGTTCACCCGCCGCGGCAGCCGACCCCACGGCGCGTGGTGGCGGTTTCGTGGTGGAGTGCCGCGGCGAGCCGGTGGCTTGTGCCGTGGCCGGTCGGGCCAGCGGCGCCGGATTCGTGGCGAGACTGTGCGATGAGCAGACGGCATACGGTGCGCTGGCTGGTCGGGACCCGGGTTCCGGGTCCGGGCGATCGACCCGGCATCGGCATCGGCACCGGGTCCGGGTCCGGGTCCGTGGTGTGACCGAAGATCGTTCGCGGGCCGAGCGGGCGCGGACGACGCAGGAGGACGCGCGAGCTGCCCACAACCGGCAGGGCTACCGCGTCCGGCGGAGGAGGACAGCGTGAGTACACCCAGTCGGCGGGATACGCGCTCCGGTGCCCCCGGGGCCGGGGGCGCAACGATCGATGGCCACCGCGTTTCGGCGCGGGAAGACAACGAGCTGCGGCTCGAATTATCTGCGGAGGCCGAGGAATTCGGCCGTGCGGTGGTGCGGGCGCTCGGCGCGGCAGGGGGCGATGAACTCGTACAGCGGGCGGAACGGGCACCGGGCAGCCGCGGCGAGAGGGTGGAGCCGGTGCTCGGTGAGCTCGGTGTCTGGGATCTGGCGCCGCGGCGTGATCCGGTGGAGTTGGAGGCGGCCGCGGCGGTGTGCCGGGCGGGCGGGTACTGGGCGGCTCCGTACCCGGTGGCGGAACGGCTGGCGCGGCCGGATGAGCCGGGATACGACGGGTTGATCGTGGTTGCCGGGCCGGAACCCGCAGGCCCGGTGCTGGGCACCGACCTCCGGTGGGCGACCGTGTCCATGGCGGGGGAGCTCGGGGTGGCGACCCCGTCCGGGACTTCGCAATCCGCGCGGGAGTCGGCGTTCGTCGTCCCGCTGACCATCCGGCCCCTGGCAGGGGACGGCACCGCGGACCTCGCGCTCGCCCTGACCCTCCCGTGCTGGACCCTGCTGGGCATGCTGGCCCGGGCCCTCGAGCTGACCCGGGCCCATGTGCGGATCCGGGAGCAGTTCGGGCGGCCCCTGGCCGAATTCCAGGGTGTGCAGTTCCAGCTCACCGAGGCCGAGGTCGAGCGGCGGGGAGTCGACCTGCTCGCCCGGTACGCCCTGTGGAGCATCCAATCCGGGCGTCCCGACGCGCTCGGCGATGCCCTCGCCTTACGCCTGGCCGCGATCGAGGCGGCCGATATCGTGTTCCGGGTGGCACATCAGCTGCACGGGGCGGCCGGGTTCTGCGATGAGACCACGCTGTCCTGGCTGTCGCGCTACAGTCTTCCGTTGCGGCGCCTGCCGTTCGCCGCCGTCGGCACCGAGCAGGCGCTGACCGGCCGGATCGGCCGCCGCGGGCTGGCGGGCCTGTTCTCCGACCCGATGGGGGTGTGAGACCTATGCGATACGACCTGCCGGAGGCCCTCACCGTCACCGGTGCCGGACCGATCCGCACCGTCACCATCAACCGGCCGGCCGAGCTGAACGCGGTGAACGCCGACCTGCATCGGGCGCTGGCGCAGGTGTGGCGGCAGCTGGCGGCCGATACCGAAGCGCGGGTGGTGATCCTGACCGGGGCGGGCCGGGCGTTCAGCGCCGGCGGCGACCTGGACTGGATCACCTCGTTCCTCGACGATCCGGTGGCCCGCGACGAGAGTATCCGCGAAGGCGCGGAGATCATCGAGGAACTGCTGCGCTGCCCGCTGCCGGTGATCGCCGCGGTCAACGGCCCGGCGGTCGGGCTGGGTGCCAGTATCGCGATCCTCTGCGATATCGTCCTCATCTCCGAGGGCGCCCATCTCGCCGACCCGCATGTGGCGGTCGGGCTGGTGGCCGGCGACGGCGGTGCCGCGTTCTGGCCGCTGCTGACCCCGATTCTGCGCACCCGCGAATACCTATACACCGGTGACCGGATCGATGCCGCCACGGCGGTGGAACTCGGGCTGGCCAGCCGGATGGTGGCCGCCGCCGATCTGCTCCCGGCCGCGAACCGTCTCGCCGAACGCCTGGCGAAACAACCGCAGAACGCGCTGAGTAGCACCAAACGGGTGGTGAACATGTATCTCTCGCAGGCCCTGGCCGGTCCGCTGCAAGCCGGATTCGCGGCCGAGGTGGTCACTATGCAATCCGCGGAACACCGGGAGCGCCTCGAAGCTCTGCGCGAACGGGCGCGGCGATAACGTGGGCGCCGAAACCTCCACCGATCTCGCGGATTTCCGCGCCACCGTGCGGGATTGGTGCCGCACGCACGTGCCGGCCGAATGGCGCACCGCCCAGACCGGCGCCACCGACGCCGAATTCGTCGACTTCCAGCAGGCCTGGTTCCAGGAACTGCGTACCGCCGGCTACGCCGTCCCGCACTGGCCCCGCGAATACGGCGGCGGTATGCCGATCCCCGAACAGATCGTCCTGTACCAGGAACTCGCGGCGCACGACGCCCCCCGGCTGGTGCTGGCGTTCGTCGCCATCCACCACACGGCCGCCACCCTGCTCGCCGGCGGCACCGCGGAGCAACGCAAACGGCATCTGCCCGCGATCCTCGACGGCGAACTCTGGGCGCAGGGATTCTCCGAACCGGGCGCGGGCTCCGATCTGGCCGCCCTGCGCACCGCGGCCCGGCGCGACGGCGACGATTACCTGGTCACCGGCCAGAAGGTATGGGCCAGCGGCGCCCAATACGCCGACTGGTGCCTGCTGCTGGCCCGGACCGACCCGGAGGCCCCCAAACGTCAAGGCATCTCTTATTTCCTGATGGATATGCGCAGCCCAGGGGTCGAAGTCAGGCCCATCCGGCAGGCCACCGGTGAATCGCATTTCTGCGAGATCTTCCTCGACGACGTGCGGATTCCCGCCGCGAACCTGCTCGGCGCCGAGAACCGCGGCTGGCAGCTGGCGCAACAGACCCTCGGTGCCGAACGCGGTCTCACCATGCTGGAACTCGCGGAACGCCTCGGTAATGCGGGGTTCGGCTGGTTGGTCGGGGAATGCCGCAAACCCGGCGCCCTCGGCCGGTCCGCCCTCGACGATCCCCGGACGACCGACCGGCTGGCCCGGCTGGAAACCGAGCTGACCGGCCTCCGCGCACTCTGCCGCGATCTGGTCGAACGCCACGACGCCGGCACCGCCGGCCCCGCCGACGCCTCCATCGTCAAGCTGTACTACAGCGAACTCTTGCAGCGGATGACCGATTTCGGTGCCGAAATCAGTGGGCTGCCCGGCCAGACCGTCCTGCGCAAGCCGATGTCGGGCGGCTGGGAATCCGGCGCCTGGGTCCTGGATTTCGTCGGCTCCTGGGAATGGACGATCCCCGGTGGCAGTAGCGAAATCCAGCGCACGATCATCGGTGAACGCGGACTGGGCCTGCCCAGGGAACCGGCGGGAGCATGATGAGCGACGATTTCGCCGAATTCCACGACGAACTGCGCACCGTGGCGCGGGAACTGCTCGGTAAGACCGGCGATGCGGCGGTCGAATGGTCCGCGGTGGCCCGCGCGGGGTGGACGGGGCTCGAGGTGCCGGACGAATTCGACGGCACAGCAGCAACATTCACCGAAACCGCGATCCTGCTGGAAGAGATCGGCCGGGCGGCGGCCCGCACCCCGTATCCCGCCGTCGCCGCGGCGGGTATCGGTGCCCTCTGCTTACTGGAACCGACTACCCGCCGCGACGTCGTACTGTGCGAAACCGTCGCGGGAACTGCTCGCCCCGTGGCGGTACTCGCGGGAAATATGGTGCCGGCGGCCGGCGGCGAAACGGCTTGTGCCGGCACCGGAGGCATAGTACCCGCCTTCGAATTGGTCCAAACCGGTAAGGCGATCCTGCTATCAGGGTCGGCGGATTTCGTCCTCTACGCCCCAGCGGCCACGGTATTGCTGATTCCTGCCCGGGCCGCCGACGGTGCCCTCGGTGTCGCCCTGGTCGAACCCGGTGCCGCGGGACTGGAGATCACCGAGCTTCCGGTGGTCGACGAAACCCGCTCACTCGGCAAGGTCACCGCCCTGGGCGTGGCCCTGGCGAAGCAATCGTTCGTCCCGTTCGCGCCCGGCGCACCGCACCCCCTGCGCCTTCTCTACGACCGCGCCGTCCTCGCGGTGGCCTGCGACAGCCTGGGTCTCGCGGCCGCCATGCTGGATGCGACCGTCGGCTATACCCGGGTCCGTGAACAGTTCGGCCGCCCCATCGGTTCCTTCCAAGCGGTAAAACACGCCTGTGCCGACATGCTGGTGGAGTTGACCATCGCCCGCCAACTGGTCACCGCCGCCTCGACCGCCGTGGTCACCGGCGCCCCGGACAGCAGCCGGGCGGTGAGCATGGCGAAAGCATTCACCGGTGAAGCCGCGGTCCGGATCGCCGGTGCCGCGATGCAGCTGCACGGCGGAATCGGTTACACCTGGGAAAGCGGAGTCCACCGCTACCTCAAACGCGCCACCCTCAACCGATCCCTGTACGGCTCTCCCGCCGACCACCGCCGCGAACTCGGCGCTCGTTATCGGTGACCTCGCCGGAAACGACAACACAGGGTGCCGATAACACGCCGCCCACTGGACCCGGTTCACCGTGGCCTCGGTCGGCACCCGGACGACCGGCGATGTCCCCCGACCGACGCGCAGAGGGCCGGGGGACAACCTGTCCGGTTCAGCCGACCGGGGTGCCGTCCCAGGAGACGAGCCGCCAGCCCTTATCCGGGGTGCCCTTCACAACCACGCGGCTGGTGTTCTGCAACGGGTCGTTCTGCAGCTTGCTCAGGTCGGGGTCGGAGACGGAGAGCATTGTCCAGATCATGATGGCACCGCCGTGCGAGAAGATCATCGGACGCTTGCTGCCGCGGTTCTGGATATCCCGGATGGAGTCGTCCATGCGCTTCTTGAACTCGTGACCGTTGATCGAGCCGGGGATGCGGGCGTCCAGATTGCCCTGGATCCACTGGATCGGTGCTTCGAAGTAGCCTTGGCCGGCCTCGTGCTCCGGTTTGCCCTCGTAGATGCCGGCCTCGATTTCGTGGAGACCCGGCTCGACAGTTACTGGGCTGTCACACTGGTCCGAGGTCGGCTGCGCCGTCTGCTGGGTCCGGATCATCTTCGATGCGTAGATACCGTCGAATTTGCAATCGGACAGGAACCCGGCAACCGCTTCCGCTTGGGCCCAGCCCTTGTCGGTCAGTTCGGGGCCGGGGGTGGATGTGTCGATCAGGCCGGAAGCATTGCCCGCCGATTCGCCGTGGCGGATGAAGGTGAGGAACATTTCACCGGTCTGCGGTGCGGCGACGGCGTTGCCGCCGCCGGCTACGAGAATCGCTGTCGCCGCGATGACCGCTCCGATCATCGCGGACAGGCGGGATTTGATCAGATTCACAGGGACTCCTCCAGGAGACATACGGGCCACGCCGGAACGTAGGAGTGGCCAGAACCGGGACGCTAAGGGCAGCGCGAGAGAATCCCAAGATCCCTGTCCCACTGAATGACATTCCGGGTACTCGAGCGGACCGCAGCGAGTTACTCGCCCCCGGGCTGTACCGCAGCCCGGCGACGATCCAGCCGGAGCGATCGGTGTCGGACGGGAACGATCCGCACCTGTCAGACGACGATGCGCAGCGGTTGTTCGAGCCGTCCCTTCAAGCCGGCCAGGAACTGTGCGGCGACGGCCCCGTCGATTGCACGGTGATCAGCGGACATGGTGACGCGGAGTATCTTCCGGCCGGCCACCTGACCGCCGTGCGAGCGTAATTCGTCTGTGATCGCGCCGACGGCCAGGATGGCGGCCTCGGGCGGGTTGATCACGGCGGTGAAGTGCTCGATACCGAACATACCCAGGTTGGAGAGGGTGAACGTGGCGCCCGCCATTTCGCCGGGGCCCAGTGTGCGGTCCCGTGCGCGTGCGGCTTTGTCGCCGGACTCCGCGGCGATCTCGGATACGCTCTTGCGATCGGCGTCGCGGATCACCGGAACCATCAGGCCCGCCGGTGTCGCCACCGCGATCCCGAGGTGCACCCCGCGATGCCGCCACAGCTTGTCACCGGCGAAGGAGACATTGACGGCCGGATGCGCCCGCAGGGTCGCGGCGACAGCCTTGACCAGCAGATCGTTGATGCTCACCTTGCCCGCGTCCGTTTCCGCGAGCGTCGTGTTGAGCCGGGTGCGGAATTCCAGCAGGTCGGTCACATCGATAGCGCTGGTCAGGTAGATATGTGGTGCCTGCTGCTTGCTTTCGGTGAGGCGTCGGGCCGAGATCCGCTGGATGGTGGTCAGCGCCACCTCGTCGGCGTCGAGGCCCGCCGGCGCGGCCGTCTCGGATTCACCGGCCGCCGGCGCGACCACCGGCTCGGACACACCTGCTCGGCCCGCGGCTTCGACGTCTCGGCGGACAACACGTCCGTGCGGCCCCGTACCGGCCACAGTGGCGATATCGATGCCGAGCTCACGCGCGACCTTGCGGGCCAGCGGAGAGGACTTCGTCCGTGCACCGGTCTCGCCCGCGGGCACGTCGGCACCTCCACCGGGCCGGCCGTCCCCGGTACCGGCCTGCGGTGCCGAAGTGCCCGATGTACCGGCGCGGGCCGGAATCTGTGTGTGTGCTGTTGTCCCGCTTCCGTCGCCGACCACGGCGATCGGTTCGCCGATGGGCACGCGGGCACCCGCCTCGAAGATGATTCGTTCGAGCACGCCGTCGTCGTAGGCCTCGAGTTCCATGAGCGCCTTGTCGGTTTCGATCTCGGCGAGCACATCGCCGCGGGTCACCCGGTCGCCGACCTGCTTGAGCCACGCGGAGATGACGCCGTCCTCCATGGTGTCGGACAGCCGTGGCATCGTGATTTCAGGCATTTCTCGTCCTCCGGTTCCGGTCTCAGCGTCGCGTGCCCACGGCCGCGAGTGTTTCCACCGCGGCGGTGTACAGCGAATCGGCGGACGGCAGCGCGAGCCGTTCCAGCGGCTTGGCGTAGGGCAGGGGTATCTCGGCCATGGCGACCCGGCGTACGGGCGCATCGAGATAGTCGAAGGCGCCGTCGGAGAGGGAAGCGGCGATTTCGGCGCCGATCCCGTAGGTGAGCCAGTCGTCTTCGCCGATCACGGCGCAGCCGGTTCTGCGTACGGAATCGACGAGGGTGGTGCGGTCCAGCGGGCGCAGGCTGCGCAGATCGATCACCTCGGCCGAGATCCCTTCGCCTGCGAGGCGTTCGGCGACCTGGGTGCATACCGTCGCCATCCGCGAGTAGCCGATCAGCGTGATATCGCTGCCCGGACGGGTGATGGCCGCCTTGCCGATCTCCGCGACCACATGATCGTCCGGAACTTCCCCCTTGGTGTTGTACAGCGCGAGGTTCTCCAGGAAGAGCACCGGATCGTCATCCGCGATGGCGGCTTTGAGCAGCGCCCGCGCATCGGCCGGCGTACTCGGCGCGACCACCTTCAGGCCGGGGACGAACGCGTAGTACAGCTCGATGTTCTGTGAATGGGTCGCCCCCAGCTGCTGGCCACCCCCGCCCGGGGTGCGGATGACCATCGGAACGCTGGTCTGCCCGCCGAACATGCCGTAGATCTTGGCCGCGTGGTTGACGATCTGGTCCAGCGCCAGCAGCGAGAAGTTGATCGTCATCAGCTCCACCACCGGGCGCAGACCGAGCATCGCGGCCCCGATGGCCGCGCCGACGAATCCCTCCTCGGCGATCGGAGTATCGCGAACCCGCTTTTCGCCGAATTCGGCCAGCAGCCCGGCGGTGATCTTGTAGGAGCCTTCGAAGATGCCGATTTCCTCCCCGATGAGGAACACGTCTTCATCGCGACGCATCTCCTCCCGAAGAGTTTCGCGCAGCGCTTCGCGGTAGGTCATGAGTGCCACAGGGAAGTCCTTGTCAGGCGAAAAGCGGGTCGGCGGGCAGGCGGCGGCAGTCGTGCGCCACCGGCGTCGCATAGGTGTAGTCGAACAGGCTCGACGGCTCCGGATCCGGACTCGCCTCCGCGAATTCGACCGCGGCGGCCACCCCCGCGGCCACCTCGGCTTCGATATCGGAGAGCGACTGCTCGGTGAGCACACCCGCGTCCAGCAGCCGGCGCTGCCAGCGGGTGATCGGATCGTGGTCGCGCGCGATCGAGACATCCTCCCCTGTACGGTATTTCGCGGGGTCCACCACCGAATGCCCCTTGAGGCGATAGCTGGTCGTCTCCAGCAGCGCCGGCCGGCCTTCGCGCCGAGCCGTTTCGATCAGCTCGCTCGCCATATCCCGGACGGCGAGTACGTCGGTACCGTCCACTCGTTCACCCCGCATCCGATACGCGGCGCCGCGTTTCCACAGATCGGGCTCGGCGGAGGAGTTCTCGACGGTGGTGCCCATACCGGTCTGGTTGTTGATCACCAGGAAGACGATCGGCAGACGCCACAGCGCCGCGATATTCAGCGATTCGTGGAACGCGCCGATATTCGTGGTCCCCTCGCCCATCTGGCACACCACCACATCGGTGCCGCCGCGGTAGTCGATGGCGAGCGCGGCCCCGACGGCCAGCGGGATCTGGCCGCCCACGATGCCGTAGCCGCCGAGCAGACGTGTCGCGGTGTCGTACATATGCATCGAACCGCCCCAGCCCTTGGAGGTGCCGGTGGAACGGCCGTAGAGTTCGGCCATCACGCGGCCCGGCTCGATCCCTTTGGCCAGCGCGTACCCGTGCTCCCGGTAGTTGGTGAACAGGTAGTCGGTGGGGCGCATCGCCGCACCCATGCCGACGACGGTGGCCTCCTCACCCAGGTTGAGATGGCAGTAGCCGCCGATCTTCGCTTGCTGGTAGCTCTGCGCGGCGCGTTCTTCGAAACGGCGCACGAACAGCATGTCGCTGAACAGGCTGCGCAGGGTGTTCGGATCCTCCGCGGCGATCCGGCGGTCGATCGCGTCGATTCCACCGGCCTCGACGGCCGCCGCGGTACCGCCGGCCGGATTCGCGGTCGTGGCGGGTTCGGCCGGGGCTTGCGGTCCGGCCGGGCGGGTTGTCTTGCGGGACGTGGCGCTGGTCGTCACGAGCTCTCCTCAACGCTTCCGGGCGGGGGCGATATGTACCGGCAGGCCGAGCCCGCTCAGGGCTGCCTCCATACCGATCTCGCCGAATGTGGGGTGGGCATGGATGGTGCCGGCGAGCTCGTCCAGCGTCGCCTCCAGCGAAATCGCCAGCGCACCCTCCGCGATGAGGTCACTGGCCGACGGGCCGATGATGTGCACTCCGAGGACCTCGTGGTGCCGCGCTCCGGCGATGATCTTCACGAACCCCTCGGTATCGCCGAATGTCTTGGCGCGGCCCAGCGCCGAGAACGGGAACTTGGCGGTGACGATCTCGTGCCCGGCGGCGCGGGCGGCATCCTCGGTCAGGCCCACCCCGGCGACCTCGGGATGGGTGAAGGTTGCCGCGGGAATCACGGTGTAGTCGATACGGGTATCGCGCCCGGCGATCACTTCGGCGGCGGTCATCCCCTGATGGGAGGCGACATGGGCGAGCAGTGCCTTTCCTGTGACGTCCCCGATCGCCCAGATATGCTCGACATTCGTCCGCAGCTGATCATCGACCCGGATGAAGCCGCGCGCGTCCGTCGCCACTCCGGCGGTATCCAGCCCGAGTCCGGTCGTATTCGGCCGGCGGCCCACGCCCACCAGCACCACATCGGCATCGAGATCGCGGGCCTGCCGGCCGTCGACGCTCACCCGTAACGAGCTCCCTGCCTGCGTGAGGGCCGTGACGGTCGATCCGGTCAGCACGGAGATATCGCGCTTGCCGAACGCGCGACCCAGCGCGATACCGATCTCCGCGTCCTCGGCGGGCACCAGCCGATCCTGTAGCTCCACCACGGTGACTTCGCTACCGAACGCCGCGAACAGGCCCGCCCATTCCACTCCTACGGCCGAACCGCCGACGACGACCAGTCGATCGGGTACCTCGGTCAGCCCGAACGCACCGTCGGAAGTGATGACGCCGGGCAGATCCGCGCCGGGAACCGGGAGCTGCACCGGAACGGATCCGGTGGCGACGAGTACATCGGTGGCACCGATCGTGGGGGGGGGGGGGGGGGGGGGGGGGGGGGGGGGGGGGGGGGCGGCGGGAGCGGGCGGTGACCGGCCGGGCG
>NZ_JARWNW010000245.1 GCF_029868325.1 Nocardia carnea
CCCCCCCCCCCCCCCCCCCCCCCCCCCCCCCCCCCCCCCCCCCCCCCCCCCCCCCCCCCCCCCCCCCCCCCCCCCCCCCCCCCCCCCCCCCCCCCCCCCCCCCCCCCCCCCCCCCCCCCCCCCCCCCCCCCCCCCCGACAACACAGCCCCATAAGTTTTTGCCACCCATTCATATGCCCGCCGGATGAGATTTTCGCAGCCGTGCCAAATTCTCACCGAACAACGCTAGGGTGTCCGTCACGTGCGCGGTCATCGGTGACAGGTGCCGATGGTGAGCGCCTGCCCTCCGCAGCACGGTGGGATCGGAGCTGTTGATGCGCGATATCGTCGACGACCTGCTCGAAGTGTGGCGTTCGGGCCGGACCGGCGGGCTGGCCACCATCGTGCGCACGGGTGGGTATGTGGATATTCCGGTGGGAACGGCAATGCTCGTGAATCCGGACGGAATGATCTACGGATCCATGGCCTCCACCGGTATCGAGGACACCGTCTACGAGGCCACCGTGCAATCGGCACGTACCGGTCAGCGCTCTTTACACCGGCTCACCGTGCCCGGCGCCGAATCGGCGGGCGACGGCGGGATCATCGATGTGTTCACCGAACCCTTCTCGCGCGGCCATTTCCCGGAATTCCCGGCCGTGGCCGCCGAAATAGCCGAACATCGGCGGGTAACGGTTTTCACCGTGGTCTGGAATCCGGAGCCCGGGATGATCGGGCAGCATCTGATCACCGATAAACGGCATGCGACCGAGCTGGTATCACTACCGCAGTCCGATATCTTCGTCGCGTCGTTCGCCCCGCCGCCGCTGCTGGTGATCTTCGGCGCCAATACAACCACCGCCGCGCTCGCCGCGCAGGCCCAGCTACTGGGCTATCGCGTGGCCATCTGCGATCCCCGGCCCGCATTCGCCGTGCCGGAATCTTTCCCGGGTGCGGAGGTGGTCTGCGATTGGCCGCACCGGTATCTGAATGTGCTGGTCGCCGAGGGCGAAGTGGACGCCTCGACCGGAATCGTGCTGGCCACCCACGATCCACAGTTCGAGATTCCGCTGCTCACGGTGGCGCTGCGCCTACCGGAGGTCGGCTATATCGGAGTGGCGGGGTCGGCGCTCACCTGCGCGCGCCGCCTAGACGAGCTACGTGCCAGCGGGTTCGACGAGGCGATGCTGGCGCGGTTGCACGCACCGGCCGGTATGGATATCGGCCCCGCGACCGCCACCGAGACCGCACTTGCGGTGGCCGCGGAGATGGTGGCAGCCCGGAACGGCCGGCTGGGCCGCATCACCGTCGCGTTCCCCGCGGAGGCGGCGATCTGATTCCGTACTTTCCGCGCCGGAGCCGGAGCGGCCGGCGACCCACCTCATCCGCGCCCGCCGTCCGCCCGGATTTGCGGCGCGCCGACTCTCGTGGACAGTGGTTCTCGTGATCCTCACCGTGACAATGAATCCCGCATACGATGTGACCTACCGGGTCGAGAATTTCACCTGCGGCCGGACGCATCGGGTCAAATCGGTGGAGCAGCGTCTCGGCGGCAAGGGCATCAATGTGACCCGGGTGCTGAATCAGCTGGGCCGCTACGCCCGGGCCACCGGTTTCGCGGATCATGCCTTCGCCGCCGCGGCCGAGGCCGAGGTGCCGGTGGATTTCGTGCACGCCCTGCCGTGGGTGCGGCGCACCGTGGTGATCAGCGAATCCGATACCGGCACCGCGACCGCGTTGCGTGAACCGGGCGCCCGGGTCGCCAACCCGCATGCTTCCGAACAGCTCGAGGTGCGGGTTTCGGGCATGCTGGCGCATATCTCGGGGCTGGTGATCGCCGGCTCGCTACCCGAAGGGATCGATCCGGGCCTACCTGCCCGGATCGCCCAAGCGGCGCTGGAGGCCCGCGTGCCGACGGTATGCGATCTGGACGGACCCGCGTTGCGGATGGCGTCGCGGGTACCCGGCGTGGTGTTGCTACCCGGGCTGGCGGAGTTCGAGGAGCTGACGAAGTCCGGCGCCGAGACGCCGGCCGCGCTGGTCGCCGCGGCCCGGCCGCTGGTGGATCGCGGGGCCGGGGCGGTGATCATCACGCGCGGCCCGCTGGGCATGGTCGCGGTAACCGCCGACGGCGCCTGGGATGCCCATCTGCCCGAACCGCTCACCGGAAACCCTACCGGCGCAGGCGATACCGTAGCGGCGGCGGTGATCGCCGCCCTGGCCGATGCGAACCCGCCCGACTGGCCGGCGATCCTGGTGGACGCGGTCGCCACCTCGGCGGCGTCCGTGGTGATTCCGGTGGCCGGCGAGATCGACCGCCGCCTACGCGGCCACCTCACCCCTACCGTCGTGGTTTCCGAATTGGAAACGCCGAGTTCTGAATCGCCCCGAGCCTGAACAACCGCCGGCCTGCCACCCGGCACCCCACCGAAAGCGGGACACACAACGGAACAAACCGCCCGGCGATGCCGAGTTCAGCGAAGCCCTCAACTGTTCCGACCCACGAGACCCAACACAACCAACAGCGGCAGCGAGTCCAGCGAGGCCTTCAACAGTCCCGACCGAGAAAACCCAACACAACGAACGGCGGCGCCGAGTTCAGCGAGGCCCTGAAAGGTTTCGGCCCGTGCCAGGAGTGAAGCGGCGGGGGAATTAGGGGGGGCCGCGGGGGTAGGGGCGGGGGCACACGGGGCCAAGGGGGGGGGAAACCCCCGGGGCGCG
>NZ_JARWNW010000246.1 GCF_029868325.1 Nocardia carnea
GCCGAGGCCCGCTGGAACTATGTGCTCGACGGTATGGTCGCCGGCGGTAATCTCGACCGCAACGAACGCGCGGGCATGACCTACCCCGAGGTGCTGTCTTCGTCTGCGGCCACCGGGCAGAAAACCGATTCCTCGGGCCCGTGTGCGTTGCACAAACGCTTAAAAAAAATATCATCAAACCCGTTGTTTTGGACACCCAACGGGTGCCGGGGCCCCGGGGCCCCCGGCGGTGGCGATCCCACCGCCGAACTCGACATCATGATCGTCGCGCTGCGCGCTCCCGCGGACGGTCCGATCGGTGATTCCGGACTCATCGTCTCCGACCGGGAAACCACCTGTTTCAATATGAACGACGCGCGGCCGGTCGATATGGACGTCCTGCACGACGCCTTCGGCACGATAGATATTCATCTGCTGCAGTACTCCGGCGCCATCTGGTATCCGATGGTGTACGACATCCCGGCGCGCACGAAATCGAATTTCGGTAAGCAAAAGCGGCAGCGCGGAATGGACCGGGCCCGCAGCTATATCGAGCAGGTCGGCGCCACCTGGGTTGTCCCGTCGGCCGGCCCGCCGGTTTTCCTCGACGACGAACTGCGCTACCTCAACGACGATCGCGGCGACGAGGGAAATATCTTCCCCGACCAGATGGTCTTCCTCGAGCAGATGCGCGAACACGGCCACGACCGTGGGCTGCTGATGGTGCCCGGGTCGACGGTCGACGTGCACGGCGCCGAACTCGAACTGAACCATCCCTACGATCCCGACACCATCTGGAACGATAAGGCCGCCTACATCGAGAAGATGGCGCAGCGGCTGGCACCGGTACTGGTCGCGGAGAAGAAGACCTGGGCCGCAGCCGAAGGCGAACCGCTCCTCGAACCCCTGCGCGACCTGTTCGAGCCGATCATGCGGCAGAGCGATCTCATCTGCGACGGTATCGGCTACCCGGTCGGCCTGGTGCTCGGCGACGAAACCGTGGTCCTCGACTTCCCGGCCCGCCAGGTCCGCGCCCCCCGCGAGGGGGAGGGCAAATACCGCTACGGCTTCCGGATCGCCCCCGAACTCGTCCGCACCGTCCTGCGTGATCAGGAACCGGACTGGGTGAACACGATCTTCCTGTCCACCCGCTTCCAGGCCTGGCGTATCGGCGGCTACAACGAGTACCTGTACACGTTCTTCAAATGCCTCACCGACGAACGCATCGCCTACGCCGACGGCTGGTTCTCCGAAGCCCACGACGATTCGGCCTCGGTCGAGGTGGCCGGCTGGGAAATCCAGCGCCGCTGCCCCCACCTCAAAGCCGACCTGTCGAAATTCGGTGTGGTGGAAGGAAACACCCTCACCTGCAACCTGCACGGCTGGCAGTGGGACCTGGAATCGGGCCGTTGCAAAACCTCGAAGGGCCACGAACTCCGCTCCCGCAAACTGACCGAACCGGCCGGCTAGGCGTGGCGATACCGACATCGCATCCGTCGCGGCCCCGCTGGTGGCGCGTGCCGCAAACTCCACTTTGTCGATGATCTGAGGGTGCCGACCAGCTGCCTGGCGCAGTCCAAACGGAAAATGCTCTATCGCAACACCTCTGACGTGGATCGGGAGTATTGTTCGATGCGCCCGGTCCCGGCGGAGAGCAAGGGGTGCCGGGGCGGGGAAGCATAGGGGTTTCGGGTCGGCTTCTCCCTGCCGGGCGCACGCCTAGGACAGCATCGCGGAATGGTGCTGGACCAGGCTCGATCGTCAAATCGTCCGAATCGCCAGGGCGATTCTCATTCTGGACGGTGGAGCGTCTCAGTGCTGAGAACACCTGGTCCCCTTGGAACGGAGCTATCCGTATGACCGAGTGTGATCGATCGACCCTTCCTCGTCGGCAGCTTGGTAAGCACCTGCGCAACGGTCGAGAGGCAGTAGGGCTGACGCTGGCCGAGGTCGGTGCGTTGATGCAGTGGAGTATCAGTACGGTCCAGCGGTTGGAGGTCGGTGCGACCGAACGTATCCGGATGATGGACCTGGAGGCGTTGTGCCGAATCTACGAATTCAGCGAAGAGTTCACCGAGGTGCTGAAAGGACTCGCTCTTCAAGCAGCGGGCAAAAGTTGGTGGCATGAGTACGGGGACATCATTCCCGAGCATTTCGACGTATTCGTGGATCTGGAGTCCTCGGCGCAGGCACTGACCTGGTATGAGCCCGAGCTGGTACCGGGGATTGTGCAGACTCCCGCATACGCGAATGCGCTGATCCGGGCCGCCTTCCCCGATGAGGCGGTCACGGAGCATGAGCGGCGGGTCAAGTTGAGGATGGGCAGACAGGCTCGGATAACCCGAAACCATGCGCCGGTCCGGATCGACATCATCGTCCGGGAATCGGCGCTTCGGGTCCTCGTCGGTGGTTGCCGCGTTATGGCAGGTCAGTTGCGCCATCTCGCGGATCTCGGGACGCGACCGAATGTGACGGTCCGCGTCCTTCCCTTTTCCGCGGGTTGTCCGATGGGTGTTGCGATGGGGCCGTTCGTGATTTTGGAACCGCGCCGACTCGCTCGACGACAGCCCCCGGAGCCGACGGTTGTCTATGTCGAGAGCTACACCGGGGACCTCTATTTGGAAAAGCCGGCGACGGTGGAACGTTATGCTCGGGCGTATCAGAGGCTTCGGCGGAAAACGCTCGATGACGAGCGTAGTCGGGCACTGTTGCGGCGGGTTGCGAAGGAGTACGGGACGTGATCGATCATCTAGCCGGCGTGAAGTGGTTCAAAAGCACGTACAGCGGTGCCGATAAGGCATGTGTCGAGGCCGCGTTCTTGGCCGGGGGCACGGTGGGAGTCCGTGATTCCAAGGATCCCACGGGCCCGGCGCTGGTCTTCGGTCCCGAAACCTGGGATGCATTCACCTCGGATGTTGCGACCGGTCGGTATCCGTCCGCGTCCTGACCTCGATACCGAGCGGGGCGATAGCCGGATAGGTCTGTCCCCGGTCGCCGCGGGGACGGCCGGTTGCCGGGGTTTCGGGCGGCGGTAGAGTCACGCCATGGCCTCGCGCATTATCCGGGTCGCGACCCGGGCCAGTCCTATGGCAGTTGCCCAAGCCGAGCAGGTGGCGGCGGGTTTATCCGAGCTCGGTGCGGAAACCGAACTGGTGAAGGTGACTGCTGCCGGTGACCGCTGGATGGGGGATTTGGCAGCGCTCGGTGGCAAGGGGGCTTTCGTCAAGGAAATCGACGATGCCCTGCTGCACGACGAGGCCGATCTGGCCGTGCACTGCTTGAAGGATATTCCGGGTGATATCCCGATTCCGGAGGGTATCGCGTTCGCCGGATTCCCGAAACGCGACGATGTGCGCGACGCGATCATCACCAAGGACGGCCGGCCGCTGTCGGAACAACCGCCGGGGACCGTCGTCGGCACCAGTTCGGTGCGCCGGGCCGCGCAGTTGCGGTTGCACTACCCGCATCTGGAGATGAAACCGCTGCGCGGGAATATGAACTCCCGGCTCATGCGGCTCGAGGACGGGTACTGCGATGTGCTGATCGCCGCGGTCGCCGGGATGTACCGGATCGGCCAGGAGGATCGGATCACCGAAATCCTGCCGCTGGAAATCATGTGCCCCCCGATCGGCGCCGGTGTCCTCACTCTGGCCTGCCGCGCCGACGACGACGAGGTCCGCGAACTCGCGGGTCGGCTCGATCACGCCGAAACCCGCCGCGTCGTCGACGCCGAACGCGCGATGCTGCACGCCCTACAGGGCCACTGCAATTCGCCGATCGCCGGCGTCTGCGTCATCGAACCCGCCGGCCGGCTCTCGTTGCACGGCAAGGTGTTCAACCTCGAGGGCACCCAGTGGCTGGACTCGCAGCACTGGGGTGTCCCGGAGGATCCGCAGGCGCTGGGCTTCTTCGTGGGATCGGACCTGCTGCGGCAGGGTGCGCGCAGGATCATCGACTCCATCCCGCACTAGCGGGTCGCTGCTTCCGTAATCAGGCGGCCGCGAGTGCGTCCAGCAGAACGTGCCGGGAAACCCAGCGTGGCCCGGCACGATCGACGGCGGCGAGAACGCCCCGGGTTCGAGCCTGCACCACCGGGTCTGTGTACACCTCGTCGGGGCGTCGCAACATACCGGTCACCTGCATGAGGGATCGGAACACCACGGGGTCGTAGGCCGCCGCGGTGCGAATATGCGCCGGTGAGATCAGGTCGTCCGGCTCCGATACCGGTTCCGGCTGCGCATGTATCGAACGCCGCAGTGATCCCAGGTAGGCGGCGTCGAGCCTGGTCTGCTCCGCGAACCACGGCTGCACGTCGGCGGTGATTCCGGCATCGACGGCCAAGGCTTGATCGTGGGCGCTGTCGGGATGGCGCCGGATCGCGGCTCGCACGCGGACGGCGCTGTCCAACGCCATCCCGACACCCCGGCCGAGGGTGGGGTTCATATGGCAGGCGGCATCACCGAGGACATGGAGTCCATGCACCACCGGCGATCCATCGACGATCAGTCGCCGCAGCAAACCGTGCAGCCCCGCCATCGGCCGGACTCCGGTATCCGGACTGCACACGGCACGCCATTTCCGCAGCCCGGGCAGCGTATCGATCACCGCTTCGTAGGCGGCGGCATAGCGCAGCGACCGGAACGGGCGATCCTCGGCAGCGGGGCAGACAGCCACCGAGAGCACGCCGTTATCGGCCGTACAGGCGACCAGTCCGAAGTGTGGTGTGAACTGCAAAAGCGAGAGACGGCCCGGTTCGGGCCAGGATTCTCCCGGCCGGAGCCGGTAGTGCCGTGTGTAGTAGTTGATACCGCATTCGGTTTCGATGGTCGCTGTCGGACGGATGTGCTCGCTCCCCAGCCAGGTATCTATCGGCGAACGGCGCCCGGACGCATCGAGGACGATATCCGCGGCGCGGTCGCCTCGAATCGTGCGTACCCCGGCCACTCGTGGCGGGCTTCCGGGCCGCGTGATCAACCCGGTCGCCAGATTTCCCCCGCACAATCGGATCCCGGGTTCGGAGGCGGTGATGAGGCGGAGCGACCGGTCGAGGGTCGATCGGCGGCCTTGCAGATACGACAGTGCTTCGTCACCCGGCCGCAGATTCCGGTCGGCAAGTGTTGTCGGCATCCGGTCGGTCACCGGCGATACGACCGCACCGGCGCCGAGCAGGTGGGTGTGTACGTCGGGAAGATGGTCACGCAACAGTTGCCCGGCCAGCGGAGTCAGCGAATGGAGTTGCGCCAGCTGTGGCGCGGACCGCCGGAAAACAGTTCGGGCTGCGGTCTCCACATCGGCCGCGGGCGCTACGGTGTCGCGGTCGAGCACTTCGACCCGGTGACCGTCCCGGGCGAGTAGTAGCGCCGCGCTCAGGCCGGCGGCGCTACCGCCGATCACGATAATGCGCATGAGCGTGCCTTTCTGAATCGATCCTCGTCCACCTGCAGCATGAGCCGGCGCGCTTTCACCCCGCTTTCATCGGTGTACGCGCGTGCCCACCTTGTGTGTCACGCTCATTCGTCGACACTGGGATCGTGCAATTCCGGGTGCTGGGACCACTGCGAATTCAAGACCGAGGGCGAGAACATCTCGTATCCGGGCGCCTGCAACAGGCGCTTCTCGGCGTACTACTCGCCAGGGCGGGGGCGGTGGTGCCGCAGGATCTGCTCATCGACGCCCTGTGGGGAGCCCGGGCCGGGCCCAGAGCAAGGGCAAGGTTGCATGTGACCGTCCATCGGCTCCGGGAGCGACTGCCCGCCTCGGCTCAGCTGCTGGCGGAAGGAAGTGGCTACCGGCTCCGGGTAGACCCGGAGTGTATTGATGCCGTACGTTTCGAGGCCCTGCTCGAGCAGGCGTCGACGACCGATCCGCAGCGCGCGGCCGAGCAGATCCGTGCCGCGCTCCGGCTCTGGCGCGGTGATCCCTACGAAGGCGTCGATGTTCCGCTGCTCACCGGCGAAGCCAAGCGACTCGAACGACGGCGGTCGACCGCGGTAGAGAACCTGTACGTCGCAGAGCTGGCCTGTGGTCGGCACACTGCGGTGCTCGCCGAACTCACCGATGCTGTCCTGCAACATCCCTTGCAGGAGCGACTGCATGCGCTGCTGATGATCTCGCTGTACCGCAGCGGCCGGCAGAGCGCGGCGCTGGAGGTGTATCGGCGGGCACGGGACCACCTGGTCGGTGAACTCGGTCAGGAACCCGGGCCAGAGCTGCGGGAAATCGAGCGCCAAATACTTGCGGGTGGGCCGGTGAGCCTGGCGGATACCGGCGAGCAGGTCGTCCCGCGCCCCGCTCAGCTGCCGGGTGATATCAGTGGTTTCTCCGGCCGGCAAGCGGAACTCGCGGCGCTCGACAAGATACTCGAGGAACGGGTCGACGATTCCACGATGCCGTTGGTGGCGGTGGTCACCGGCACCGCCGGGGTCGGAAAAACAGCGTTGGTCCGGCACTGGGCGGCGTCGGTTCGAGGTAGCTTCCCGGACGGTCAGCTCTATGCCGATTTCCATGCCTACGGACCCGATCCGGAGTTGACGCCGGGCGACGTGCTGGCCGGTTTTCTGCGCGCTCTCGGTGTCGCCGGGCCGGATATCCCGGCCGGAACCGATGAGCGTGCCGCCCTGTTCCGCACTGTGATCGACAGGCGCCGGATCCTGATCGTCCTCGACAATGTCGCGACTGCGCAACAGGTGCGGCCGTTGCTACCGGGTGATTCGACCTGCCTTGTCCTCGCCACCAGCCGTGATTCGCTACCCGGACTCGCGGCCCGGGACGGTGCCCTGCGGGTATCGCTGAACCGTCTCGTGGAATCCGAGGCGCTCGAGCTGCTCCGCAGATCGGCGGGCAGCCGGATTCGGGGCTACCCCGATGCGGCGGGGACCTTGGTCCGGCGTTGCGCCGGTCTCCCGCTGACGGTCCGGCTCATGGCCGAGCTGGTGAACGAAACACCAACGGAGGCGGGCGGGCAACCGATTGTGGAGCTCGCCGCCGAATTGGCCGGACACCGGTCGGCGCTGCAGGTTCTCGATGCCGGCGGCGATACGGGTACGGATGTACGCGCCGTGCTCTCCTGGTCCTACCACAAGCTGGCACCGGACGCCGCGCACGGATTCCGCCTGATCGGCCTGCATCCCGGATACGACTTCGACCAGGCAACCGTGGGCGCATTGCTGGGTGTCGAGGAGCCGCAGGCCCGCTCGGTGCTGCGGATGTTGCGCCGCGCGCATCTGGTCGAAGTTTCGGACGGCAGATACTCGATGCACGATCTGCTCCGGTCGTACGCGGTCGAACTCAGTGCCCCCGAGGACTTCGGTCCCGAGCGCGAACCGGCGTTGAATCGCCTGCTCGACCATTACGCCGCGGCTGCGGCGGCAGGTGACGAAGATTCTCACCACAGCACCCGGTGGTTCGAGGACGAACGCCGCAACCTCGGGCTTGTCTCCCGGCTGGCTGTCGATTCGCGCCGATTCGATGTGGCGATCCGGCTGTCGGTCGCACTGCGTGGCCGCCTCCGGTACGGAGCGCATCACGACGAGGCACTGGTGATCCATCGGGCAGCCGTGGACGCGGCCGCGGAATACGGCGACCCGCTCGCGGAGGGCACCGCGAGCCGATATCTCGGATCGACCTACCGCCGGCTCGGGCGTCTCGAAGACGCCTACGGATACATGGAACGGGCATACCGGTGTTTCGAGCGCGCGGGTGCGCGCCACGAGGTACTCCTACAGGCCGGAAATCTCGGTACAACCTACACGTGGCTCGGACGCTACCGCGACGCCGTCCGGCTGCTGCGCCACGGCATCTCGCTCGCAGAGGAGCTCGGCAGCGAGGGCCGCCTCGGTCGGGCAGCGGCGCTGGTGTACCTGGGGCAGGCGTACATGTACCTAGGAGATCCCGGCCGTGCGCTCACGTGCGCCCTGGAAGGACTGGCCGGTGCAACGGAAGTCAACGATTCGGTCGACGGAGCCGACCCCGCCAGATCGGTGGCTTTCGATGCCGAAACCCTCGCCGGCCTGGCACTGGTACGCCTGGACCGATACACTGCTGCGCAGCCACATCTGGAACGCGCATTGGAGTCCGGAAACAGCACTCTGCACGCGTACCTGACGCCGTTGGCGCTCGTCTATCAGCGGCAGGGCCGCAAGGCGGATGCCTATGCCCACGCCCGCCACTGCCTATCGCTGGCAAAAGGCTTCCGCGAACGGGTGATGGAACCCGAGGTCCGGATCACGCTGGGGGAGCTCTACCAGCGCGACGACGAGCCGGCCAGGGCGCTGACCGAGTTCCGCGCAGCAGCCGCCGTAGCCGCCGACGCGGGGCTGCGCTATCACCACGCGCGGGCCGAACTCCTGATCGGTGATGTGCTGGACTCCCTGCCCGATCGTCCTGGTGCGCGGCGAGCTTGGGAATCGGCCTTCGAGATCTGGGCGGCAACCGGATCGGCCGACGCGGAGATCGCTGCCGCCCGGCTACGGGATGCTCGGTGACGTCGACCGGAGCGCGGAACTGGGTTCTGCGCCGAGTGGCCGATGGGTGATCGCCGCATGAAAAGGCGCGATCAGCTCGGGTCCGATCCGCGGATCGCGGCGAGCCAGATGGCGGCCGCCGCGGTCACGGAGCATGCGCCGGTGAACGCGGGGATACCGCCGCCCACGACGTAGACCCAGAGCAGCCCCGCGAACGGCGCCGCCACCGCGGACTGGGCGTCCAGCAACAGCCGCCGGGTGACTTTCGTGGCTGTTCGCGCGCGGTCCGAAACCTCCGGATCGGGCCGCGTGGGATTGTCGATGAGGCGGCCGGGGGGCTCGTGGTCACGTGCACGCCCCGACGGAAAAGTGCGGGATCCATTCTCGGAACCGGTATCCAGGTCGGTATTCGTCTTCTGCAGTACTATTATCCGGCGCTCGCCCAGCACAGCCGGGCCGCCGGTGTAGGAGATCAATTCGGGATCGAAATACACCGGCAGCCAGCGGACGCGGTCACCCTCGCGCAGTTCCAGCCAGGACCGGCTGAGCAGCTGATGCTCCTGCCGGACCCGCCGCACGGTGACTGTCCCGCTGCCGCTGCTGCCGTGCCGGAAAACTCCCAGCGCGACAGCGATCCGGTACCCGCTGTATCCCACGATCCCGATCGCCACCACAGCCAATGCGCTGAGCTGGTCCGGATCGGCGAACGGCGCCCACGCGGTGAGTACCGCGAGGGCGCCGATCGTTACGCACAGCGGATAGGCCAGTGGGTGGCCTATCCGGGATCTCACTTAAGGAATCCGATTTTCGTGTAGTCGAGTGAGGCCAGTCCGGCGGCACCGTAGTTGGCGAGGTTATCGCGCACGCCGACGTTCCCGGCGGATTGCACGAGTGGAATCGAATGTCCTTCGGCCCAGACCTCCTTGTCGACCTGATTGGCCAGTTCGATGGCCTTCTGCGGGTCCAGTTCCGACAGCGTCTGCTCGATCAGTTCGTTCAGTTCGGGCGAACCGATGCGGCCGTAATTGCCCTGCAGATCGTCGGGGTAGTAGCCCCAGATCTGCGGGATGCTGCTCAGCGGGAACGCATCACCCTGCCAGCTCCACTGGCCCACATCGAAATTGCCGGGCTGGATCACATCGGTGAAGAAGCCGTTCCCCGGTTTGGTCTCGATGACCAGCTTGACCCCGATCTTGGCGAGGTTCTGCTGGATGATCTGCGCGATCTGTACCCAGGTCTGGTCGTTGTACATCACATCGCGGATCTCGAGCCGGCGACCGTCCTTCTCCCGGACATCGCCGTTGAGTTTCCAGCCGAGGGCATCGAGCTCCCGGGCCGCGGCTTCCGGGTCGAACGGCAGGCTGTTGTCCTGATAGCCTTCCTGGCCCTGCAAGAAGATGTGGTTGTTCAGCGGTTTCGGGTCCGGGACCAGCCCGTTCTGCATGGCTTTGGCGATACCGTTGCGGTCGATTGCTTTGATGATCGCGACGCGTACGGCCGGATCTTCCAGGAGTGAACCGGGAGCACCGTTGAAGGTCAGGTGGTTCCAGAAGTTGCTGGGTGCCCGCCGGATCACTACGCCGGGAGTGTTGCGCGCGGTCTCCATATCATCGCGTGTGCCGAGGCCGACCGCGTCGACCTCGTTGTTCGCCAGCGCCGGCACCATTGCCTCGGACGCCAGTTCGCTGAAGGTGATGGTGTCGAGTTTGGGAGTATCGCCCCACCATTTCGGGTTGCGGCCCAACACGACCCGGCCTTGCGCGCGGTCGGTGGACTGGACGACGAAGGGGCCGGCGGTCTTGGTGACGCCGTTTCGCCACCCTTCGTTGAATGCTTCGGGAGTGGATGTCACCTCTTTGGGCAACAGCATGCTGTTGCCCGCGAATTGTCCGGCCCAGTCAGCGAAATGCTTGTCGAAGGTGATGATCGCCTGACGATCGTCGATTCCGCGCTCGACCTTCTCGACTCGGTCGAAGCCCATGGTGTTGCCGACCAGGAAGCGATCGTCGCGGCCACTGAGCGCGTTGGCCTGGGACGCTATGTCCTCCCAGGTGATCGGGCTGCCATCGGACCAGACGGCCTTCGGGTTGATCGTGTAGGTCACCTGCTGGGGCTCGGTGTTGGTGAGCTCCACGCTGGTGAAGTAGTTGGTGTCCACGGAGATCTTGCCGGCCGAGTCGGTGACGAACGACCTGGGCAATGTCGGCCTGACGACGGAAGCGACTCCACCGTCACTGTCCAATTGCAGCGGATTCCACTGCTCCGGGTACGACGACATGACCAGTCGCAGATTCCCGCCGTCGCGCAGTTCGCTCACATCGTGCGGGTTGATGTCGTTGACCGACCCCAGCTCGGCGACCGCGCCTTCCGGAGCACCGGTGTCGTTCGCGCCGCACCCGGCCGCGAGCAGGGCGACGGCGAACAACGGTACCGCGAGCCTTCTCCCTGCAGATCGAATCCTCATGGCCGATACTTCCTTCCTGCCGGTGGGTCCGGCGAGCACGCCTGTCAACCCTGTACCACGGGCACGGGTACCGCCTCGATCAGCGACCGTGTGTACGCGTGTTCCGGGGCTTCGAAGATCTGCTCGGCCGGTCCCGCTTCCACGATCTCGCCGCGGTACATCACGGCGATATCATGCGCCAGATTCCGTACCACCGACAGATCGTGTGAGACGAAAAGGTAGGACAGCCCGCGTTCGGCTTGCAGGTCGCGCAGTAGGTTCAGCACTCCGGCCTGGATGGAGACATCCAGCGAGGACACCGGTTCGTCGAGTACGAGCAGTTCGGGGTCCAGGGCGAGAGCCCGGGCGATGCATATGCGCTGTTTCTGCCCGCCCGAAAAATCCCCCGGATATCTGTCGGCGTGTTCGGGTCGCAGGCCCACCTGCCGCAACAGCGCCGGTACCCGCTGGGCTATCTCGGATTTCGGATGGCCGGCGATCCGCATCGGTTGCCCGACAGCATCGGCCACGGGCAGGCGTGGGTCGAGCGAAGCGGTGGGATCCTGGAAGACGATCTGCAGTTTCCGGCGTAGCTCCCGGCGTTCGGACCGGGTCAGGGTCGCTACATCGTGGCCCATGACCTCGATGGAGCCGGACTGTGGTTTGACCAGGTCGAGGATCTGGGTGAGCGTTGTCGACTTCCCGGAGCCCGATTCGCCGACCAGGGCGAGCGTGCGGCCGGCTCGGATCTCGAAACTGATCCCGTCCACCGCGCGTACCTCGCCCTTACGGCGCCGCAGCAGTACACCGGAAGTGATCTGGAACGTTTTCACCAGGTCGGTGACCTTCAGTACGACCTGGGTATCCCTTGCCGGTGGGACGGGCGTCGCCCCGACTTCCTGCCGGTACGCGTCGAACAATGCGCCGGAGCTCAGCTCGGCGGTGCGGATGCATGCGGCGGCCTGGCCCGGATCGGTTTCGGCGAGCGGGGGTTCGGCGGTCCGGCAGTCGTCGATCGCCACGGGGCAGCGGGGCGCGAACGAGCATCCCGGTGGTAGCGCGTGCATGGCGGGCGGGGCGCCGACGATCGGAATGAGGGGTGCGCGCGGGGGTCCGTCCATTCGGGGGATGGAGCCGAGCAGGCCCACCGTGTACGGCATCCGCGGATTCCGGAACAATGCGGCGGTACTCGCGGTTTCCACGATCCGGCCGGCGTACATCACCGCCACACGGTCGGCGATCGTGGCAGCGATACCCATATCGTGGGTGATCATGATGACGCCGGCGCCGGTGATATCGCGCGCCTTGCGCAGCAGGTTCAGAATCTGTTTCTGCACCGTCACATCGAGTGCGGTGGTCGGTTCGTCGCAGATGATCAACGCGGGATCGTTGGCGATGGCCATCGCGATCACCACACGCTGGCGCATCCCCCCGGAGAACTCGTGCGGAAAAGCCCTGGCCCGCAGCTCCGGATCGGGGATACCGACCAGGTCCAGCAGTTCCACTGCGCGTTTCGCGGCCGCGTCCTTGCTCAATGCGCCGTGCGCGAGCAGCGCCTCGGCTATCTGGTCGCCCACCCGGAAAACCGGAGTGAGCGCCGAGAGCGGGTCCTGGAACACCATGCTCACCGCGCTGCCACGCAGCCGCGACAGTTCCTTGTCGCCGAGCCCGATCAGTTCCCGGCCGCGCAGCCGAATCGAGCCGCCGACGCGCGCCTGCTCCGGTAGTAGGCCCATCACTGCCAGTGACGATACGGACTTTCCGGAACCCGATTCGCCGACGATGGCAAGAACTTCGCCGTCGGCGACCGTGTAGTCCACACCGCGGACCGCCTCGATACGACCCTCTTCGCTGGGAAAGGAAACCCGCAGGCCGGTCACCTCGAGCAGCGGTGCCGTGGACTCCGTCGCGGCCGGCCCGCCGGACCGGTTCGACGCCGATTCCGTCATCGTGTTGCCTCCGGTCATTTCCCCGAACCCTCCGCTATGCGGACCTCCTGCGCTTGCTGCGCTTTCCGTTCCTTGCGGGACGGACGGGACCGGGCGTTCTTCGCCCCGGGATCGAAGGCGTCGCGTAACCCGTCACCCACCAGGTTCGCGCAGAGCACGGTGATGATCAGCAGGCCACCGGCGAACATGAACAACCACGGATAGGTCATCGCCGAGCTGGTGCCGTTGGCGATCAGGGTGCCCAGCGAGACATCCGGCGGTTGCACACCGAACCCGAGGAAGCTCAGCCCGGTTTCGGCCATGATCGAGGCACCCACGGTGAGCGTCGTATCGATGATCAGGATCGAGGCGATATTGGGCACGATATGGGTCAGGATCACCGTATGCGTGGGGGCGCCCATATAGCGGGCGGCCCGGACGAATTCGCGTTCGCGCAGGCTCATGGTCAAACCGCGCACGATCCGCGCACTGATCATCCAGCCGAACACACTGAGCAGCACGATCAACAGCACGATCGAGCCGCTGCCCTTCGTCCGCGGCGCGAAAAGGGCCACGATGATGAAGCTCGGGACGACCAGCAGCAGATCGACCAGCCACATGAGGGCACGATCGGTCCAGCCGCCCAGCAATCCGGCGATCGCCCCGACGAGCGCGGCGAGAGTGGTGGAGGCCACCGCCACGCAGAATCCGATGATCAGCGATTTCTGCAGACCGCGCAGGGTCTGGGCGAGCACATCCTGCCCGATTTCGTTGGTGCCGAAGGGATGCTGGGGGCTCGGGGGCTCCAGCAGTGCGGTGTAGTCGAGTTCCTTGTGGTCGTACGGCAGAAATGCCGGCAGCACGAACGCGGCGAGGAACAGCAGGATCAGGATCGCGGCGCCGAACAGCGCCGGTTTGTTCCGCAGGAAACGGCGCAGCACCAGTTTGCGCCGGCCGCTCGCCGCGGGCTCCGGTGCGCCCTGTACCAGGATCTCGGTTTCGTTGATGCTCATGCCACCCGCACCCTCGGGTCGAGAATCGCGTAGACGATATCGGAGAGCAGCCCGGACACCAGCACCACCAGACCGGCGAACGCGGTCACCGTAGCGACCACGTAGATGTCCTGCGCGTTGATCGAATCGACCAGCCATTCGCCGACGCCGTGCCAGCCGAAAATCTTCTCGGTGAAGGTCGCACCGGTGATCAGCCCGCCGAGACTGTAGGCGAACAGGGTTGCCATCGGGATAAGCGCGGTGCGCAGACCGTGCTTGTAGAGCGCCTTGTTCCGCGTGAGTCCCTTGGCTCGCGCGGTGCGGATGAAATCGCTCTGCAGTACGTCGAGCATGGCATTGCGCTGGTACCGGCTGTATCCGGCCATGCCGCCGAGCGCGAGGGTCAGCGTGGGTAGCACCAGATGTTGTAGCCGGTCGACGAGTTGCGCGCCGAAACCCTCGATATGGCCGGCCGAGGTCTCGCCGGTATAGAGGAAGATCTGCTGGCCGGTCAGTGAGTTGATCTCGAGCGCACCGAACTTCAACAGCGTGGCCAGCAGGAAGACCGGGGTGGACAGGATCAGCAGAGAGACAACGGTGGTGAAGTAGTCGCTGAATCTGTACTGGCGGATCGCGCCGGCCGCGCCGATCAGCACGCCGAGCACGGTGCCGATGATGGACCCCAGAATCAGCAAGCGCAGACTCACCGCCACCCGGCGGCCGAGTTCCTCGCTCACCGGCTGCCCGCCGAGGGTTTCGCCGAAGTCGCCCTGCACCACGCCTTTCATCCAGATGACGTAGCGCTGCGGTATCGGCTCGTCGAGGTGCAGTTGCTCGGCCTTGGCATCGATCACCGACTGCGGGGGCCGCGGATTGCGCTGTTCCAGGCTGTCCAGCGGCCGGAAGGTCAGCGAGGCGAGACTGAAGGTCAAGAAGGATGCCAGCAGCAACAGCACGACGTAGTTGAGTGCGCGTCGCAACAGAAAGCCGGCCATCATTCCCCTCGATATCAGGTGTGGTCCCTGATCATAGGGAGCGTTTCCGCGACCTGCGCGCCGGATGGCTCGCTGCGTGTTCGCCCCGCTTCGGGGCCTGGTCGCGGAGTGCGACGGCACCTGGCACGGGCGAGGCGCCACGGCCTGCGTGGAGGGGCCCGGCCGGTCGTGGGTTGTCTGGGCGGGACACTGCGGTGCCCGCGGAGGCCCGCCGTACCGGGGACACAGCAGAATGGACTGGGTGACCGCATCGCAAATGCCCAAACCCAAGCTTGTGGCCTCCGACGTGGACGGCACTCTGATCGACCCGTATGAGCGGGTCACCGCGCGGACCCGGGATGTCGTGGGGGCGCTGGTGGCCGACGGGGTGCAGTTCGTGCTGGCGACGGGGCGGCCGCCGCGGTGGATTGCGCCGGTGGTGGCGGGGCTGGGGTTCGCGCCGCTGTGCGTATGCGGTAACGGGGCGGTGCTGTACGACCCCGAAACCGACCGGGTGCTGAGCACCACCGTCCTCGACGTGCCGACGCTGGCCTGGCTCGCGGATCTCGCGGAGAAAGTGCTGCCCGGATGTGGTCTGGCAGCCGAACGGGTGGGTGCCAGCGCCCACGACGCGGCGACGCCGCAGTTCGTGAGCTCGCCCGAGTATGTGCACGCCTGGCTGAACCCGGACGATACGGCCGTGGCGCGCGATGAGGTCATCGCCTCCCCGGCGATAAAAATGCTGATCCGGCTGCCGGGGACCAGTAGCGGCGAGATGGCGGCGACGCTGGCCGGTCATATCGGTGACCGGGCGGATATCACCTATTCGACCGACCACGGGCTGGTCGAGATCTCCGCGCCCGGCGTCACCAAAGCGCACGGGCTGCGCATCATCGGCGAGCGGCTCGGTATCGACCCGGCCGATATGGTCGCGTTCGGCGATATGCCCAACGATGTGCCGATGCTGCGGATGGCCGGGCTGGGCGTGGCGATGGGTCATGCGCACCCGGAGGCCATCGCGGCCGCGGACGAGGTCACCGGGACGAACTCCGATGACGGGGTTGCGCGGGTCTTGGAACGCTGGTGGCCGCAGGACGATTCGCGCCGCTGACGCGGACCGCGACTGGCGCCGGTGTCGCTGGTGGATCTGCGCGGCCGCGTACCGACATGATGGTCCGTGACCGTTCGCCCCGCCGACGCTGTACAGCACCTGCCCGCGGGCCGTCGGAATCGGGCGCGGTGCCATAACGGGGCATCCGACCGGGTGGCCGCGAAGCGCCGGCGGCCCGGCGTTGATGAGCGCCGGCCGGACACAGAACCGCGCCGACCGTTGTACACGGTCGGCGCGGTTATCCGGACTGAATTCAGGCCGCCGGGGCCGGCGGGACTGTCGGTTCGCCGGTGGTGGCCGGGGCCGGTGGAGCTCCCTCCGGGCCGGCCGGAACCGGTAGCGGGGTAGGTGGTTGTGGTTGCTGCTCCGCGGTGCCGGGGGCGGGTTCGGGCGGTGCCGCGGGCGCGCCGTCGGGTGCCGGTTGTGCCGGGGGTGTTTCGTGGATCGGCGCACCGGCCGGGGGCGCGATGGGAGTGCTCGGTGTCGAACTGTCTCCCGGAGTCGGAGCCGGAACTTGGGCTTGGGCCGGAACTTGGGCTCGAGCCTGAGCCGGAACCTGCGCTTGGGGAGGAACTTGTGTGGGCGCTTGCGGCTGCGGCGCCGGGGCGGCCAAGGCAGGTGCGGGAGCACCTGGTACCCGGTCGTGCACGGGTGGCGGAGCGGCGAGCGCGGGTGCCGGTGTCGGGGTGACCCCCTGCGGCAGGCCCGGCGCCGGCAGCGGAGCGGCCTGCGGGTGCGGTGGTTGACCCGGCGCACCCTGGACCTGCTGCTGGTTGAGTTCGTTATAGGTCTTCCACAGCGTGCTGACCACATCGGTCGCCTGGTTCAGGATCAGCGAACCGTTCTGGAAATCGGCACGCAAACCCTCGGGTACCGGGTACGGGCTGGTCAACGGCAGGCCGAGGGCGCCGGCGTCGGCGCCGAGTTCCAGGAAGCGGTCGAGGATCTTGCCGACCACCTCATGGGCCTGCCCGTCGGGGGTGGTGTAGACGTAACCGTTCACGAATTTCGCGTACTGCTGGCCCTGGGCGGCGGGCAGCGGTTCGGAGGCCGCCTGGCCGAGCGGGCCGTCGGGGCCGCCCTTGGAGGCCCAGTATTTGGCGATCAGGTTGTCGTTGACCATGGTCAGCAGCTTCGCGGTGAGGTCGGCGAGGGCGGCCAGGTCGGAGCGGGAGGCCTGGCTGCGCGGTGTCTGTGTCTGTGATTGTGTTCCGCCGGCTTCACCGGCGGCGATCGTGCGGATGCGGTCCATCTGCGCGTATGCGGCGTCGCCGGGACAGCTGGTGTTCCCGACGTCGCGGTGCGCGAACACAACCGGCAGTTTCACCTCTTCACCGCGGGCGTACGGGGTGAACTCGGTGCCCTCCGAGTACATGGTGGTCTGACCCTTCGGGTCGAGTCCGGCGATCTTGGCGCGCCAGCCGATGAATTTGCCGATGGCTTCGATCGAGGCGTCGGTGGGCTGTTCGGTCTGGTAGTCGCCCATGATCGCGACTCCGGAGGTGTTCTCGTTGAAACCGCCCGCGTGCGCGCCCTGTACCGGCTCGTTCAGGCCGCCGTAGGTGCCTTCGAAGATCTGCCCGTACTTGTCGACCAGGGCGTTGTAGCCGATATCGCACCAGCCGAGGGTCTGCGAATGGTAGGCGTAGATGGCGCGCACGATCCCGGCCGATTCGGCCTTGCTGTAATCGTTGCGACCGGCGGTGTGGTGCACGGTGATACCGCCGAGGCCGTCGTCGTAAGTGGGTTCCTGGCAGCGGATGGATTCGTCGGCGCCCCATTGGTTACGGGTGATCACCCGTGGTCCGCCGCCGGGCAGGGCGGCGGCGATATCCTGCAGATTGTCGTCGACGGCGCCGCGTCCGGGATCGATCAGGACGGCGGTGAGATCGGGGGGCGGCTCTTGTTCGCCGGCCGCGGCCGGGGTGGGGGTCAGCGGGCCGCCCGCGGGCTGCTCTGGTTTCCGGGTGACCAGAACCTGTACCGCGGTGGTGTTTCCGACGTAGATCGGGTCGGTGCCTGCGGGCGCGCCGTCGGCCACGCCGTCGGCGCCGTCGATCGGGCTGGCCTCGTACCACTGGCCCCATGCGCCGTCGGGCTGTTTGGCGCGGACCATGACGGTGGTGTTCGCCAGGTCCGGCGCGGTCAGCGCAACCATGCTGAACGGCTCTTCCCGGGTCAGTTCCTTGACCTGGGCGCCGACGGCGTTCATGAATTCAGGGGGGATGACGCCGGGGGTGAGTGCCGGCGTGTCGGCGGAGGGGGTGCCGCCGCCGGGAGCCTCGGTGACGAATCCGGGGACCTGGCGGCCGGATGCCGGACCCGGCGGGGAATCGGACGGGGTGAGTCCGGGCAGGTCGAGTGCATGGAGATCCGATAATCGCAGGCCGGGAAGTTCCAGACCGGTCAATTCGGCCAGCGGCAGGACGATATCGGTGGCATTGTTCAACGCCTGCTCGGTGAGCAGGGGCGGTACGGCGGTGAGTTCGACCTGGTCGGCCGATTTGTGTGGGCTGATGACCGTGGGAACCAGGAGCGGCCCCGCTACCGCAATCAGCGCGACAACCGGCAGGACGTAGGAACGCTTCGGTTTGCGGTAGGGCACGAGCATCTCCAATCAGGGTTGCAACCGGTGATCGGTGAGCAAGTCATGCTTGCGTACTCGAGTCTCACAGACCACACTAGCCACATTCGTCACAAAGCTAAACCTGAGGTTGAGGCTTACCTGGTCGCTCGAATGTAGCTCCCGGAGCGTGGCCGGTCGAAACGACATGCCGACGTCGTGTCGAGGCAAACGTCCGGGCGAATCGATGGGAGTGCTCGTATGCCATACCGAAACAGCATAACTCGCTCGAAAGATCCGCTGCGCCTTGGTAATCCGCTGGTAGTGCGCCGATTACCCCGGTCGATGCGAGGACGAAGGATCAGGCCCGGGCCGATGTTCGCCTGCGGTGCCACGGCTCTGCTGATCGGCGGCTCGTTACTGGCGCCCTCTGCCGGTGAGGTATACCGGATGATTGCCGAGGCCGGTCCCGGGCACGGCAGGGGGCTCAGTCAGCACGGCGCGCTGCAAAACGCGCGCAGCGGCCAGAGTGTCGAGCAGATCCTCGGGCACTACTACCCCGGGGCCGAGATCGGCACGGTCGGCCCGGCTTCGGTATCGGTCCGGTTGCAGGGCTACGACGGCGCCGAACCGGTCGTTTTCTCGGATGCCGGCGCCCGGGTGGCGGGCCGGGTGCTCGAGCCGGGCCAGGCCGCCCGGTTGATACCCCTGCCGGACGGCGGCGCGCATGTCGTCGTCACCGATGGCTGCGAGGGCGGCGTGCTCTGGGAGACATCCGTCGGCGACCCCTGGGTCTATCCCGTCGACCCGAATCCCAACCGCCCGGCGAACGAGCACCTCACCCTGTGCGGGGGCGGCGCCTACCGTGGCTCCGTGGGTGTGGCCACCGAAAACGGTGACGCCCGCACGGTCAACCGGGTGGATGTCCAGGACTATTTACGCGGCGTGATCCCCGCGGAGATGCCCGCCGGCTGGGATCCGGTGGCGCTCGAGGCCCAGGCCATCGCGGCGCGCTCCTACGCCCTCGCCGAGACCCGCTGGCCGTACGCGCAGACCTGCGACACCACCGACTGCCAGGTCTACAGCGGTACCGCCCAGGAGGATCCGCGCACCACCGCCGCGGTGGAAGCCACCGCGGGCCGGGTGCTGCTGCGCGACGGGCGGATACTGCGGTCGGAGTACTCAGCCGCGCCCGACGGCGGGCAACCCGCCGATATCCAGACTTTCGAGGTGGGCCCGACACCCGCGGAACTCGCGGTCGCCGGTCCCATGCCGGCCGCGCCGGCCGACCCGCAGATCCAGGCCGCGCGGCCCGACGGGGCCACGCCCGGCATGCCCGGGGACTCAGTACCGCCGGTCTCACCGGAAGGCGACAAAACCGCCCCGAACGCGGGCGCTCCGGTGCCGCGGACTCCCGAGGGCAGCCTGCCGACGTCGCCGGACGGGACGAATCCGGCGCTTCCCGGTCTGAAACCGGGGCAAACGCCCTCGCCGATCGATACCGCCTACGCGGAAATGGGCGGCGCCCGCAGTGTGGTCGGCCTGCCGGTCACTCCGGAGATGGCGCTACCCGACGACGCCGGTAGCTACCGGTTGTTCGAGAACGGTGTCATCGTCTACACACCGACCCTCGGTGCGCAGGTCGTCGACTTCACCACGCTGATGCAGATGGTGCCGAACCTGGAGGAGCCCGCGGTGGGCAGCGCTGATTCGGAAGCAACCGAACCCGGGACGGCCGAATCGGGCAGCTCGGGAGATACCGGAACCGACCCCGGTACCGCTCCGGGCCGGGTGCCGGCGGGCCGTGCCGGAGCCCCGGACGCACCGGAAACCCCGTCCGGCGGGCCCGCGCTGCAGGGCGACCGCCCGGCCGCCTTACCGGGTGCCGAGAAAATCCCCATGGACATGGAGGTGACCGACCTGTCCAGCGGTTCCTGAACACCGCCCCGCGACCGCTTGACCTTTACGTAGCGTCAACTTGCACGCTGGAGGAACCGACGCGATACGGAAGAGGTGAAGGGTCGTGGGCGCGGGTTCGGGCACCGGCGAATGGTCCATCCAGGAGCTGGCCAGGGCGGCCGGCACCACCAGTCGTACGCTGCGCCATTACGGGCAGCTGGGACTGCTGCCGCCCAGCCGGATCGGCGCCAACGGATACCGCTATTACGACGAGCGTTCCCTGGTGCGGTTGCAGCGGATCCTGCTGCTGCGCGAACTCGGTGTGGGCCTGCCCGTGATCGGGGAGATCCTGGCCGGGGAGAAAGACGCCGCCACCGCCCTGCGTGCGCAATTGGACCTGCTGCAGGGCGAACAGGACCGGATCCGCCGCCGGATCGAGTCGGTACGCACCACGTTGGGCAAATTGGAAAGAGGTGAACGACTCGTGGCGGCAGAAGTTTTCGAAGAATTCGACCATACGCAATACAAGGACGAGGTCACCGAGCGCTGGGGCGCCGAGGCCTACGAGCGCGGCGACCGGTGGTGGAATGCGCTCACCACGGCACAGAAACAGCAGTTCCAGCAGGATCAGCTCGATATCGCCGAGGAATACGGCCGGGCGTGGCAGGCCGGGCTGGCGCCGGACAGTGCCGAGGTCCGGGCGATCACCCAGCGGCACTACGAATGGGTGTCGGTGGGCTGGCAGGGCCGGCAGCCGAGTGCGAAGGAATTCGCCGGGCTCGGTGAAATGTATGTCGCCGACGAACGTTTCGGGGTCCACTACGACCGGCACGGAAAGGGCACGGTGGAGCTGGTTCGCGATGCGATGAAGTACTACGCGGACACCTATCTCGAATAGAAAACGGCCGGCGCGGGTGTCCGCACACGAAAAGTGTGCGGACACTTGCGTTTCACAATGAGTGGGACGAGACGTCGGCGAACTCCACTGCGGCGCGGTAGAGTTCCCGAAAACATTTACGAGGGGGAGGTCCCATGAGTTATCCGTATGGTCAGCCGCCGCAGCAGGGGTACCCGGCACCGGGTCCCGGCTACCCGGCTCCGGCCTATGCGGCCGCACCCGGTCCGTACGGGTACCCGCAGCCCGCGCCGAGCGGGGGCACCGGTATCACCGCGGGCATCCTCGCGCTGCTGGGTGCCCTCTCCAGCGTCGGTATGGCCATCTCCATGTTCATCCTGACCGCCGCCACCTCGGAGAGCTCGCTCACCAACGGGGCGGCACTGGCCACCGGTGCGCGCCGGCGCAGCAGTTCCTCCAGTAGCAGCAGTGGCAAGGGCCCTGATGTCGATATCGATTTCGAGGGTGTCGGCATCATCTGGGGGATCCTGTACCTCATCGTGGCGGTGGCCCTGCTGGTCGGCGGGATCATGCTGCTGAAACGGAGCAGTGCCGGCCGGATCACGGTGATCGTCGCGTGTGTCGCGTTCCTCATCGTCTCGATTTTCGGATTCGGGCTCACCGCGATCATCGCCGGTCTGTTCGCCCTCGGAACGCTGGTCCTGGCCGCTCTCGGTTCCACCAAACGGTGGATCGAGGCCGGGCGGGCGCCCGCGATGGCCGGTGGCTACGGGCCCGCCCCGTACGGCTACTGAGCCGGCGATTCGCACACCCGTTCGCCCGGGGGGGGGGGGAGCCCCCCCCCCCCCCCGCGGGTTTTTTGGGGCCCCCCCCGGGGCCCCCCCCCCCCCGCGGGTGCACACCCCCCCCGGAACCCCCGGCGGGCGGCGTAGAGAAAACAAAAGGGGGGGCG
>NZ_JARWNW010000247.1 GCF_029868325.1 Nocardia carnea
GTCCTGAGAACCCGGCTCCACGGAGTTCTGCCGGGGGGGGGGGGGGCGGGAGCGCCCCCCCCCCCCCCCCCCCCCCGCGCCCCCCCCAACCACCCGCCCCCCGGAGCAGGGCCACAACCCCCCCCACCCCCCCCCCCCCGCGCCCCGCGGGCCCCCCCCCCCCCCCCCCCCGTTTTTTCCCGGGGGGGGGCGCCCCATCCCCCCCCCCCCCCCCCCCCCCCCCCGCCCGAACCCACATTCCCCTGACGACCCTGTAGGACGGACATGACCAGCAGCTCGCCCATCTGGCTGACCACGCACGCCCGCGAACAACTCGAGGCCGAGCTCGCCGAACTGCTCGCCATCGAGAACACGGGCCATACCGAGGCCGCCGATACAGACGATCAGTTCGCGGCCCGGCACCAGCGCCAGAACCGCATCGCGCATATCCGGAACCTGCTGAGCAACGCCGTCTTCGGCGAAGATCCGCCGGACGACGGAATCGCCGAACCCGGCATGGTGCTCACCATCCGCTACGACGACACCGACGACACCGAAACCTTCCTGCTCGGCAGCCGCGACGCCGAACACAGCGATTTCGAGGTCTATTCCCCCGACTCCCCTCTCGGTGCCGCACTCACCGGCGCCCGCCGCGGCGAACAACGCAGCTACAAGGTGCCCAACGGCACCGAAATCGCGGTCACCCTGCTCGAAGCAGTCCCGTACAGCCACACCGTCGCCGCCGCACCTCGCCCCGCCCGATGATCGATCTGACGACCCCGAGCATGCGCACCCGCACCACCGAAATCACTCTGCTACACATCAATTCCCCAGCGATCGTCCGGGACGACCGGACGATCGCTCTCCCCATCCACTCGTGGCTGTCGTCCCAGTTCTGGGATCTGTTCGGCCTGCCCAGCATCGACTGGGCACTGTCCGCACTGTCCTTCGGCACCGAAACCAGCCCCCGCACCTACGTCGCCCGCTACTACGACTACCCCACCACCTGGACCGCACAGCCGCTGGCCGTGAACATTCCCGCGACCATCGGCCCCGGTCCCGGGGTACTGGAAGTCTCCGGCCCGATGACCTGGGAACGCCGCCGCCTGGTCGAACGCACCACCCTGATGATCGCACTCGCCAAACCCCTCGAACACCGGCTGCACACCGACCTCCCCGAACAACTCTGGGAAGAAGACCGCTGGCACACCACGGTTCTGGTACCCGACGTCCGCCCGGGCGCACACTCACCGCTGCGATACACCGAATCCTGGTGACGGAATTCAGTTCTGGCGAGTCGGCCGGATCGTCAGTTCGCCGATCTCGACGTCGTCCGGTTGGTCGATCGCGAACGCGATAGCTCGGGCGACTGCCGTGGGATCGATACCGAACTCGGCCATATTCGTCCGAGCCTGCTCCCGCACGGCCGGATCGTCGACGGCATTGTCGATGAGTTCGGTACGGACATATCCAGGGGAAATCGATGTCGTCCGCAGCACACCGTCGGTGTTCTCCTGCCGCAATCCCTCCAGGAGCGTGCGGACCGCGTTCTTCGTCCCGGCGTACACCGCCTGTGTGGGAACAATTTTCAGGCCGGATGTCGAGACGACGGTAACGAGATGACCACTCCCCTGATCGCGGAATACCGGCAGCGCCGCCGCGATCCCGTGCAGGACCCCCTTGACGTTCACATCGACCATGGACGACCAGCCCGCTACATCCAGGTCCGCCATGTGACCGATCCGGCTGACCCCGGCATTACCCACCAGAACATCCAGCCTGCCGAAGCGGTCGATGGCCAGGTCGACCAGCTTACGAAGGTCTCCGGCAGCGGTGACATCCACCCGTGTAGCGGCCGCCCTGCCGCCGGCGTTCTCCACCTCGGCAACCAGCCGGTCCAGCCGGTCGGTGCGGCGGGCTCCGAGGACAACGAAAGCCCCGAGAGCGGCCAGGTGACGCGCTGTCGCTTCGCCGATACCACTGCTGGCGCCGGTGATGGCGATGACCTTGCCGTTGATGGTCATAGTAACCCTCCGCCTATAGTGGACACATGTCCGTTTACTCCGAAGACTCTAGCGGACAGCTGTCCGCTTCTGTCGAGAGCGGTAGAGGCCGGCGCGCGGATGCGCAGCGCAACCGTGAACTGATCCTGCGCGCCGCCCGCGATCTGGTTCGCGGGCCGGGGGAGCTGAAACTCAACTCGGTCGCGAAGGCGTGCGGGATCGGGCAGGGCACGCTGTACCGGCACTTCCCGACGCGGGAGGACCTCCTCGCCGAGGTCTACCAGCAAGAAGTCCAGGAACTCGTCGCGGCGGCCCCGCGCCTTCTGGAAACTCACCGGCCGCTGGATGCACTGGCGGCATGGTTCGATCGGGTCGCCACCTACGCTCGAATCAAACGCGATGTCTTCGCCGCCGTCGAGGTGGCGACGTGGCGCGACCTGGCAGCCCACAGCCTCGGACCTATCGGTCAGGCAGTGGAACTTCTGCTCGATGCAGGCCGCGCGGCCGGTACCGTCCGGGCCGATGCGGAGGCCCGCGATGTCATCGTGCTCATCAGCTGGTTGTCCCGGCTCGATGATGCCGAACTCGACGCGCGCGGCGCTCGATTGCTGTCGATCGTCGTCGATGGTCTCCGCGCACCCCATCCTGCACCCGGCCGGCACCGCCGACCCTAGCGTTCGGAACCACGATCGCCACCCCCGCATCGAGTGGCCGGCGCAAGCCCTACTGCCGATCGGCCCCATCGCCGGGCGAGCACACAGGTGACATCAAAGCCGCTCTCGCGGAACATTATCGAGTAAGGACGTAAACGAGCCAGCGGTCATGCGCCGCCGGGCATCGCGCCATAACCGGCGAAAGAAGCGAACCCGCCCGATATCGCGCCCCGAGAAGAGGACCGACATCATGCCGACAGGCAACATCGACGCACGAAAGATCGACCGCGAGGACGGCGCGGGCGGCCGCCCGGTCACCCGGAACGCCGAGGGCGTCTGGCTCGTCCGGGACTACGCCGCCGCCCGCGCCGCATTGCGCAGCACCGACACCGTCCAGGCCGGGCTGGGAGTGGAAACCCTCGACAATCTGCCCGCACGCATCCGGCGTCCGGTGCTGTACCGGGACGGGCCGGAGCATCTGGAGCACCGGCGCCAGACGGCGCGATTCTTCACGCCCCGGCGGGTCGACGAATCGTATCGAGGCTTCATCGATTGCCTGGCCGACCAACAGCTGGACCACCTTCGTGACAACGGCCGTGCGGACCTCACGGATCTCGGCTTCGGCCTCGCTATCGGCGTGGTGTGCTCGGTAATCGGTCTCACCGAGAGTCGTCCCGGGCTGACTCGGCGGCTGGAGAGGTTCTTCCCCGAGGAGTTCGGCTCACCGGGATTCACCAGCGTCGACGGCCTCTACTGGGTGTGGCGGCAGGCGCGGAACTGGTCGAGTATCTTCCTCAGCGATGTGCGCCCGGCGGTGCGCGTCCGCCGCGCCCGGCGCCGCGACGACCTGATCTCGCATCTGCTCGACGAAGGCTGTTCGTCGGTCGAAATTCTCGGCGAATGTATTACTTTCGCCGCGGCAGGGATGGTCACCACCCGGGAATTCTTCACCGTTGCCGCCTGGCACATGTTCACCGATCAGCCCCTCCGGGACCGCTACCGTGCCGCCGCGGAATCGCAGCGCGTCGGCATCCTGCACGAAATCCTCCGGCTCGAACCCGTCGTCGCGCATCTCCTGCGCCGCACCACGGCAGCCGTCGAGCTCCCCGGTGGCGCGGGCGAATCGGTGACTGTCGGGCCCGGACAGCTCATCGATATCGATATTGCCGCCACCAACACAGACCGGGCCGCTGTCGGTGCGGACCCGTTGGCGGTATGCCCCAGCAGATCCCGCACCGATGCCACCGCTGCGGTGCTCTCATTCGGTGACGGCGCACACAAGTGTCCGGGAGCGACGATCGCGATCGTCGAGACCGATATCTTCCTCAGCAAACTGCTCGCCATACCCGGGATCCGCATGCACTCCCCACCCCGAGTCGGTTCCAACGACGCAATCGGTGGCTACACACTCCGAGACATGATCGTCGAGGTCGATGCCCACTGAACCCCATTCCGAGTCGCGGCGCCCCCGCCGCTTTCACCGAGCGGCCGCCAGCACTGCCGCGAGACCTTCTTGCAGGTCCTCGACGAAATACTCGGGAACTTCCAGCGACGGGAAATGTCCCCCGGTTTCGGGCGTGCTCCATCGGACGATGTGCCGGTACCGCTGCTGCGCCCAGGGGCGCGGGCATTTCTCGACGTCGCGGGGATACGCGGTGATTGCTGCCGGGGCGTCGATCCGGAGTGCGGGGTCGAACGAGTTGTGGCTTTCGTAGTAGATGCGGGCCGCCGATGCGCCGGTCCGCGTCAGCCAGTACAGGGTGACGTTGTCGAGGATGCGGTCCCGGGAAATCGTCTCGAACGGGCTGTCTTCGGTATCGGACCATTCGGCGAACTTGTCCAGGATCCAGGCGAGAAGTCCGACAGGTGAATCGACGAGCGAGTAGCCGATGGTTTGTGGCCGGGCCGCCTGCAGTTTCGCGTATGCCGCGCGCCGGCCCCAGAAATCGCGAGTTTCCTCCGCCCACCGGCGCTCGACCGCCGTCAGGCCGTCCGTCGACAGCCCGGGCGGCGCCTCCGCGAAGGTTGTGTGGATACCGAGAACCTGCTCCGGGAATCTGCCGGCGAGGACCGAGGTGATATTGCCGCCCCAGTCGCCGCCGTGGGCGACGAATTCGCGGTAGCCGAGCCTTCCCATCAGTTCCACCCAGGCGGCCGCGATCTTTTCGGTCCCCCAGCCGGTGGTCGCCGGCTTATCGCTGTAGCCGAAGCCCGGTAGCGACGGGACCACCACGTGGAATGCCGGCGTGTTCGGGTCTTCCGGATTTGCCAGTTCGTCGACGACATCGATGAACCGGACAATGCTGTCGGGCCAGCCGTGCGTCATGAGCAGCGGGGTGGCGTCTGCGCGCGTGGACCGGCGGTGCAGGAAGTGGATTCCGAGATCGTCGATGGTCGTGCGGTACTGGCCGATCCGGTTGAGGCGCTCTTCGAACGGCCGCCAGTCGTACTCGGTGCGCCAATAGTTCACGACATCGATGAGGTCGGCGAGTGGCACGCCCTGGTCCCATCGGCGCGGGTCGGGCGCGGCGCGGTAGACCGTCTCGGTCTCCGGTAGCCGTGCGGCGGCCAGTCGCGTACGCAGATCGTCGAGGTCGGCGTCGGTTGCGTGGGCTTCGAATGTGTGCACGTCGCCGGCTGAACCGGACATGAGACCTCCTCGACTGTCACCGAACCGGCCACCACCCGAGAACCGGCTAAGACGGTTCTAACATGCCTGATACCGACAGGCAACCGGCTAAGGTGGTTCCATGCCCGATCGGTTTCCCGACTTTCGCCTCGGTAGCGTGCTGGCGACCAGCTTCACGGCGACCCTGACGGAACGTTGCGGCAACGCTGTGGAGCGCATTCCCACACCGCAGCGACTCGTCGACTGGCTGGCAGTGAACGGCCTCGCCGTGGATTCCTGCACCCCGGCCCAGCTCGAACTCGCCCGGCAGCTGCGGGAATCGATTCACGCCGCCGCGACAGCGGCCGCGATCCGGGACCCGCTCCCGGCGGCCGCTGTCCGAGTCATCAATGACTGCAGTGTTCAGGGCCGGGCGGCAGCGATCCTCACGCCCGAAGGCAACCGGCACTGGCAACTCAGCGCCGCGTCCTGCGTAGAAGATGCCCTGAGCGTGATCGCCGCCGACGCGATCGGCATCCTCGCCGGCGAACGCGACGGAAGATTGGCCTTGTGCGCATCGCCGACCTGCCGAGCCGCGTTTTTCGATACCAGCCAAAGCCGCACCCGCAAATGGTGTGAGATGAACACGTGCGGGAATCGCCAGAAGAAAGCGCGCTTCAAGGCCAAACCGGCGCCGGCACAGGGCCGCAGCACAAACAAGTGACACGAATCCGGCTTGCCGCCGGGTTCTGGTCGTGGACCGGCATCACACCACCGGCGATATTCCGATCTTCGTCGGGGGGCCGTGTATTGACGGTGGCGCCAGGTCTGATCAGGCACTGGTTGCCTATCCGGCCGGCGCGGCGCTCATTTGCACGACACCGTGTGAACCGCTGACCCGCCAGTCCGGTTCGGTCGCCTCGAGTTCGGTGACAAGCCTGGGGTCGATACCCGCGGCAACGTCGCATTTGAGGGTGCGCAAGGCGATCACCCGCGTCGGGAAGTATTGCGTGAGTGCGGGGAACGAGGTCGAGGCCGGCCAGTGGCAGTCGCCGACGAGTCGCCGGTAGTTGAGGTCGCCTTTGAGAATCACCGCGCCGGCTCCGGCGAGGTCGGCACGCAGGTCGCCGGGCAGGTGATGAAAAGACAGGGGCGCGCAGTAGAACTCGTGCGCCCGGGCCCGCAGGCGGCCCGTCCTGAGTGCGGATTCCAGCCGGGCGGCGGTCGCGCGCGCCGTCCCGGGGATGCTCGCGAGACGCTCGAGAGTCGCCAGCAAGTCGGCGGTGGTGGCGTCCGAGACGTAGTAGGGCCGCGGTTTGAGGTGCAGGTCGATGGTGAGGCCGGAGTGCAGTCCCAGCAGATGATCGATGAGGAACAGGTCGGGGATCAGTTCTCGGCCGGCGTTGTCGGCTATCAGGCAGAGGGTTCCCGTGGAGTGGGCCTCGAGGTAGTCGGCCACCTGGGTGGATTGGTCGTCGAGAATTCTGCCGGGTGCGTCGTGGTCGGTCGCCGGGGAACCCGATAGCCGGAACCCGAGGTCCGCCCTGTTCCCCCACAGCGCGGCGTGCAGAAGCGCGATCAGATGCTCCCGCGATGAACGGGTCCCGGCCGCCGCCGACAGCTCGGTATCGAGCGCAGGGTCCCCGAGTTCGGACCGCTTACGGGTGAACGGGTCGATACCCCGCCACGGGCCGGGCCCGAAGTAGTCGACCGCATCCAGCAGCAGGTGATAAAAGTAGCTTTCGGCCCAGAGGAACGGGACGTCGAGCCATCGCTGCCCGTACATTTCGCTCCCCCACCGGTCCCATCGCGATTTACCGGCACTGCCGTCGGGCAACGGCTGCACGGTTCCCGTGATGTGTTCGCGCAGCGCGTCGAGGCGGCGCCGGATGCCGGGCGGGTAGGGATGCGCGTCGCCGACCTGCTCGATGATGGCGGGATGCCGGTGGGTGAGCACACTCCATGCGAAAGAACCCGGTTCGCTGGACACGATGGTCCGCGCAGTGCTTGCGCTCGGGTCCATGGCACTCCATTCGCAGGTCGGGTGCGGAGCGGCCACGGTCGCCACTCCGGCGGCGACCGTAAGCGTAGTTGCCGAAGTGGCGAGCCTCCGGGCGACCGGCCCGCGCGGGGATCAGGCGCGCAGCAGGGTGATCGGACACGATGTACGGGATCCGTTGCTACGCCGAGCCGGTCGAAATCACGAGGCGTCGAAAACGCGAGTGTCCGAAACACGCACGCAAGCGTGGGGAAATACCGGATCATTACTCTCACGCTGTCCAGGTGTCGTGTTCACCCAACCGAGATGAAATCCGGACGGGCAGCATCGTTCAGGGGAGAAATGCCATGAGCCTCACCAAACCCGGCGAGCCCGGATCCGGGGTCGACCACGAATACCTCGGGAAGAGGACGTTGCGGGCCGGGACAGCGGGGTGGGTGCTGCTGGCAGGGCTCGGCGTCGGATATGTGGTCAGCGGGGACTACTCGGGATGGAATTTCGGGTTGGCCGAGGGCGGGTTCGGGGGCCTGGCCGTTGCCACGGTCGTGATCGCCGCCATGTACGGCGCGATGGTGCTGAGTATGGCGGAGATGTCGGCCGCGCTGCCGACCGCGGGTGGCGGTTATACCTTCGCTCGCCGGGCCCTGGGTCCGTGGGGCGGGTTCGCGACCGGAACGGCGGTGCTGATCGAGTACTCGATCGCGCCCGCCGCGATCGCCACGTTCATCGGCGCGTATGTCGAATCCCTGGGATTGTTCGGCATTGTCGACGGATGGTGGGTCTATCTCGCCGTCTACGCGCTCTTCGTCGGCATCCATCTGGCCGGTGTCGGTGAGGCGCTGAAAGTCATGTTCGTCATCACCGCGATCGCCCTGGTCGGTCTCGTGATCTTCGCGGTCGCGAGTATCGGCAGCTTCTCCTGGTCGAACCTGACCGATATCGCGCCCGATCCGGATGCGGCGGGCGCAAGCGAGTTCCTGCCGTTCGGCTACCTCGGAATCTGGTCGGCGCTGCCCTTCGCCATCTGGTTCTTCCTCGCCGTCGAGGGGGTCCCGCTCGCCGCGGAGGAAGCACGGGATCCCGCGCGCAATGTGCCACGGGGAATTATTGCGGCCATGACGGTCCTGGTCGCGACCGGGGCGGTGGTGCTGGTCCTCGTACCGGGCGCCGGTGGTGCGGCGGCGATGCAGTCGTCCGGCAATCCGCTGGTCGAAGCGCTCGGGTCGGGTACCGCGGCAACCGTGGTGAACTACATCGGCCTGGCCGGTCTGGTGGCCAGTTTCTTCTCCATCATCTACGCCTATTCACGGCAGCTCTTCGCACTGTCGCGCGCAGGGTATCTGCCGCGTGCGCTGTCGATCACCAACCGGCGCAAGGTTCCCGCGGCGGCATTGGTCGTGCCGGGTGTCATCGGTTTCGTGCTGTCGATCTTCGGTAACGGTGCGACACTGCTCAATATGGCCGTGTTCGGCGCGGCCACGAGCTATGTGCTGATGATGGTCAGTCATATCGTGCTCAGGATTCGGGAACCGGGTATGGAACGGCCGTACCGGGCCCCCGGCGGCCTCGTCACCGCAGGCGTCGCGCTGGTGATCGCCGTGCTGTCGGTGATCGCGACCTTCCTGGTGGATTCCACCGCAGCCTTCGGCTGCCTTATCGTATTTGCGCTGTTCATGCTCTACTTCGGCCTGTACAGCCGGAAGCGGCTGGTCGCCGGATCGCCCGACGAGGAGTTCGCCGCGCTCGCCGCCGCGGAAGACGAACTCCGCTGATCAGCGGCCACGCCGACAGCCGCAGGGCACCGTGATCCGGTCCCCGTGCCGGCGGCACTGGCGCGACGGCGGCGGTTGGCGACCGCGACCGGCAGCTCGACAGACGAGAGTAAACTGCGAGGTTGCGCAGGGTTTCGAGTGGACTCGACACCGATACGGGGCAGATCATGCACACTCCCGCCGAGGCGAGCACCGACGGGCACGGCAGCCTGGAAGTTCGCGTCTACGCCGAACTGAACGATTTCCTGCCCCCTCGATCCCGCTTCTCGGTACTGCGGCGGCCGGTCCGGTCGCATCAGACCGTGAAGGATGTTGTCGAGGCAGCGGGTATCCCGCACACCGAGGTCGATCTGCTGCTGGTGAACGGCGAATCCGTCGATTTCGGGCACCGCCCGCGCCCGGGCGACCGGCTCGCCGTCTACCCCGTGTTCGAAAGCCTCGATATCGCCCCGCTCACCCGGGTGCGCCCCGCGCCGCTGCGCGAACCGCGGTTGCTCGCCGACGTCAATCTCGGTGGCGCCGCGCGACTGCTGCGCCTGATGGGTCTCGACGTCCGCTGCGAATTCGACGCCGGCGACGCCTACCTGGCCGAAATCTCCGCGGACGACCATCGCATCCTGCTCACCCGGGACCGCGGCCTGCTTGCCCGCCGGATCGTCACTCACGGGCTCTTCGTTCGTGCCGATCTCCCGGTCGAACAGACCGTGGAGGTCATCGACCGCCTCGATCTGTCCCGCCGGCTGGCCCCGCTCACCCGATGCCTGCGCTGCGGCGCACACCTGGTGGACGTCGCGAAGGCCGATATCATCGACCGGCTCCCACCGCGCACCCGCAGCGAGCACCACACCTTCCGGCAGTGTACCGGCTGCGACCCCATCTACTGGGCCGGCACACACCAGCACCGTCTCGACCAGCTCGTGGACCGGATCATGTCGCAGATCCGGTCTGTCCACTACCCCGGGGTCCCGAGCCCGGCTACTGACCGGTGAGCACGTCGGCAGCCGGGCCCTCGATTCGCTCATGGCCGAAGATATCGAATTCGTGCAGCCGGTGATCCCGACCTGCCGCGGGGGCGGCAATGGTGGTAGCGATCCGGTCCAGGGCCGCGATACCGGGATCTCGCCGGATCGAAACCCGTAAGGCGGCGGCCGTCAGTCGCCGGTTCGGTCGGCTTCGATCGCGCCGGCGGCGCGGTGGAGGGTGGCGACGAGGGTCGCCAGCCGATTCCGGTCGTAACGGACCGAGGGCATCGAGACGGACAGACCCGCCACCGCGACACCGGCCGCGTCCCGCACCGGAACTCCCACCGCGACCACACCACGCTCGGACAGCCCGTTGTTGAGGGCGAAGCCTGCGCGGCGCACCCGGCCCAGCTGGGCGCGCAGGCTCGGGAGGTCCGGCCGTTCGTCTGCCCGCTGCGCGAACCTTTGCTCGTCGTAGAGTTCTTCCACCTCGCCCGGCGCGAGATCCGCGAGCAGCACCAGGCCCGCGGTGGTGCGGTGTGCGGGAAACACCATCCCTTCCCGGGAACCCACGCGCAGCGCCTGCCGGCATTCCACGCTGGCGATGAATCGCGTGGTATCCCCGGTGCGGATCGTCAGGTTCGCCGACTCCCCCACCAGGTCGACGAGCCGCTGCAGATGCGGTAGCGCGACGGCCCGCAATCGCGAGGTGTGCGACTGCGAATGGGCGGCGAGTTCGAGCACCGGACCCGGGTGGTATCTCCGCTGCTCGTCCTGCACGGCGAAGTCCCGGTACACCAGCGTCTGCAGCAGCCGGTGCGCCGTCGACCGCGCCACCCCGAGACGTTCCGCGACCTGACTGACCGTCAACCCACCTTCGAGTTGCAGCATCACCGCAGCCCGCAACGCGTGGTCGGCGCTGGTCACGACGTACGCCGGCGGATTCTTCGGTTCCGTGTTACCCATCCGCTCGTTCTGCTCTCCAGAATTTGATGTTCTGCTGACTCGTCGCACGCCACTGTAGGCGATATGAGCACGACTGACACTCCCGTCCGGCTGCGGGCGGTGGCCGCGCCGAATCAGCCGGATGTGACCCCTGCCCTCGAAGAGCTGTATCGCGGGTTCGAGCAGGAGCTGCTGGTTCCGCTGTGGACCGAGATCGGCGATCTCATGCCGGCGCATCCCGGTTCGCGGGCGGTCCCCCATGTCTGGCGGTGGGAGAATCTGCTCCGCCTGGCGGCGAAGGCCGGCGATATCGTGCCCGTCGGCCGCGGCGGGGAACGGCGGGCGATCGCGTTGGCGAACCCGGCACTCGACGGCCGGCCGTTCGCGACCCCGACGCTGTGGGCGGCGATCCAGTACCTGATGCCGGGTGAGGACGCGCCCGAGCACCGACACACCCAGCACGCCTTCCGGTTCGTGGTCGAGGGGTCGGGTGTGTGGACCGTGGTCGGTGGCAGCGGGGATGTCTCGAACGGTGACGCGGTACCGATGCGGCGCGGGGATTTCCTGCCGCAGGCCGGCTGGAATTGGCATGCGCACCACAATGCGACGTCGGAGCCGATGGCCTGGATCGACGGCCTCGATATTCCGTTCCAGTACGTCGTGGAATCGCAGTTCTTCCAGTTCGGGCGGGAAGAGATCAGCGCGGCGGAGCGAGTCACGCCGGAGCGGTCACGGTCGGAGCGGCTGTGGGGACATCCGGGGTTACGGCCGTTGTCGGTGGGTGAGGTGGCGCCGGGATCACCGCTGCTGGCCTACAAGTGGGAGCACACCGATGCCGCACTGAACGATCAACTGCTACTGGAGAAGGAAGGCTACGGCGGCACCGTCGAACCCGGGCACGCCGCGGTGCGGTTCTCCAACCCGCACAACGGGACCGATGTTCTGCCCACGATCCGCGCGGAGTTCCACCGGATCGCCCGCGGCACGGAAACCGCCCCGGTCCGCGAGACCGGATCCGCGGTCTACCAGGTGTTCGACGGTTCCGGCACGGTGACCGTGGGCGAGAAGTCCTGGTCGGTCACCCGCGGCGATCTGTTCGTCGTCCCGTCCTGGGAACCCTTCTCCGCCCTATCCGAAGCCGGTGGCACCGATTCCGATTCCGGTGCGCTCGACCTCTTCCGTTTCTCGGACACCCCTGTGTTCGAGGCCCTCCAGCTCAACCGTCAGGAGATCATCCGATGAAACTCGCCACCCTCCGCGTCGACGGCGGCACCCGCGCGGTCCGTCTCGACGGTGACACCCTCGTCGACCTCGGCTACCCCGACGTCGGTGCCCTGCTCGCCCAGGACGATTGGGCCACGATCGCCGCGAACGCCACCGGCGCGACCTGGCCGGCCGAAGGCGCCGATCTGGCCCCGGTGGTACCGAACCCGTCGAAGGTGATCTGCGTCGGGCACAACTACACCAACCACATCAAGGAGATGGGTCGCGAACTGCCCAGCTACCCGACCCTTTTCCCGAAGTTCGCCGACAGCCTCATCGGGCCGAACGATCCGATCGTGAAACCCGGCGAAACCGAGGCATTCGACTGGGAGGTCGAGCTGGTGGTCGTGATCGGTGAACCGGTTCGCCGGGCCACCGAGGAACAGGCCGCCGCCGCCATCGCGGGCTTCACCGTAATGAACGATATTTCGGTGCGGGACTGGCAGTTCCGAACGATCGAATGGACGCAGGGCAAGATCTGGGACTCCTCCACCCCGGTCGGCCCGTATGTCGTGACTCCCGACGAGGTCGGTGGAGTCCGGCCGGCGCTCCAGGTCGAGACACTCGTCGACGGCGAGGTCATGCAGCGTGACGATACGGGTACGCTGCTGTTCGATCCGGTGCACCTCGTGCAATACGTTTCGACCGTTATCCGGCTCAACCCCGGCGATATGATCGGCACCGGCACTCCGGCCGGGGTCGGCCATGCCCGCGACCCCAAGATCTACCTCGTCGGCGGCGAAACCGTCGTCACGCGGATCACGGGCCTCGGGGCGTGCACCAATCAGGTCGTGAAAGCGTCGTGAGCGCACGGACGCACGTCGATTCGCTGCGGTGGGTCGCGCACGGAACGGCGCTGTTCACGGCGCAAGTCGCGCGACTGGACGAACAGCAGACAGCGCAGCCGAGCCTGCTGCCCGGCTGGACCCGCAAGCATGTCGTGGCGCATGTGGCCGCCAACGCGGACGCCCTCGGCAATCTCGTGCGCTGGGCGCGGACCGGTGAGCGCACCCCCATGTATGCCTCGGCGAAGCAGCGCAATGCCGATATCGAATCCGGCGCACAACGCCCCGCCACCGAACTGGTGACGTGGCTGGAGGCGTCGGTACACGAGCTGGGCGCCGCCATGGCCGCCCTGACCGGCGAGCAGTGGTGCACCGAAATCGTCACTGCCCAGGGCCGGACCGTCCCGGCCACGGAGATCCCGTGGCTGCGGGCGCGCGAGGTGTGTGTCCATGCCGTCGACCTCGGCACGGGCACCACCTTCGCGGATCTTCCCGATGATTTCCTGAACGCACTGGTCGCCGATATCCGGACCAAACGCGGTCTCGATGAGGTACCCGGCGGGCCGCTGCCGGAGGTCGCCGCCTATCTCGCCGGTCGTCCCCATTCGCTCGCCGACGTCGCCGACCTCGGCCCCTGGCTGTAGAGGAGGGCTGCACTATGAGTGCCCCGGACGTCGTCATCGTCGGCGGCGGAATCGGCGGTCTGAGTACCGCTTTCGCCTTGTCCCGGCTCGGCCTGCGGGTGCGGGTCCTCGAGCGGTCGAAGGAATTCGGCGAGGTCGGCGCGGGTATTCAGCTCGCGCCCAACTGCACCCGGATCCTCGACGACTACGGTCTGCTCGATGCGGCGAAGGCCCGCGGCGTGGTTCCGGACCGGATGGTGATGCGCGACGCGGTCGACGGGAGCGAGCTGACCGCGCTCGACCTGCGCGATCTCGAACGGAAATACGGCTTCCCATACCTGGTCATCCATCGCAGCGATCTGCACGCCCTGTTCCTCGACGCGTGCCGGGACACCGGCGTCGAACTGCTCACCGAGCAGCGAGTGGTGTCCTACACGCAGGATTCCGGTAAGGCCGCCGCGACAACCGATACGGGGACCGTGCACGAGGCAGCGGTCGTGCTGGCCGCCGACGGACTGCACTCGGTCGCCCGGAAACTGTTCGTCGACGACGAACCGGTGTCCTCCGCGTATGTCGCCTATCGCGGCACGGTGCCGATCGCCGAGGTCGATCAGCCGGTCGACCTCTCCGAGGTGGCCGTCTATGTCGGCCCGCGCTGCCATTTCGTCCATTACGGCCTGCGCGGCGGCGATCTGCTCAACCAGGTCGCGGTATTCGAATCGCCCAGGGCGCGGGCCGGGCTCGAGGCCTGGGGAACTCCCGCCGAACTCGATACCGCGTTCACCGAGACCTGCGATTTCGTCCAGCAGCGGCTCCCCCATATGTGGCGGGACAAATGGTGGCGTATGTACGACCGCGACCCGATCGGCACCTGGGTGGACGGCCGCATCGCACTGCTCGGCGACGCGGCGCATCCCCCACTGCAGTACATGGCCCAGGGCGCGATCATGGCGATCGAGGACGGCTGGGTACTCGCCGAACACGCGAAACGGCTCCGCGGTGCCGACGGCGGCGTCGACTGGACCGGTGCGCTCGCCGCGTACGAGGCGGTGCGCCCGGAACACTGCCGCCGGGTGGTGCTGACGGCCCGGGTCTGGGGCGAGCTGTGGCATCTCGACGGCCGCAAACGCGTACAACGGAACGTGCTGCTGCGGGCGCGGGAGATCGACGACTACTCGTTCACCGACTGGGTCTATGGCCCGACGGCACTGTTCCCCGAGGACGAACCCGCAATGTTCGAGCCGATCCCACTCGACGCGGCCGACCGGATGGAGCGGACGGACTCACTGACACCCTGACCGAATGGCCTGGCCAAGGTCGCAGCGGATGCACCGAACTGTACAACGCATGGGCGACGAGGGATCAGGGGCGGCCGGGCGCAGTCGGCGCCGGCCCGTCGGCACGGCCGAATTCTTGCCAGGCCGCCGCGAACGCGGACCGGACGTCTCGGACCGGTATACCGCGCCGCGCCCTACCCTTCGGCGGGGCGGGGAGATCCTAGGCTCACCCGGTGACCACCGATGCCTCGGAGCCCGCCGGCAATTCCCCTGGTGATTCGCCCACCGGAGTCGGGCGCACCGCATTGATCGTCGCCGCGGCTCGCGCCGCCGAGTCCGAGCGGGCGGACCGCCTGTTCACCGATCCGTACGCGGCCGATTTCGTGGCGGCGAGCGGATTCGAGATGCCGGGCGTGACCGGCCCGCCCGATTCCGATGCGCCGGAAGCGGGTTCGTTCGGCGGTTATGCGTCCATCCGCACTCGGTTCTTCGACGATTACCTCGTCGACGCCACCCGGGAATTACGGCAGGTCGTGATCGTCGCGGCCGGGCTCGACACCCGCGCGTTCCGGCTCGACCTGCCCGCGGAAGTCACGGTGTACGAGCTGGACAGTCCGGCCGTGCTCGCCTTCAAACAGCGTGTCCTGGACGACCGCGGGGCGCGGCCGTCGTGCCGTCGGATACCGGTCGCGACCGATCTGCGTGAGGACTGGGCGCACGCGCTGATCGAGGCGGGATTCGATCCGGCGGCACCGTCGGCGTGGTTGATCGAAGGTCTGCTCCCCTACCTGGACCACGCGCAGAACGATCGGCTGCTCGCGACCGTCGGCGGCCGATCCACCGCGGGCAGTCGATTGGCGCTCGAATTCGTGAGCGCGGAGGCGGTCAGACTGCTGGGGCAGGCACTCACCGGTGACGCCCGGACCGAGATGACCGCACTGTGGCACAACGGCGGAGTAGCGGACGCGGCCGAACCGTGGCTGCACCGGCACGGCTGGGACGCGCGAGCGTACGACACCTACGAGCGCGCCCACTCCTACCGCCGTGACCTACCGCCACCCGGCGACGGCCCGATGGACCGATTCGCCCATGCGGCACGCCAGAGCCTGGTCGTCGCGCACCGCCGCTGACCCGCCGGGATTCCGGGGCATCAGCTGACCTGGCGGTCCCGGCCACTCCAATACGGCTCGCGCAGTTTGAATTTCTGCAGTTTGCCGGTCGCGGTGCGAGCCAGTTCGTCCCGGAACTCGACCGAGGTCGGTGCCTTGTAGCCGGCCAGCCGCTCTTTGCACCAGGCGATCAGATCCGATTCGGTCGCGCTGTCCGGTGCCGCGCCGGGGTCGAGCACGACCAGTGCTTTGATCGTCTCGCCCCATTTCTCGCTGGGCACCGCGATCACCGCCACCTCCGCGACGGCGGGATGGGAGAACAGGCAGTCCTCGACCTCGATCGAGGAGACGTTCTCACCGCCGGTGATGATCACATCCTTCTTGCGATCGGCGATGGTCAGATAGCCGTCCTCGCCGATCTCACCGCCGTCGCCGGTGCGGAACCAGCCGCCGTCCAGCACCGCCGCGCTTTCCTCCGGTCGTCCCCAGTAGCCGTCCATCACCACATTCGACCGCGCCAGCACCTCGCCCGCACCTTCTTCCGATTCCTCGATCCGCAGCCGGACACCGAGCGCCGGGGCGCCGGCGCGGGTCAGCTTCGCCGCCTTGGCTTCGGGATCGAGATCGTCCCATTCCGCCCGGGCACGGTTGACGGTGAGCAGCGGAGAGGTTTCGGTGAGGCCGTATATCTGGATGAACTCCCAGCCGAGTTCCTGTTCGACGCGAGCAACCGTTTTCGTCGGCGGCGGGGCACCGGCCATGATGATCCGCACCCGGTTCCGGCCGGGGATCTCGCCCTCCCAGGTTTGTGCGGCGTCGAGGACGGCGGCCGCGACTGCGGGGGCCGCGCACATCACCGTGACGCCGTGATCGCGGACCCGTCGCAGGATCTCGGCGCCGTCGATTTTGCGCAGGACGATATGCCGGGCGCCGACACCGGTCATCGCGAACGGCTGACCCCAGCCGTTGGCGTGGAACATCGGCAGGGTGTGCAGGTAGACGTCGCGGTCGCTGATCGTGGCGTGCAGTCCGAAGGTGACGGCGTTGACCCAGATATTGCGGTGGGTGATCTGCACACCCTTCGGGCGCGCGGTGGTGCCGGAGGTGTAGTTGATGGCGGCGGTGGCGGATTCGTCGGGTTCCCACGTCCGCGGGACCGACCCCGGGGGCGCGTAGAGATCGCTGTCGGAACCCAGCACAAAGGTGTGTTCGCATTCGAGCCCGGCCAGTGGGTCCGCGAGCTCGGGGTCCACGTACAGGACGCGGGCACCGGAATCCTGGACGATGTAGCGCACCTCGTCCGGACGCAGGCGGAAGTTGATCGGCACCAGCACCCGGCCCCACCCGCTGACACCGAAGAACGAGGTCAGCAATCGGCTCGAATTATGGCTGACGATCGCGACCCGTTCGCCGGCTCCGATACCGAGTTCGTCGAGCCGGGCGGCCTGCCTGCGGGCGAGTCCGGCGACCTCGGCGTAGGTCAGCGAGCCCTGGCCGGGCGCCGGCTGCGTGGGTTCGTCGACCACACCGACGCGGTCGCCGTACACGGTTTCGGCACGGTCGAGGAAATCGGCGACACTGAACGGGACGAACATGGTCCTCCTACGGATCGTGCACACGCCCGCGAGACGAATCCGCGGACCTTCCGGCGGTCCGATGATTGTCTCCTCGTAGCGGCGGGGGTGGGGCCGGAATTCTCATTGCGGCTCCCGACAGACATGCACTGCCGAATTCGAGCCGACTGCCACCGCCCGGGAAACCGGCCCGGCAGGTTGGTAGCCATGGACGGCCGGTCCGCTGGACAACTGCACACGATTCACCCGTCTGGGCCGGACGGCGCGCCCGCCTGTGCCTTCACGACGTAAGTCCGGGCGATGACTCGAGTACGCCAGCACGTTGCCGTGACTTTGCCGCGACCCTTTCGTAATCTAACAGTGATCTTGTCTCCGAGCGTTACGAGTAGTCATCATCATGCCTGGTCAACATCGCAAACCGGCCCGAGCCCGGAAGATCGCCCCGCTGGCCGGGAGTACGGTCGCGGCAACGGCCGTCATCGCGCTGTCGGTAATGGCCCGCCCCGCCCCGAGCCCGCAAACCACCGCGGTGGCGGCGGATACGCAGGCAGCACCCGCGGCCGGTATGGGCGCCGCGTCGGAAACCCCACCCGCTCCGGCGCCGCCGTCGGCCGAGGCCGTCGCGGCAGTCGACAAGCCCCGAGAACCGGCCAGGTACCTGAAGCGCTTCGCGCCGCCACCACCTCCCCCGATCGCGTGTTCCACCGAACTCGCCGGAACACAACCGCATGTGGCGCAGGTGGGCAATCTGATCGGCCAAACCTTCGGGATCACCGATATCGGCGGAGCCAACGGCCGCTACGACGGCGAGCACGGCGCGGGCCTGGCCCTCGATTTCATGACCACCGATCCCGCGAACGGCGACGCCATCGCCGATTTCGTTCTCGCCAACAAAGAGCGTTTCGGCGTGTCCTACGTGATCTGGCAGCAGCAGTACAACGACGGCAGCGGTTGGTCGTATATGGAAGACCGCGGTAGCCCGACCCAGAATCACTACGACCACGTCCACGTGTCGTTCGAGTCGGCCGCCGATGTATTCGTGACCTGCTGATCGCGCCCCGGATTCGGCCCGACCGGTGAGAACCGGTAGCCGGCGACGCCGCATCGCCCCGGGCCACGGCTGCCGTGGTGGTTCGGCTCAGGCCAAAGCGCAGGGTTGGGCAGCGGCGCATCCCCGCAAGGTGAGAATCCGCGGGTTCCGGATCGGGCCTTCGCGGATCTCGATCACGCATTCCCGGTGGCTGAACCGGCTCCCACAGTGGTTCAGTGGGCGGACAAGCTGCCCAGCGCATGCTGCGCGGTCGAACACAATTCGTCGATCACCCGGCCCACCGGCACGCTTTCGGTCACCATCCCCACACCTTGTCCCGCATCGACCGGGGCCACCACGGGATCGTCGGCCGACATCGCCGCGGCCAGCTCATCGCGGGCCGCCGGGTTCCCGGCCAGGTCGTCCTCGCTGCGCTCCCACCGCTCGGTGAAATCGTTGCGCAGGACCCGCGAGGGGAAACGCGCCGGCCAGGGCAGCTGCTGGCCGATATCGAAAACGCGCGTGGTGACGGTATCGGTGGCCGCCGCACGAATCAGCGCCGCACGCGCTCGGTCCGGGGTGAGCGCCTCGGTGCACGCCGACAGCCTTGTCCCGAGCCACGCTCCCGCGGCACCGGCCGCCAGCACCGCGGCCAGGGTCCGGCCGGACGAGATCCCGCCGGCCGCCAGCACCGGAACCTCCACCGCATCGAGCACGGTATCGAGCAACGGCAAGGTACCCAGCAGTGGCTCCCCGTGACCGCCGCCTTCGGCGCCGCGGGCGACGAGCACATCCACTCCGGCATCGGCGGCGCGGCGGGCCTGTTCCGCGTCGTAGACCTGGGTCACCGCCCGGACACCGTGCCGGTGCAGCCGCCGCACCCAGGTGAAATCGTCGGTGAAGCCGACCGAGATCACCGTCGGCCGCGCGGCGAGAGCGGTATCGAGCAGACCCGGTTCCCGGGCCAGCACCCAGTCGACCAGGCCGATGCCGAACGGACCGGGCACGGCACCGAGCAATTCCAGTTCATCGGTCAACCGGTCGACCGATCCCGCACTTCCCATCCCGATCATCCCGAGCCCACCGGCGGCGGTCACTGCTGCCGCCAACCGGCCACCGGCCACACCCCCCATCGGGGCGTTGACTATCGGTGCGCGCAAACCCATCTCCCGCGACCAGGGCGTCGACAGCACTACGGTCCACCTCGCTCGTCTGTGCACCGGCATCGGGATGCCGGATCCGGTTCTCCCCGCGACCGTACCCGCCTACCTCCGGCAGCTGACCGCCCTGCCCGCACCGCGGAAACAGTCGCCCTCCACGGCCCTTCCACCGACGAAAGCATCAGGACGAGCCCTGGGTCGGCGGCTACCTACCTCGAGGTGCCCCGCTCGGCAATCACTTCGACCCGGAGGAATTCCGGCGCCTTGATCACCCGGCGCAGCATGAACCGGATGAACGGCGGCATATCGGCGGCGGACTCGTCCCGGTAGACACGCGGCGAGCCGACCGCGTAGCGCCGGCGTCGTGATTCGAGTTCGCAACCACCGGCGGCGAGAACATTGCGCACCCAGTCGGATTCGGCGCCGTAGGTCAAGGCGATCACAAATCCGTCGCCGCGGCGGAAGGCCCACAGCGGGGTCCGGAATATCCGGCCGGAACGGCGTCCGCGATGGACGACCACCGCCCAGCCCGGCGCCCACGGTGCGATGAATTTCGTGATCCGGTTCAGACCGGCCTTGTTTGCGCGAGCGATCCATCGGGGCGCGGGCATCTGGCGAACACCTCACTTCACTCGGGTCCGCCGGCTCCTGCACCACGAACCGGCGACGCAGACAGCACGGTACGCGGCGATATCCGGCGTACGTATTCGCTCCAGTTTCGCAGGCCGGCACGCTGTTGTCCGAACGACAGCCCGAGAGCGGTGGACTCCTACCCGCCGAAGCGATGCTGCGCCGCGCCGGTCCGTACCTGCCGGGCGTCGCGGCGTGCCCGCCGGGCCGCGACCATTTCCGGCAAACCGCCTCTACCGGTCGAGAACATCGGAAAGCGCGACGGACGTGAGTCGATGCGCCTCGGCCACCGGCTCGTTGGTGATGCCGCCGGCACAGGTGTTGAGACCTTTGGCGAGCACCGGATCGTCGCGCAGGGCTGCGCGCCAGCCTTTGTTCGCGAGGGCGACCACGTAGGGCAGGGTCGAGTTGGTGAGGGCGTAGGTCGAGGTGTTCGGTACGGCGCCGGGCATATTCGCCACGCAGTAGAAGGTCGAATCATGTACCGGGAAAGTGGGCTCGGAATGTGTGGTCGGTCGCGAATCCTCGAAGCAGCCACCCTGGTCGATGGCGATATCGACGAGTACGGAGCCAGGTTTCATCCGCGCGACCAGATCGTTGCCGACGAGTTTGGGCGCCGACGCTCCCGGAATCAGCACCGCGCCGATCACCAGATCCGCCTGCTCGACCTGCTGTTCGATGGCCAGGCGGGAGGATGCGAGCCCGTGCACCCGGTTGTGGTAGCGCCAGAACGACATCCGGAGCTTGTCGAGGTCGGTATCGAGCAGCGTGACATCGGCGCCCATTCCCAGGGCGATATTGGCGGCGTTCTGACCGGCGACCCCCGCGCCGAGGATCACCACCCGGGCGTTGGCCACACCGCCGACCCCGCCCATCAGCACCCCGCGCCCGCGTTGCGCCTTCAGCAGCGAGTGGGCGCCGACCTGGGGTGCCAGACAGCCCGCGACCTCCGACATCGGGTAGAGCAGCGGCAGGACACCGGACGGCAGCTGAACAGTTTCGTAGGCGATGGCGGTGACACCTCGGCCGAGGAGTGCGTCGGTGAGCGGCCTGTCGGCGGCGAGGTGCAGGTAGGTGAACAGCACCAGGCCCTCGCGCAGCAGCGGGTACTCGGCCGCGATCGGCTCCTTCACCTTGAGCACCAGATCGGCCTGGCCCCAGACATCTTCGGCGCGGTCGACGATCCGCGCGCCGGCGGCGGCGTATTCGTCGTCGGTGATGGAGGAGCCGAGCCCGGCGTCTTTTTCGATATCGACCTGATGCCCCTGGCTCGTCAGCTCGTGTACGCCGATAGGGGTGATGGCGACTCGGTACTCGTGATCCTTGAGTTCCCTCGGCACGCCGATACGCATTGCTCCTCCTACTCGTACACGTCGGCAGGATGTCCGAGAACTACTGCGGGTGTGGTGATCTCACCGGCCCACTGCATCCGCTCATCGCACCCCGACGAGTCGGGCGCATCCCCGCAAGTGAGTGAGGCCGCGCGCCTTCGGCCGCATTCACCCGCCGGCGACCGATGGAATGATCATGATCTCGGTTCCGGCATCGACCGGTGTGTCCTGCCCCTCGAGCGTGCGGCATTCATCGTCGCCGACATAGAAGTTCACGTAGCGGCGCAGCTGACCGCTCTCGTCGCGAAGCCGGCGTTCCAGCCCCGGCGACCGCTCGCGCACGGCGTCCAGAACGCTGCGGAGCGTCGCCCCGTCGACGTCGATCTCCTTTTCGCCGTCGACGTAGGTACGCAGCATGGACGGCAGGCGGACGCGGGCCACGGCGTTATCCGACGACCGCGGCACGTACGCACAGTACGTCCGGAAGTTTGTCGGCGACGAGTTGCCAGTGATCGCCCTCGTCGGCACTGCAGTAGACCTCGCCGTTGCGGGTGCCGAAGTAGATACCCGCCGGGTCGGCGTCGTCGGCGCACATGGCATCGCGCATGACCGCCGCCCAGAACGGGCCCTGCGGGAGCCCGTCGGTCTGGGCGGACCAGGTATCGCCGCCGTTTTCGCTGCGATACACCGCGCAACGCGCGTCCGGCGGGAAACGGAACCGCTCCATATCCGCGACCAGCGGGAAGGTGTAGATCACCCCGGAGCGCCGGGGGTGCGCGACGATCGGGAACCCGAAATTGGATTCGGGTAACCCACCGTCGATCGATTGCCAGCTCGCCCCCTCGTCGGTGCTGCGGAAAACACCGCCGTGGTTCTGCAGGTACATGGTGTTCGGCGTATCCGCGTCCAATGCGACCTTGTGCACGCACTGCCCCCATTCGGGCAGTTCACCCGGCATGAAATCGGCGGTGACACCTTTGTTCGCAGGCTTCCACGACGATCCGCCGTCGGTGGTCCGATAGACGCCTCCGGTGGAGATGGCGACCGCCATCCGCTCGGTATCGGCCGGATGCGGCAGGATCGTATGCAACGCCAGACCGCCGCCGCCCGGCATCCACTCCGGCCGGTGCGGATGCTCCCACAGGCCGCGGACGAGCTCGAACGTCCGGCCGCCGTCGGTGGAGCGGAACAGCGCGGCCGGTTCGGCGCCCGCGTACACCACATCCGGTTCCGCCGCGGTGGCGGGCGCGATCTGCCAGACGCCCTGTAGTGCCGCACCGGTGTCCTCCGGGAAGGCCAGCGGCGCGTCGTCCGGCTCGCTCCAGGTGGCACCGAAGTCGTCGCTGGTCACCATGGTGGGGCCGAAATGGCTGTCCAGTACACCCGCGAGCAGACGCGGCGTGGACCGCCGGGTATCGATCGCGAAGGCCTTCACATCGGCCACGGCGAACTGGGGCTCACCGACCTCCCAGTTCATCCGGCCGTTCTTGCTGCGCGCCAGGAACAATCCCTTACGCGTCCCGATTCCGAGCAGTACGTCCATCACGTACCTCCATGTCGTCACCGCACGCCGGCGCGTGTGAGCGTACTCCGCGGGACCGACAGGTTCCGGCAGAACAGCGCACAAAGCGTGCCGCGGAACGCGGCGGGTGGCGATCACCGCACAGGGTGATCGCCACCCGGCAGGACAAGTCTCACGTCGCGGCCGGGCGCGGCGTCTTCGACCGCGGCGATCATCTATTCGCAATCGGTGGCCGGCACGGACACCATGACCGCCGGGCAGCGGGGCCTTACTGCTGGTCTTGTCAGGGAATGACTACCGGCCCCGATGCGGCGGACGGTTCGTCGGCCAGCCGGTGGCCGGCCTCGCGCGGCGTGACACCCTCCTCGGCCCATGCGGCCAGCAGCTGCGCGACCTTGCTGTGCATGGTGGTGCGCAGCCGGTCGAAGGAGTTCTCCGGGTTGTCGTCGACCTCGCCGAGAAGCAGCCACCACGCCCAGGCCACGGCGCCTGCGTTCGCGACGAAATCCGGAAGCACCGGGACGCCGCGGGCGGCGAGCATGGCCTCCGCCTCGGGGGTGGTTGCCGCATTCGCGGCCTCCACGATGACGCGGGCCCGGATATCGAACGAATTGTCCGGTGTGATCGCGTAGGAGATCGCCGCCGGAACGAGGATATCCACCTCGGCGGAGAGCACCGCTGCACGCGGCAGCTGTTGGACACTTTCGGGCAGCCGGGTGCGGTCGACCTCACCGAAACCGTCGCGCAGATCCAGCAGCGCGGGGATATCCAATCCATCCGCGCAATACAGCGCGCCGGCGGCATCGGCCACAACGGTGACCTTCATACCGGCTTCGTGCAGATAGTAGGCGGCGGCACCGCCCATGGTGCCGATCCCCTGGATCGCGACCGTGGTCTCGGCGGGCGACCGGCCGCGCCAGACCGCGGCGGCGAGGCAGGCGTGCGCGACCCCGTACCCGCCGATCACATCACCCAGCAGGAACCCGCCCTCCACTGCTGCGTTCAGCCCGTTGCGGACCCGCTCCAGGGTCGCGGCCGGATCGCCGGCGCGGCTGATCGCGGCATGGTAGCTCTGCCCCAGCCCGAGTTTCTCGAAGACCTCGTCGATCAGATGCTGCGGAACACCCAGGTCCTCGGCCGTCACCCAATGCGTATCCAGCCACGGGCGCATGGCCTCGCAGAACCGCTCGAGGACACCGATCGCCTGTGGGTCCTTCGGGTCGAAATCGATACCGCCCTTCGCCCCGCCGACCGGCAGATCGAAGGTGGCCGTCTTATCGGCCATCCCGCGGGCAAGATCCTCGACCTCGCGCAGGCTGCAGCCGGCCCGCATCCGCGTGCCGCCGGTGGCCAGGCCCGCGCGCAGGGTGTGCACCACGAGGTAGCCGACCGCGCCCGTCAGCGAATCGGTCCACTGCAGACGCATATACGGTTCGGTCCGGCGTACCGGTGGCGCGGCGGTCGTTGCCGCGGGAATGTCCGGAAAGGTTTGCGTGGTCATATGCGGGGTACCCCCCATAGGGTTGTCGATCGCCGTCACGATGAACCACCTCCTTTTCGTGCTCGGCCGTCGCCACCGCATGCGGCAACCCCGGCGCGCAAATGTTCCGTCCGGACTTCGTCGTCCCCACGGCTGCTATGTGCCGATCCCATAACTGTGCGGTCGTACCTGCTCGCGCGTCTATTTACGGTTGGTACACGGCAGTGTTCAGCGTTGCTGCACAACGCTTAGGCTCGTCGTATGGACTTGTCGATCCCTCGCCTGCGAATGTTGCGCGAGCTGCATCGACGCGGCACGGTTACGGCGGCCGCGACGGCGCTGCACTATACGGCGTCGGCGGTATCGCAGCAGCTCGCGCAGCTCGAACGTGATGTCGGTACCCGGTTGTTCGAGCGGCGCGGACGCCGCGTACAGCTCACCGATCTCGGTGTCCTGCTCGCCGAGCACGCCGAGGAGATCCTGGCCTCGGTCGAACGCGCGACCCAGGCCCTCGAGGACGCCGGCGAATCGGTATCGGCCACGCTGACGGCCGGTGTTTGGGCGTCGGTGGCCTCCGGTCTGATGCCCGACGCGCTCACCTCCCTCGCCCGGACGCACCCGGGGATCAGGGTGCGGACGCGGGAACTCGCCCCGGAAGCAACCGCCGCGGCGGTACGCGACGGCGCACTCGATCTGTCCTTCGTCCTCGACTACTCGAACTACCCGATGGCCTGGGACCGCGGATTGCAACGCGCGGTGATCGCGGTCGAGCGGATCCATGCCGCCGTCCCGTCCGGGGCGGTGCCGGGAGCCAGTGTGACACTCGCCGAGCTGGCCGAACACCCGTGGATCCTCGCCCCGGCCCGCTCCCATTTCGGGCAGGCGGCGCGGCTGGCGTTCCAATCGGCCGGAGTCGCGCCGCGAATCGACCACGAAGTAGAGGAGCAGGCGACCGCGATGGCGATGGTCGCGGCGGGTCTGGGTGTGACGCTGGTCTCGGATCTGGGCCTGGCCCTGCGACCGCCGGGCGTGGACATCATCGCGCTCGGTGACATCCTCACCCGGACCGTATCCCTGGCCTACCGCACCAATTCGGCCCGCCGGGCCGCGCTACTACTCGTGGTGGACGCGATCCGGACCGCCGCCGCGGAGAAAGGCCTGGGTGCCGATACTGCACTTCCGGCCCCGGCAGCTACGGAGCCGCCGGCGCAGGAGGTGGACGGCCGGAGCCTCGGACTCGGCTGAGCCGGTGGCCGCCCGGACTGCACCGATCGGTGCTCTCGGCGCATCTCCCGCGCGGCGCGGCCGGGCAGCGAGCACACCGGTACTGCCCGGTGGCGCTGCTCGAACGGCCGCAGGGTTGCGGCAGACTGTCCTGATGGCACGTTCCGCTGCGTACCGCCCCTCCCCGGCCGAGCTGGCGGCCGCCGAAGGCGCAACCGTTCCCGATGTGCTGGCACCCGGCCTGCGGGTGTTGTTCTGCGGTATCAATCCGGGGTTGTGGTCCGGCGCGACCGGTCATCATTTCGCCCGGCCCGGTAACCGTTTCTGGCCGGCGCTTTTCCGCTCGGGATTCACGCCTCGCCTCCTCCGCCCCGACGAAGAGTCCGAACTACTCGAGCTGGGTCTGGGTATCACGAATGTCGTACCCCGCACGACGGCGAAGGCCGCGGAGCTGACCGCGCAGGAATTGCGCGACGGTGGCCGCGACCTCTCCGAGCGAGTGCACGAGTACCGTCCGCGGGTCCTCGCGGTACTCGGCCTGGGTGCCTATCGCACGGCATTTGCCCGGCCCCGGACGACCGTGGGCCGGCAGCCGGATACGTTCGGCGGAACCGAGGTCTGGGTACTGCCGAATCCGAGCGGACTCAACGCGCACTACACGCTGGACGCATTGGCTGCAGAATTCCGTACGCTGCGCGCGGCAGTGGAATAGGCCCTCGGACAGAGGGCGCCGACCATGCGGCGCCGGACTGCACCACCTATGTCCAGGCGGCAGATCCCGGGCGTTCCACCGTACCGGGCTGCGGCCGAGTTTCGTTTCGAGGCCGGTCCCACCCATCGCCCGAATCCCCGGACCGCGAAGCGATGCCGTGAGAAACTCACTTCCGTGAAGTGGAATACCGTTTCCGGTCTGCCGGGCCGGGTGGCACGATCCCGGCCGACCCGGTGGCACACCGCGATCCGCTCCCTCGGGATCGCCGCCGCGACCATCGCAATGCTCGGACCGTTCACCCTGTTCGCAGGCGTCGCCAACGCAGATGACGTTTCCGCCGCCCCATCGCCCGGCTGCACCGCGGCACCGGCCGCACCCGGCCGCACGCTCGAACACTTCGCGGCCGACGGCCGGGCCGGAAGCTATATCCGGGATTTACCCGCAGCTCCGGGGCCGCGCCCTGTCGTTCTCGATCTGCACGGTTATCTGGAGCCGGCCGTGATCGCCCACGCCTCCAGCGGTTTCGGCGACTACGGGGCCGCACAGGGATTCATCACCGTCACCCCCCAACTCGACCAGCCCGGCCCGCCGCGCTGGAATTTCGAACCGCAGAGTGCCGATATGCAGTGGCTCGCCGGGCTGATCGACCATATCGGCGCGACTCACTGCATCGACACCCGGCGTATCTTCGTCGCCGGGCTGTCGATGGGCGCGTTCACGACCTCGTCGCTGGCCTGCCACCTGTCCGACCGGATAGCCGCCATCGCACCGGTCGCGGGCGTACAGGATTTCGCCTGGTGCAAGACTTCCCGGCCGGTGCCGGTCATCGCCTTCCACGGCACCGCGGACCCGATCGTCGCCTATACCGGGGGCGCGGGGCCCAACGCCCGCTTACTGCCCTCTCCCGACGGCACCGGATCCTCCGTGGGCACCGAGCGTAACGGCCCCACGGTCAATGGACCGGGTCCCGCAAGCGTTCCGGAGAGCGTCGCAGGATGGGCGCGGCGCAACGGTTGCGGCGCGGCACCGGAGCGGCAGCAGATAGCCCCCGATGTCTACCGCGAACGCTATCCCTGCCCCGCCGGTGCCGACGTCGAGCTGTATTCCGTCCAGGGCGGCGGTCATGTCTGGCCCGGAGACACCGCGGTCCCGTTCCCGGAGATCTTCGTCGGCAAGAACACCACCTCGATCGACGCCACGCAGCTGATCTGGGATTTCTTCGAAGCCCATCCACTACCGGAATGAGCGGTCACCGGGCCGGCCGGGCGTGCCTGCGTAGGCGGGTCACGCTCGTCGGGAAGAGATCCGGCCCGGCGATGAACGCGTTTCCGCGGTCAGTACATCGAGCAATTCCTGCTCCGATGCGGCGAACTCCGGCGCTGTGATCATGGACAGGGTGCGTGGTCGTGGCAGGTCGACACGCACCTCGCGGCGTACCGTGGCCGGGCGGGCGGACAGGACGACGACGCGGTCCGACAGGTACACCGCCTCGCGGATATCGTGGGTGATCATCAGCACCATCCAGCGATAGCGCTGCCAGACGTCCTGTAACCAGCCCTGCATCTCGGTGCGGGTCAGCGAATCGAGCGCACCGAAAGGCTCGTCCAGGAGTAGCAATTCACGTTCCTGGACGACGGTGCGCAGTAGCGCCGCACGCTGCCGCATACCGCCGGACAGCTGGGACGGGCGGGCGTCCTCGAATCCGGACAGTCCGAAGGCATCGAACAGTTCGAGCGCCCGGCGCCGGGCCTCGGCTTTCGCGACGCCGTGCACCTGGAGTCCGAGAATGGTGTTGTCGAGAACGGTTCGCCACGGAAAGAGCAGGTCCTTCTGCGGCATGTAGGCGCAGTGCGCGGCCGCGGGCCGGGTCTCGTCACCGAAGCGGATACGGCCCGAATCGGGGGTTTCCAGCCCGGCCAGCGTATTGAACAGGGTGCTCTTACCGCACCCACTCGGTCCGATGACGGAAACGAACTCGCCGGGCTGCGCGGTGAACGACACACCGGCCAGAACCTGCCGGTGACCCGGCCGCCGGCCGGGCAGCGCGAACGATTTGCCGAGGGAGTCGACGACGAGCCGGTTACCGTGCGGGTCAGCCACGGCGGCTCCTGTTCTCGGTGCGCGACCACGGCGCGACGATCCGCTCCACCGCGAACGTCAGCAGATACAGCGCGATGCTGATGAGCGCTGTCACGAAGACGGCCGCCAGCACCAGGTCGGTACGGAACGAATTCTTCTGCAGGCTCATGTAGATACCGAGCCCTCGGCGCGCGCCGACGTACTCGGCGAACACGGCGCCGACCACGGCGTAGGTGATGCCGATCCGCAGCGCCGTGAAGAACCGGGGTATCGCCGAGGGCAGGCGCACATAGCGGAAGATCTGCGCGCGTGAAGCACCCATACTGCGCAACAGGGCGCCCGCCTCCCGGTCGGCCGCGGCGAAACCTTCGATCAGGCCGATCGCCATCGGGAAGAAGGTGACCAGTGCGACCACGAGGACCTTCGGCAGCAGACCGAACCCGAACCAGATGATCATCAGCGGCGCTATCGCGATGATCGGCAAGGTCTGCGAGGCCACGAACAGCGGGACGAACGCACGGCGCAGCCAGGGCGAGAAATCGACCACCACGGCCAGTAGCCAGGCCAGGCTCAGCGACAACGCGAAACCGGTGGCGGTCACCTGCAGGGTGGCGGCGGCGTGGACGGCTATGTCGTCGCGGTGCGCCCACCCCTGTTCCAGCACACGCAGGGGTGACGGGAGCAGTTGCGGACGGATACCGCTGACCTGCACGTAGGCCTGCCAGCAGGCGACCAGAACCGCCATCGTCACGAACGCCGGCACCAAGCGGCCGATCGCCGAGGACCTGGAAGCGGATGATGCGGACGATGGTGGAGTGCCGGGCGCGGCGGCGCTACGGAGAGGCGAGATATTCATCGGTGAAATACGTCGACCAGTCGGGTTCTTCGGCCAAGGGTGCGCCGTCCGGACCCGTGAGCAAACCTTTGCCGAACAGGAAACCGGAATTCGCCGCCCAGCGCTCGCGGGTCTGGGTGCCCACCCGGCCCTCGGGGTCTTTCATGAACTGCTCGGCCAGCATGCGCTGGCTCTCGAACACCAGCGATTCGTCGGGGAAGGCACCGGGGTTGGCGTCGAGCAGGTCCTGGGCTGCGGCCGCGGGTTCGTCGGCGGCGAACTGGTATCCGCGTTGCAGTGCCCGGACGAATTTCGCCGCGCGATCCGGATTCGCGGTCAGCCAATCCTGGTTCGCGTCGATCACGATGGCGTAGGCATCGGGGAAACCGTAATCGGTGTAGCGGAAGTACTTCATGGGTGTGCCGTGGTGTTCGGCCTCGATCCCCTCCCAGGCGAGGTAGGAGACGGTGAAATCCGCTTGTCCGGAGTAGACCGCCTCGTACGCCGAGGTCCCCAGGGTGACCGATTCGAATTCGCCGGTACCGCCGTCGTTGCGGATCACCTGCTGCAGCGCTTCCACCTCGCCCGGATCACCGAAGCCGGCATAGGTCTTACCGTCCAGGTCCTTCGGGGATCTGATATCGGCACGGTCCGCCTCGACGCCGATCCCGGTCGCCCAGTGTTGCAGCGGCGCGAGCACCGAGATCGTATGCCCGCCGGACGCCCGGGAGAAGGTCGACGAATTATGGGTGCTGATACCGAATTCGGCGTTACCGGCGTCGATGACCGTATCGACAGCCGTGTTGTTGTACGGCAGGATCTCCACGTCCAGGCCCGCCTCGGCGAACCAGCCCCGCTGCTGTGCCACGAACAGCCCGGTGTGGTTGGTGTTCGGCGTCCAGTCCAGGGCGAAACGAATGGTTTCGTCGCCGGTTCCCACAGTGCAGGCGGTGAGCGCCGACAGCCCTACTAACGCGGCGGCGGCCGTGGCCAGGACCCGGCGGAGGCGGCCGCTCACGGAGCGGGCCAAGGCTGCGGATGCAGGGCGGTATCCCAGAACATCAGCTCGTACCGGGTGGCGATGGTGAACGCCGTCGTCATGGCCGCGCGTTCCCGTTCACTCGCGACCTCCGCCGCCGCGTCGACCATGGTCCGGGCCGCGGCCGCCGATACCTGGAACTCCTCGTCGCCGTAGGTGGACACCCACCGCGCGTAAGGGTGATCCGGATCGGCGGCGAGGACGGCGGCCGCGCGGGCGGCCAGATCCCTCCCGACCTCGGCGTATATCCAGAAACACGGCAGCGCCGCCGCCGCGCCCACGGCGTAGGACTCGGTGGTGGCGGTCGCGATCAGATAGGACACGTAGCCGAGGCAGGCGGCCGAATGCTCCGGTTCCCCCTCAGCTGCGGGCAACTTCCCGCTGCCGAGCAGTTCGTCGTGCAAGGCGGCTTCGACCGATACCGCCGAGGCGGCCGAATTCGCCCAGAACCGTGCGGCCTCGGCATCGGGCGCCTTGGCCGAGAGGATGGCCAGCACCTTCGAGTATCCGGTCAGATACAGCGAATCCTGCTCGATATAGGTGCGGAAAACCTCGGGCGGCAGGGTGCCGGCGCCGAGCAACCGGAGGAATTCGAGATCGTCGATGGCGCCGCGCAGCGCCTTCGTCCGGTCCCAGAGGTGATCGGTGAAACGGCCGGTTTCCGTGGTATGCGCGGACAACGCCAAGACATCCCTTCGTCAGCATTACCTGGACAGGTTCTCGGGTGTGATCTCAGCCCCGCCTCGTGCGGAGCACCCCGTGTCGGAACGAATCCGACCATACCAGTGGCGCGTCGCTTGACAAGTGGCCCGGTCTCGGGCTCAGGCGGATACCACCGACGCCGCCATGCCCTGGCCTCCGCCGATACACATCGTGAGCAGCGCGCGCCCGCCGCCGCGGCGGTCGAGTTCGTGCAGTGCCGTGGTCAGCATGCGGACACCGGTGGCTCCGATCGGATGGCCGAGGGATATCCCGGAACCGTTGACGTTCAGCCTGTTTCGATCGTCCCAGCCCCAGCCGCGGAGCACGCCCAGGACCTGGCAGGCGAAGGCTTCGTTCAGTTCGATCAGGTCGTAGTCGGCGAAGCCGTGCCCCGTGCGGGCGAACAGTTTGTCCACGGCGACGACGGGCCCGAGGCCCATCAGGGCGGGGTCACAGCCGGCCGCCGTCCAGCCTTCGAGGAAGCCGATCGGTTCGAGACCGAGTTCGTCGAGGCGGTCCTCGGCGACGACGAGCACCGCCGCGGCGGCATCGTTCTGCTGGCTCGCGTTACCCGCGGTCACCACGCCGCCGGGCTGGATCGCCCGTAGCTTCCCGAGTGAATCGGCGCTGGTCTCGGGCCGGATGCCCTCGTCCCGGGCGAATACCGTCACCGCCCCCTTGCGATCGGTGACCTCGACCGGTACGACCTCGGCGTCGAATCGCCCGGCTTCCCAGGCCGCGTGGGCACGATGATGGCTTTCCGCGGCGAGCTGATCGGATTCCTGGCGGGTGATCCCGTATTTCGCCGCGACGTTCTCGGCGGTTTCGATCATTCCGCTGATCCGGCCGAATCGCCATTCCGGCTGGGAACGTTCGCGACCGCGATCGAGCCGGTCGAACAGGTGCAGCCCACCGGATTTGGCGCCCCAGCGCGCGCCGGTCGTGTAGTGCTCGATGGTGCTCATCGATTCCACGCCGCCGGCGAGGACGACCTCCGCGGCGCCGGTCTGCACCATCATCGCGGCGGTCACCAAGGCCTGAAGGCCGGTGCCGCAGCGGCGGTCGGTCTGCAATCCGGCGACCGAGATCGGCAGCCCGGCATCGAGGGCGGCCCAGCGGCCGATACACGGGGCTTCCGAGTTCGCGTACGACTGTCCCAGGGCGACATCGTCGATACGTTCGGGGTCGATTCCGGATCGCGCGACGGTTTCTTTGATGACGGTGGTCGCCAACGTCACGGCCGGTACATCTTTCAGCGCTCCGCCGAAGCGGCCCACAGGGGTGCGGACGGGCGCCACCAATGCTGCGCGTGTCATGGGGAATTCGCTCCTCAATCGACCAGGACGCGGATGGTCTCGGCGACCAGCGCCGGACGCTGCGCGCCGTCGATCTCGATGGTGTAGGTGGTGATCAGGTTCGCGCCCTTGGCCGTCCGTTCGAGCGATTCCAGCCGGGCACCGCAGCGGATCTTCGATCCGACCGGTACCGCCGCGGGGAAGCGGACCTTGTTCATGCCGTAATTGATCTTCATCCGAACGCCGTCGATATCGAAGATCGTGGCGCCCAGTGCGGGCAGCAGCGACAGTGTCAGGTACCCGTGCGCAATCGTGGTGCCGTAGGGGCCCGCGGCCGCCCGCTCGGGATCGACGTGGATCCACTGATGGTCGCCGGTCGCGTCGGCGAAGGCGTCGATCCGGGACTGGGTCACCTCGACCCAGTCGCTGTAGCCGAGGTGCGTGCCGATCGCGGCCGCCACCTCCTCGATTCCCTGGAAAACCCGCATGGTTCACAAACCCCCGCGGGCGACGAGCTGGGCCGCGATCACATTGCGCTGGATCTCGTTGGTGCCCTCGCCCACGATCATCAGCGGGGCGTCCCGGAAGTAGCGTTCGACGTCGTACTCGGTGGAATACCCGTACCCGCCGTGGATGCGGACCGCGTTGAGCGCGATCTCCATCGCGACCTCGGAGGCGTACAGCTTCGCCATCCCGGCCTCCATATCGCAGCGTTCGCCGCGGTCGTACATTTCGGCCGCGTGCCGGGTGAGCTGGCGGGCGGCGGTCAGTTTGGTGGCCATATCGGCCAGGTAGTTGCCGACCGACTGGTGCTTCCAGATCGGTTCGCCGAAACTCTCCCGCTGCTGCGCGTAGGCCAGCGAATCCTCGAGGGCGGCCGCGGCGACACCCAGCGCCCGGGACGCCACCTGGATCCGGCCGGTTTCGAGCCCCTTCATCATCTGGGCGAAGCCTTTACCGGGCGCGCCACCGAGGATCGCATCCGCGGTGATGCGGTAGCCGTCGAACGACAGCTCGCAGCTCTCCACGCCCTTGTAGCCGAGTTTGGGCAGGTCCCGGGAGACCGTGAGCCCGGGCCCGTGTTCGACGAGCACGATCGACATACCCCGGTGCCGCGGGGTCGCGGCCGGGTCGGTTTTGCAGAGCAGGGCGATAACCCCTGCCCGTCGCGCGTTGGTGATCCAGGTTTTGGCCCCGTTGATCACCAGATCGTCGCCGTCACGTTTCGCGTGGGTGGTCATGGCCTGCAGATCCGAGCCGCCACCGGGCTCGGTCAGCGCCATGGTCGCCCGGATCTCGCCGGTGGCCAGCTTCGGCAGGTACTGCGCCTTCTGTTCCTCGGTGCCGAACAGGGCGATCAGTTTCGCGACGACCGTATGGCCGCCCATCGCACCGGACAGCGACATCCAGCCGCGGGCCAGTTCCTCGGTGACCTGTACGTAGCACGGCATCGAGACGGGGGTGCCACCGAATTCCTCCGGTACGGCCAGACCGTAGATACCGATCCGTTTCATCTGGTCGATCCACGCCTCCGGGTACCGGTTGGCGTGCTCGACCTCCTGTACCGACGGTTTCACCTCACGATCGATGAACTCGCGCACCGTGCGTACCAGCAGCGCTTCTTCGTCGTTCAGGTAGTAGCTCACGCGCGATGTCCTCACCGTGTGGCGGGCCCGGCGAGCCCGCGGAGATCTGTACGGCCATAGTCGACCGGCTGAAAGAAAATGTCAATCATGATAAGCATATGCATAGTCTTCGTCGGCGGACCGCCCCTCCCGCTTCCCGGGAGCACGCGACCCGCCCTCGCGAATATCCCTGCAGGCAGCGCACGATGGAGAAGGAACCGCCCGTGAAAACCATCCGCCGACGAGCAGCACTCGTCGCCCCCGGCTCCGACGAGAAAAAAGCACGGAAAGCGCTCACCGGCAGCGCGGACGAGGTGATCCTCGATCTCGAGGACGCCGTCACCCCCGCCCTGAAGGCCGACGCCCGGTCCCTGGCCTCGGAGCTGGTCCGGGAGTACGGGCGGACCCGGCCGGTCTCGATCCGCGTGAACGGACGAGCCACCGACTGGTTCGCCGAGGACCTCGCGGCCTGCGCCGCACTCGGTGACACCCTCACCTCGATCGTGATCCCGAAGGTGGAGAGCCGTGCGGACCTGGTCACCGCCGACTCCCTGCTCGGCACCGGGACCGATGTGCCCGTACAGGCACTGATCGAAACCCCCGCCGGAGTCGGCGCCCTCGACGAGATCGCGACCGGCCCGCGCCTGACGGCGGTCGTCATCGGGTACGCCGATCTCGGCGCCGCCCTCGGCCGGGCCCGCACGGTGACCCCGCAGCAGTGGCTGTTCGTCCAGGACCGGGTACTGCATGCCGCCCGGGCGGCCGGTATCCAAGCCGTCGACGGTCCCTTCCTCGGTATCGCCGACGACGAACCCTTCCGCGAGGCGACGCGCTGGGTCGCCGACCTCGGGTTCGACGGGAAATGGGTTATCCACCCCGCCCAGACGGCCACGGTGCGCGAGACGTTCACCCCGACCCCCGAACAGGCCGAGCAGGCGCGACGGGTGCTGTCCACACTCGCCGAAGCCGCGGCCCGCGGCGCGGGAGCCGCCCAGCTCGACGGCCAGATGCTGGACGAGGCCGTCGCGGTAGCGGCCCGCCGCACCCTGTCGATGGCAGGAGCCGGCGATGAGCAGTGATCTCGTACGCACCGTCGGCGGCCCCTACTTCGACGAACTGGTGGCCGGCCAGATCTTCGATACCGCCCCCGCGGTGACACTCACCGACGGGCTCGCCGCCGTCCACCAGAGTATTCTCGGCGACCGGCTGCGCCTCCCCCTGGACGCGCATCTCGCCACCGCCGTCGCCGGAGCCCCCGTGGCGCATCCCGGTCTCGTGGCCGATCTGTCGATCGGGCAGTCCACACTGGTCACTCACCACGTCAAGGCCAATCTGTTCTACCGGGGACTGCGATTCCACCGGCTGCCGCGTATCGGCGACACCTTGCATACCACCACGGAAGTGGCCGGGCTGAAGCATAATTCGGCGAAGCCGGGGCGGCGGCCGACCGGATTGGCCGCGTTGCGAATCACCACCACCGACCAGCACGGCGCGACGGTACTCGATTTCCACCGCTGCGCCATGCTGCCCCTGCGCGAAGATCCGGCCCCGGGCGCGCCGCTGCACACCGACGACCTCTCCACCCTCGGGCCGGACACCGCACCGCTGCGCAGTGCCCCCGCCGAACTGGATCTGGCGGCCTACCGTTCACACGTATCCGGCACCCATTTCGATCCCTCGCTGGTCGGCACGACCTTCACCTCCAGCGGTGACGTCGTCACCGGCGCACCCGAACTGGCCCGCCTGACCCTCAATATCGCCGCCACCCATCACGACGAGCGGGCCGGCGCCGCCGGACGCCTCGTCTACGGCGGTCATACGATCGGCCTCGCGCTCGCCCAGGCCTGCCGCGCGCTACCCGATATGGTGACCGTCCTGGGCTGGCAGTCCTGCGATCACACCGGCCCCGTCCACGAAGGTGACACACTCACCAGCTCGCTGCACGTCGAGGCCGCCGAAGCGCTACCCGGCGGCGGTGGCACACTCGACCTCCGGTCGTGCGTGTACGCCCATCGCGGCGACGATGCCCCCGCCCCGGTGCTGGACTGGCGGTTCACCGCCCTGTTCGCCTGATACCCATCTACTCACGAGAGGTTTCACCATGAGCACGACCGGACGTCTGGCCGGCAAGATCGCCCTCGTCACCGGCGCGGGTTCGGGACTCGGCCGCGCCTCGGCGCTGCGCTTCGCCGCCGAGGGCGCGGCGGTCGCCGTCGTCGACCTCGACCCCGCGGCCGCCGAATCCGTGACAACGGAGATCACCACGGCAGGCGGGCATGCGCTGCCGGTAACCGCGAACGTCACCTCCGACGCCGATTCCCGCCGCATGATCGCCGAAACCCTCGCCGAGTTCGACCGGCTCGATATCGTCTTCGCGAATGCCGGGATCAACGGCGCGGGCAATGCCGCCGATACAACCGAGGACGAGTGGGACCGGGTCATCGCGATCAACCTCAAGGGCGTGTGGCTCACGTCGAAGTACGCGCTGCCCCATATGATCGAGCGCCGCACCGGGTCGATCATCAACCAGGCCAGTATGGGCGGTCTCATCGGCCTGCCCGGGATCTTCCCCTACACCGCCGCGAAGGGCGGGGTCATTGCCATGACCAAGCAGATGGCGGTCACCTACGGACCCGACAATGTGCGGGTCAACGCGATCTGCCCGGGCACCATCCCGACCCCGCTGGTCTACCGGTCGCGGGTGGACCGGGGTGCGGCCGCGCCCGAGGCCGACCAGGCCGCGCTGGATGCCGACGCCGCCGCCCGATTCCCGCTACGCCGCCTCGGCACCCCGGACGATCTGGCCGCAACAGCGCTGTTCCTCGCCAGCGACGAGGCCAATTGGGTCACCGGCGGGATCTACACCGTCGACGGTGGACGCAGCGCCTTCTGATCGAACGCCGGAAAAAGCCCGGTAGGACAGGGATTCCTGTCCTACCGGGCTTTTTCGGTTACTCGGACACCGATGCCGTCAGGCGGGCCGACGGTCGAGCAGGACTTCCTCGAACACCCGCTGCACGTAGGGTTCGATATCGATCTTCCCGGGTGTGAACCATTCGCCGAAACCGTTGTAGTCGGTATCGTTCTCGTAGCCGAGGCCGGCGATGATATCGCTCCACTTCCCGGTCTTCTCCCGGACCGCGGTCGCGAATGCCGCGCCGTCCAGGGCCGAGTTCTCCGCGATCCCGTCGACGATCTTGTCGTTGGCCGCGGTCAGCCGCGAGCGGGCGTCATCGGCGAACGGCACGACCGCACCCCCGTACTGTTCGATCTCCTTGACCACATTCGCCGTCACCGGCCAGATCTTGTCCTCGATGGACGCGGAGAGGAAAACGTCGAGCCGATCCCACAGCAGCTGCCGGGCAGCCAGCGGCAGGTTGTCCCAGAGGTCGGCGTTGAACACCATATTGCCGGTGGGCACGGCCAGTCCGGCCGCAGGATCGATGACGGTATGCGGCGCGACCTCGATCAGACCGCCGATCTGCGCGGCCGACGGGCTGACCATCGCACAGTCGATGACCCCGCGCTGCAGCGCCTCGTACGCCTCGGTGTAGGCGACCGAGGTGGAGGTACCGCCCAGGGCCGACACCTGCTCACCGGCGACCGTACTGCCCACCGAGATACTCTTGCCCGCGAAATCGGACAGGCTGGTAGTGGGCTGCGCACAGAACAGCGCGTTCACACCGGCGTTATAGGCCGGCATCATCATATGCAGGCCCTTGTCCTCGAACTCGGCGACGATCTCGGGCGTCGAGAACGCCACGTCGGCCGGCCACGCGTTGGATTGCATGGTGCCGGTGACCACGCCCTGGTCCGACAGCACCCCGGCGTCGAGCAGGGCGGCCGATGCCGGGAACTCCTTGGGTTCGTACACCGTGAGGACCTGGCCCATATCGAGGCGGCCGTCGCTGATCGCGTCGTCGATCTCGGTGGATTTGGCGATGGCATCCGAGTACGCGACATCGAAGTCGATCTTGCCGCCGGACCAGTCCTCCACGGCGGCGACGTACTTCTCCACGAACGATCCGGCGACCGAACCCTTGGCGCCCGGCGACTGCGTATGCAGCAGGATCGTATCCATATCCGCGAAGGCCGCCTGGTACTCGGCCTTGGTGGCACCGTAGGCGACGCTGGTACCGCCGCCGTTCGCGCCGCCGAGGCTCGATTCGGCGCAACCGGCGAGCACCAGCGCACCGGCGGCAGCGAGAGCACCGACACGACCGGCTGTGCCCGCGCGGGTGAAGAACTTCGACACTGAGTCTCCCTCGAATGGAACTGACGGCTGGAACACGATGTGAGCGGGTTGGTTCGTGCACACAACCCTCGCAATGGGAGTGAGCCGCCTCACTGTGATGATGCTAATCATGCGTCTGAATTTCGGCCATGTCAATATCTATGCGCCTCAATTATCCCTGCGCATGATTATTAGTATGAGGTAACATCGGGCGGTGCCCGAGGCGGCGGTAGAAAACTCGCAGCGAATACGCGACTGGCTGGACAGCGGTATACCCGCGCTCACCGGGCACCCCGACGGGCCGCCGCTCATCCCGCCGGGAGCTGCGGCGTCGGCGGCCCGGCGGCATACCGACCGTATCGCAGCGATCACCGACGGCCGGGTCCGCCTCGACGGTGCCCGGTTGCTGTCCGAACGCGCCGCCTTCACCGGCTGCCGCCGCGGCGGCACGATATCGGCCGGCCGCCACTGCCGCCTGCTGCCCACCGCCGACGGCTGGGCCGCCGTCAGCTGTGCCCGCCCGGACGACCCCATTCTGCTCGGTGCCCTCGTATGCGCCGATATCGGCGACGATCCGTGGCCGGCAGTGACGGACTGGTTGCGGACGCATACCGGCGCCGAACTCGCCGAAGGCGCGGAGCTGCTGGGATTGGCCGCGGGCCCGATCGACACCGTCACCACCGGGGTCCCGGAACCGTTGGGCGCGCGTCCGGTGGCCGGACTACGCGTGGTCGACTTCAGCGCACTGTGGGCGGGCCCGCTGTGCGCCCATCTGCTCGGGCTGGCCGGCGCCCACGTCATCAAGGTCGAGACTCCGGTGCGGCCCGACGGCGCCCGCCGTGGCGATCCCGAGTTCTACCGCTTGCTGCACGGCGGTCACCAATCCGTGGTCCTCGATCCCGGTGACGACCGGCAGCGTCGCGCCCTGCACGACCTCGTCGAATCCGCCGATATCGTGATCGAGGCGTCCCGGCCGCGCGCGCTCGCCGGTTTCGGGCTGGACGCGGCGGAATTCGTCGAATCCGGCGGCACATGGGTCTCGATCACCGCGCACGGCCGGGCATCGAACCGGATCGGTTTCGGCGACGATATCGCCGCGACCGCGGGACTGGTGGCCCGGTTCGGCGGGGACACCCCGCTGTTCGTGGGCGATGCGATCGCCGATCCGCTGACAGGGCTGACGGCGGCGGTCCTCGCCATGTCGGCGCCCGCCGACGGTTCCGGCCATCTGTGGGATATCTCCATGTCCGCGGTGGTCGCCGCGACCCTCGATTCCGGCTCGACCGCCGTGCCGGTCGGCGATTCGCCAGTCCTTGCTCCGCAGCGGCGCGAACCGATCGGCGTGGCACCCGAGAGCGGCCGGGACACCGCCGCCGTTCTCGCCGAGCTGGGGGTACGGCCCGGGTGAGGGAGCTGCTGATCCGCGGTGCGGAGATATCCGCCGGGAGCCGTGCCGATGTCCTGATCCGCGGTGACACCGTCGCCGCGGTCGGGTCCCATCTACCGGCAACCGGCCTACCGACTCTGGAGGCCGACGGTGGAGCCCTGCTGCCGGGGCTGCACGACCACCACCTGCATCTCCACGCCCTGGCCGCGGATACGAACTCGGTGCGGTGCGGGCCCCCGCACGTGCACACCGCCGATGACCTCGCCCGCGCCCTCGCCACCGCACCGGGGGACGGATGGATCCGGGGAGTCGGCTATGTCGAAACGGTGGCCGGGTTACTCGATTCGGCCGGACTCGACGCCTTGTGCCGTGACCGCCCGGTCCGCATGCAGCATCGCAGCGGCGCGATGTGGATTCTCAACTCCGCAGCTGGGGGCCTCGTCGACCTCGATACCGCGACCGAGCCCGGGGTCGAACGCGATGACTCCGGGCACGCCACGGGGCGGGTCTGGCGCGCGGATACCTGGCTGCGGTCGCGACTGCCCGATACCGGACCACCCGATCTCACGGAAATCGGCGCCCGGCTCGCCCGCTACGGGATCACCGGAATCACCGATGCGACACCCGATCTCCCGCAGGACTCCCTCGCCGCGCTGATCGCCGCGCGGCGGACCGGTGCGCTCCCCCAGCACCTGAATCTCCTCGGCGTTCCGCTCGGTGGCACCGGCGGGCCCGAAGTCACCACCGGCGCGTACAAGATCGTGCTGGCCGATTCCGGGCTTCCCGATATCGACACCCTCGTGGACACCATCGCACGCGCCCACGCGCTCGGCCGCCCGGTCGCCGTGCACTGTGTGAGCCGCGAGGCGCTGCTCATCCTGCTCGCCGCGTTCGACGACACCGGCGCGTTTCCGGGTGACCGCATCGAACACGGGGCGCTGATTCCGGCGGAATCGATCGAGACCCTCCACCGCCTCGGGATCACCGTGGTGACCCAGCCGGGCTTCCTTGCCGATCGCGGCGACGACTACCGGCGCCGGACCGAACCCGGCGACCTACCCGATCTCTATCGCTGCCGGAGCCTGACAGAAGGCGGTGTCGGGCTGGCACTTTCCAGTGACGCCCCCTACGGACCGCTCGACCCCTGGCAGGTGATCGCCGCGGCCGTAACGCGCCTCGCACCTGACAGTGCCGTGGTGGGCGCCACCGAAACACTCGGGGCGTCCACGGCCCTCGACCGCTATCTCGCGCCGCTTCACAACCCCGGCGGCCCGGCCCGCACCGTGGCGGCAGGCTCTCCGGCCGACCTGGTCCTCCTGGACCGGCCGATCGAGCGAATGCTCCGGTACCCCACCGCAGATGCGGTGCGTGCCACGTTCATTCAGGGCGAAATAGCGTTTACGCAATAGTCGGCGAGATACCCTCGACGTATTCGACGCGGCTGCGGCACTGCCCCGGGATCAGCCGATGCGGGCCATTGCGGCCCTTCCGGGCCTCCGGACCACGCTCACCGTGCCGATCGGTTCCGTCGTAACACCAGAAGGGACTCGAACTCGCCCGCTTACCGAATCGCGGTCACTGCAGGGCCCTTGCGACCCCGCCCGTCTACGGTCGTACTGCGACACCGGCATGGGCCGGATCGGCAGGGGCGCGGATCAGATGCCGACGAGGTCGGCGAGCAGGTCGGTGTGGTGGGCGTGGTCGCCGAACAGGGGCTCGGTGGCCTTGGCCCGGCGGAAGTACAGATGCGGATCGGCTTCCCAGGTGAACCCGATACCGCCGTGGATCTGGATGTTCTGCGAGGCGCACAGGGACAGGCATTCCGCCGCCTGCGATTTCGCCATGACCGCTACGCGGGGGAATTCCTCGTTGTCCTCTTCGGCGCACATCGACGCGTACATCACCGTCGCCTGCGCCGCATCGATCGCGATCGCCATATCGGCGCATTTGTGTTTGATCGCCTGGAACGAACCGATCGGGCGGTTGAACTGGACGCGTTGTTTGGCATACGCCACGGCCATCTCGAGCACGGCCTCGGCTGCACCGAGTGCCTCGTTCGCGAGCAGTGTGCGGACCAGATCGACGACGCGGCCGATGGCTTCCGGGTCCGAACCCAGCAGGGCGGCACGGGTATCGGTCATTTCGACGGTCGCGACGGGGCGGGTCGGGTCCAGTGAGGGCTGCGCCGTCACACTCACCCCGGCTGCCCCGGTTTCGACGACATACAGGGCCACCGCATCCCCGGCCGGCGTCAGCGCGGGTACCACCAGCAGGCCGGCCACATGCCCGAAGGCGACGTAGTCGAGCCGGCCGGTGAGCAGCGGGGCGGAGGGGTCCCCGGTGGCGCGTACCCGGGCGCCGCCGGCCGTGGTGTCCTGTGCTCCGCTGACCGCCAGGGCGCCGATCACGCTACCGTCGAGGAGAGTCGGCAGCAGAGCCCGATGCTGTTCGGCACTGCCGAGCCGCAGGACGGCTTCGATGGCGCCGGTGGTGGTGAGCATCGGCACCGGGGTGAGCGCACGGCCCAGTTCCTGGGCGACGATCGCGGTTTCGAGGACACTGAAACCACCGCCGCCGAACTCCTCGGCGATATGCAGGCCCGGGATCCCCATATTCGAGGTCAGCAGCTGCCAGGTCTCGGCGTCGTAGGTGCCGTCTTCGGCGACCTCGCGGACGCGGGTCATCGGGGCACGTTCGGACAGGAGGCGGCGCAGCGAGCTCCGGAACTCCTCCTGGTCGGAGTCGAAAGCGAAGTACACGGTGTAACTTTCCGTTCTTCCGTTCCGCCACGGTGATGGCGGAAAGCAGCGGGTCAGGCGCTCTTACGGCGTCCGATGTCCTGGAAGGGGCCGCCGTCGAGGCGGGGTTCCTTCGGCAACCCGAGCAGTTGTTCGCCGATGATGTTGCGCTGGATCTGCGAACTACCGCCGTAGATGGTGGCGGCGCGGGCGTAGAGCGCGATATCGGTCCAGCAGCGCGACGAATTGTCGGCGCCCGGATTGGGGGTCACCAGCATGCCGTCGTTGCCGCCGCCGGTCGGGGTGAGCACCTCGAGGCCGAGGATCTGCATTCCGACCTCGGTGAGCCGCTGGAAGAATTCGCTCCAGATCACCTTGGAGAACGAACCGTCCACACCGTAGGAACCGCCGTTGAGCAGTTTGGTGAGCGCGCGGTAGCCGCGGAAACGCATGGTCTGCACCCGCGACCAGCACCAGGCCAGTTCGGCGCGGATCCGCGGGTCGGAGGTGAGCCCGCGCTCCCGGGCCAGTTCGATGAGCCGTTCGACCTCGCGGCCGAAGCGGACGGCGTCGGTGGTCGCCCGCACCCCGCGTTCGAAGCCGAGCAGGGTGTTGGCCGTATTCCAGCCACCGTTCACACCGCCGAGAACATAGGAGGCGGGTGTCCGCGCGTCGGTGAAGAAGACCTCGCTGAACGCGACATAGCCTGCCGCGTTGACGATCGGGCGTACCTCGACGCCCGGCTGGTCCATCGGCACCAGCAGGAACGACAGCCCCTTGTGTTTGGCCACCGCCGGATCGGTCCGGGCGATCACGAAGATCCAATTGGCCCGGTGCCCCTGCGAAGTCCAGGTCTTCTGGCCGTTGATCACCCATTCGTCGCCCTCGAGGACGGCGCGGGTGCGCATCCCGGCCAGATCCGAACCGGCTTCGGGCTCCGAATAGCCCTGGCACCAGATATGTTCGCCGGACAGCACCCGGGGCAGGAAGTACTGCTTCTGCTCCTCGGTGCCGAGTACGGTCATGGTGTTGCCGAGCAGTTTGATACCGAGGGTGTCGTTCTCGGTGCCGTCCGGGACGCCGAGCCGCATGAGCTCCTCGTTCAGCACCACCTGTTCGATACTCGACAGGCCGGCCCCGCCGTACTCTTGCGGCCAGGAAACGGCGAGCAGATCGTTGTCGGAGAGCACTTTGCGCCAGCTCGCCAGGAATTCTTCCTGCTCGGCTTCCGAGAGCGCGCCGATACCGCGCCACCCCTGCGGCAGCTTCGATTCGAGCAGCGCACGGATCTTTCCGCGGTACGCCTCTGCTTCGGCGGGATAGGTGATATCCATGGTTCAGGATTCCTTTGCCGCGGCCGCGGGCAGTGCGCACACGGTCGCCATCAATGCGGTGATCTCGTCGGCGGAGTAGCCGATTTCGCTGAGGATCTCGGCCGAATGTTCGCCGAGCCGGGGGCTGCCGCCCTTGAACCGGCCGGGCGTATCGGACAGGTGGATCACCATGCCGACCTCGCGCGACCAGCCGTATTCGGGATGGTGGTGTTCGACCACCCGCTGCGAGTCGAGTGCCCACTCCTCCCACAGCAGTTCGGGCATGATCGGGTAGTCGAGGGGGATTTCGGCGGGCACCTTGTTCCCGTCCAGCACCTCGAAGGCGTCGGCGCTGGTGAGTTCCGTGAACCGTTCGGTGAGCCGTTCGGCCAATGCGTCCGCGTTCGTGGCCCGGCCGGCGGTAGTGGCGAACCGCGGGTCGGCGGCCAGATCGCCCAGGTTCAGGGCACTGGTGAGCCGGGCGAAGGCCGCGTCACCGAACACCGCGATCGCGATCCAGCCGTCGATCGTGCGATACAGCCGGTAGAGCGGCGACAGACCCATCTGCTCGGTGTCCAGCCGGTGGGCGGGTACGGCGGCGCCGTCCACGGTGGCGCAGTGCTCGCTGATCACGAACAGGCTCGAATGCAACTGCGGGCTCTCGACATACTGTCCCGCACCGGTATTGGCCCGGTGGTGCAGGGCCAGCAGAACGGTGACGGCGCCGAGGAATCCGTTGTAGAGGTCCTCGTTGCCGATCACCCGGCGAATCGGCGGGTTCCCCTCGCCGGCGCCTTCGAAGTTCAGCCCGACCAGGCCCGAAACGAGCGGGGCGAACGATTTCAGCGTGGATTTCGGCCCTGCGGAACCGAATCCGGGCAGGTAGGCGTAGATCAGGTCGGGGTTGATCGCCCGCAACTGCTCGTAGCCGAGGCCGATCTTCTCGGCCTTGCCGGGACGGTAGTTCTGCATCACCACATCGGCCTCGGCGACGAGGCGGTGCGCGATCTCCTGTCCTTCGGCGGAGCGCAGGTCGAGCGCAATGGTGCGCTTACCGCGGTTGGCGCCTTCGAACAGGTCGCCGAGCGGGCGCATCTGGTCGCCGACCAGCGGTTCGATCTTGATCACCTCGGCGCCGAGATCCGACAGCAGCCGGGAACCGAAACCGGTGGCGAAATAGGAACTGAAGTCCAGAATGCGCACGCCCTGCAGCGGTGCGGTCACCGGATCGCCGGCCGGCGCGGGCGCCCACTGCGGTGCCCGGGTGATCTCGTCGATCCGGTCGTTGTGCGCGCCGACGCGCGGCGCGGGGTCAGGCGTGCCGGGCGCGGATTTCTCGAAGCGAATCACCGGGCCGATCTGGCGGAGAGTGCCGTGATCGGGGTCGGGGATATCGACCGCGATTTCGGCGAATCGCACCTGGTCGTCGGCGAACGTCTCCTCGGGATGCAGTACCGGCAACGCCGCGATATCGGCGGCGTGGAACAGTTCGAGCCATTCGTCGCGCGGGCGGGACCGGAACGCCTCCGGCACCTTGTTCCGGGCGATATCCAGTTCCACCTCGTCGAGCGGTACCGCCATCTCCGGTCCGGCGATGGTCTGGGTCTGCTCGCCGAAGCCCAGCAGATCCATCATCCGCTTGTAGGAGCCCGGGCCGCCGGTGTGCGGGATCAGCCATTTACCGTCCGCGCACTGGAAGGGGTCCGTGATGAGTCGTTTGCTGCCGAAACCCTTCTGGTTGCCGCTGCGGGCGAGGTAGGAGATGTCCTGCTCGTTCCACCACCAGTTCATCGACGAGATGGCCAGCATGCCGTCCAGGAGGGAGGTGTCGACCTTCTGCCCGGTGCCGTTGACCTTGCGGGCCCGCAATGCGGCGAGAATACCGATCGTGGTGATGAACGCCGTCCCGTAGGACACCGTCGGATGCCCCATGAACACCGGCCCGTCGCGATGTCCCTGCTGTTCGGCCATTTGGCCGAGGCGCGCGTTGAGCAGCGCTTCGTAGCCGGGACGGTCGGCGAGCGGCCCGTCGGTGCCGTATCCCGTCACCGAGCAGTACACCAATTCCGGGAATTTCTCGTGCCACGCGTCGTAGCCGATCCCCAGCGCATCGGCCCGGCCCGCGCCGAAGGATTCGACGAAAACATCCGCGCCGGCCACGAGCCGCTCGGCGATCGCGCGGCCTTCGGGAGTGCTCAGGTCGGCCTCGACGCTCCACTTCCCGCGATCGGTCGATTTGCGCAGGACGGAATCCGCATCGGCCGGTCCGCCGGGACGTTCCAGTTTGACGACCCGGGCGCCGTAGTCGGCGAGCAGCATCGTCGAGATGGCCGCGGGCATACCCCAGCTCGCGTCGATCACGACGAGTCCGTCGAGTGGACCAGCCATCAGAGACTCCTTCTGTTACACGATTGCCGCACCGCCGGCGCCCGCCGGGGGCGCGCGATATCGCGGCACATGACTTCCGAGTGGTGCCGCGGTCCTAGTCGGACGAGGGCAGCGGTTTGGCGGTGAGCAGTTCCATCGGTGCGCCGTGGCAGGTGAAGCGGCCTTCACCCTTCTTGACGCAGATGACCTGGGTCGAACAGGTGGCGCAGGTGTAGCGCTTACCGGTTTCGTTCATCGGGGCTTCTCCTCGGTCTGATGCGGTCAGCGACCGGCGAAAGTGATCTCGAGTGCGACGCCGCAGCAGGTCAGCGCGGAACCGCCGGCGGTCGTGACGATTGCTTCCGAGCCGCATTCGTTGCAGCGCAACCGGCTGCCGTTACCGGCCTCGGTGCCTGCGGTGTTGTCGGACATCCTCACTCCTTCGCTGTGGATGACATCGGTGGTACGGGACTGTTTCCCACGCCTACCGGGATACGAAATGTTCGCCAGTTCACCATAATCATAGTCATGAATTAAGGCAAGGTTTCATCCCATGACCCGCGGCCGCAGGAGCGGCCCCGGCAGCGGGTCACATCAACCGGCCACCGGTCACCTCGAGCACCGTGCCCGTCATATAGCTCGACAGGTCGCTGGCCAGGAACAACACCACCGAGGCGACCTCGCTGGGCAGCCCCGCACGCCCCAGCGGGATCTCCGCCATCTTCTGCTCCCAGATCCGCTCGGGCATGGCCTCGGTCATCGGCGTCTGGATCAGCCCCGGCTGTACCGCATTGACCCGGACATTCTTGAACGCGACCTCCTTGGCCGCAGCCTTGGTGAGACCGACGATCCCGGCCTTGGCGGCCGAGTAGTTCGTCTGCCCGACCAGGCCCACCTTGCCCGACAGCGAGGAGATGTTCACGATCGCCCCCGACCCGTGCTCACGCATCCGGTTCGCGGCCGCCCGGGTACCGTTCCACGCGCCCTTCAGGTGGACCGCGACGACATCGTCGAAATCCTCTTCACTCATCCGGCGCATGGTCGCGTCCCGGGTCATCCCCGCGTTGTTCACGAAGACACCGAGCGGACCGAACGTGTCCTCGGCGGTACCCACGAGGTCCGACACCGCGGCGCCGTCGCGCACATCGCAGCGCACATACGCGGCGTTGTCCGCCCCGCCGAGCTCGGCCACCGCCTGTGCGCCGGCGTCGTCGTTGATATCGGCCACCACGACCTTGGCACCCTCGCGGACGAAAGTGCGCGCGATCTCCAGGCCGATCCCCTGCGCGGCCCCCGTGACGACGGCAACCTTTCCTGCCAGCAGTCCCACTACCGCTCCAATCCGTTGATCTGTGAATACGACGTCCGCGCTACTGCACGATTCCGGCCGAACGTAATTCCGCGATCCGTTCGGTGTCCAAGCCGATTTCGGCGAGCACCGCATCGGTCTGCTCCCCCAGCGCCGGCACCGCGCCCATCCGCAGCTCGATATCGCGGAAAGTCATGGGCGGCAGCACCGCCCGAATCGGCCCGGCCTCGGTCTGCACCTCGCGCCACCGGTCCCGGGCCGACAGCTGGGGATGGGCGATCAGATCCTTCATATCGCCCAGTTGCGCGGCCGGAATACCCGCCTTCGCGAGGCGGTCGTCGAGATCGGCGGTATCGAAGCCACCGGTGAGCTCGCCGACCACGGCGTCGACCTCGGCCCGGTGCCGCACCCGTTCGATATTGGTCGCGAACTTCGGGTCATCGGCGAGATCCGGGCGCTGGAACACGTCGGTGACCAGCGTGCGCCAGCCCCGGTCGTTCTGGACGCCGATCAGTATCTGCCCATCCCGGGTCGGGTAGGCGTCGTAGGGCGCGATCGAGGCATGGGAGAGCCCCATCCGTTTGATCTGGACGTCCTGGTACATCTGCATGTACATGGAGTGGCCGAGCCATTCGACGGTCGCGTCGAACATCGCGATATCGATGGTCGCGCCCGTTCCGGTGCGTTCGCGGCGCAGCAGCGCTGCCTGGATCGCCGACAGTGCGTACATCCCGGCGGCGATATCGGAGGTCGGGATACCCGTCTTGGTGGCCGTCTCGGGAGTTCCGGTGATCGAGACGAGCCCGGTCTCGGCCTGGACCAGCATGTCGTAGGCCTTGCGATCCACGAACGGGCCCGAGGTTCCGTATCCGGACATATTGACCGCGATCAGCTCGGGATGATCGGCGCGCAACTCATCCGCGCCCAGTCCCAGCCGCTCGGCCGCGCCGGGCGCGGAATTCTGCACGAAAACGTCCGCCCCGGCGATCAGTGCGCGGACCGCGGCGATTCCCGCCTCGGCCTTGAGGTCGACGCACAGCGATTCCTTACCCCGGTTCAACCACACGAAATGCGAGGCGAGCCCGTGCACGGCGGCATCGTAGTTGCGGGCGAAATCGCCCTCGCCGATCCGTTCGATCTTGATCACCCGGGCACCGAGATCGGCGAGGTGCCGGGTCGCGATGGGAGCCGCGACGGCCTGTTCGAGACTGACGACGGTGAACCCGGCGAGCGGCAGGCCGGTATCGGCGGCGACTGCGTCGGACTGCATATCAGCGCCCTCCCGCTGTGGCCGATTTCTTGGCGGCGTTCACCAGACCGCCACCGATGATGAGGCGCTGGATCTCGCTGGTGCCCTCGTACAGCCGCAGCAGCCGCACATCACGGTAGATCCGTTCCACGACGACCTCCCGCAGGTAGCCGGAACCTCCATGGATCTGCACCGCGAGATCAGCTGCCTTGCCGACCATTTCGGTACAGAAGAGTTTCGCGGCCGACGGGCCGGTCCGGCGATCCTCGCCCGAGACATAGCGGGCGGCGACCTCCCGCACCATCGCGCGACCCGCCAGGACACCGGTGGCGATATCGGCGATCATCGCCTGCACCAGCTGGAAATCCCCGATGGGTGTTCCGCCCTGGGTGGCGGTCGCGGCGTAGGCGACGGATTCGTCGAGCGCCCGCTGGGCCGCCCCGACGGCCAGGGCGGCGATATGCACGCGGCCCCGCGCCAGGGAGGTCATCGCGGCCCGGTAGCCGACATCTTCGCTGCCACCGACGAGTGCCGCATGCGGCACCCGGACATCGGTGAAATGGACATCGGCCGTCCAGGCGCCCTCCTGACCCATTTTGCGGTCCTTCGGCGCGACCTCCACACCCGGCGTCGTAGCGGGGACGAGGAATACCGCGATCCCGGTGCCGTTCTCGTCGGCGGGGCGGGTGCGTGCGAAAACGATGAACAGGTCGGCCAGCGGGGCGTTCGTGATGAAACGTTTCTCGCCGTTGATCACCCAGTCGTCGCCGTCCCGGACCGCCTTGGTGCGCAGTCCGGCCGGGTTCGATCCCGCGCCCGGTTCGGTGAGGGCGAAGGAGGCGACGACCTCGCCCGAGGCGATATCGGCGAGCCAGCGCGATTTCTGTTCATCGGTACCGAAACCCACCAGCACCTGGCCGGCGATACCGTTGTTGGTGCCGAACATCGACCGCAGCGATAGCGATGTGTAGCCGAATTCCATTGCCAGTTCGACGTCTTGGGTCAGGTCCAGCCCCAGGCCGCCCCACTCCTGGGGGATCGCGTAGCCGAAAAGGCCCATCGCCGCGGCGTTGGTGCGGATATCGTCGGGAATGCTGTCGGTATCCGCGATCTCCTGCTCGCGCGGCAGCACTTCCTTGCGGATGAACGCACGGGTCTGCGCCAGGATGTCAGCGAAATCTTCCGGACCGACTGCCGAAATGGTGGCCATGCAGGCAGTATTGCTGCCGATAAAGATGCATGTCAATACTATGGTGTGATTTATTATCATTAATTACGATTTGCCCAGCTCAACCGCCGTACGACAGAAGGACAGACCGGCATGACCGCACCCGAACACACTCCCGGCCGCCCCCTCAGCGGACTCCGCATCGTCGAGATCTCGAGTTTCGTCGCCTCTCCCCTGTGCGGACTCACGCTGTGCCAGCTCGGCGCCGAGGTCATCCGGATCGACCCGCTCGGCGGGGCCGCCGACACCGGGCGCTGGCCACTGACCGCCACCGGGGAATCGATCTACTGGACCGGTCTCAACCGGGGCAAACGGTCGCTCGCGCTGGATCTGCGCAGCGATGCGGGCCAGGACATCGTCCGGCGCCTGGTGACCGCGCCCGGCCCGGGTGGCGGAATCCTGGTGACCAATACGGGCGGCCGGGCGTGGATGAGCCACGATGCGCTGTCGGCCCTGCGCCCAGATGTCATCACTCTGGAACTACTGGGCCGCCGCGACGGCCGGCCCGCCGTGGACTACACCGTCAACGCCGCACTCGGCTTCCCGCAGATCACCGGGCCGGACGACCACGACGGCGTGGTGAACCATGTCTTGCCCGCCTGGGATATCGCCGCCGGATTACACGCTGCCCTCGCGATCACCGCGGCGGTCCACCGCCGTGCCACCAGCGAGGCGGGGTCGCAGATCGTGCTCCCGCTCGAAGATGTCGCGCTCGCGACCGCCGGCACCCTGGGATACCTCACGGAGGTGCAGGTCAACGGCACCGGCCGGCCGGCCACCGGTAACGACGTCTACGGCACCTACGGCACCGATTTCGTCACCGCCGACGGCACGCGGTTCATGGTGGTCGCATTGACGCCGCGCCATTTCCGCGATCTCACCGCGCTCACCGGAACCCAGGAGACCGTTGCGGCACTGGAAACCGCCCTCGGCGCCGACTTCGGGCAGGAAAGCGACCGCTTCGAGCACCGGGACCTGCTCACCGCCCTGTTCGCCCGCTGGTTCCGTACCCATGACGCCGACGAGGTCGGCCGAGCCCTCGCCGGCACCTCCGTACTGCACGAGCGGTACCGCAGCTTCGAGGAGGTCGTCCGGTCCGGCGATCTCGAGCGCAACCCACTGTTCGCCATGCTGTCCCAGCCGCGGATCGGCGAGTATCTGGCGGCCGCCATGCCGGCGTCGTTCGACGGTGTCCATCTGCGGACCGGACCTGCCGCCGATCTGGGTGCCGACGGCAGCGACGTTCTACGGGACGTCCTCGCACTGGACGACGCCGAGATCGCCGCGCTCACCGATACCGGCGTCCTCGCCGGAAAGCCCCGCACATAAGCGGGAACGACCTGCGCACAACAGTAGTTGGGGGGGGGGGGGGAAGCGGCCGGGCGCAGAACGGGGGGGTGGGGGTTTATGCCCCCGCGCGCATTATAGGGGGGGGTTTTGGGGTGGTGGGGGGGGTGGTGTAGAGGGGC
>NZ_JARWNW010000248.1 GCF_029868325.1 Nocardia carnea
TTCACCGGAATTCTTCGCGGTCAGTTCACGGGCATGGTTCGCGGATAGTTCACCGGCATGGTTCGGGGCCCGTCTCGTTCTGGAGCGACCGCCGGGAGTGAAGAACCGGGCCTCCAAGGGCCCCACCCCTCGAGACGCGGAGCGTCTCCAAAATCACAGCCCCCACCCTTCGCGGAAGGTTTACCCCCGCCCCGCAGAGTCGACCAGGAATCCGATGCCCGCGCCGGGACAGCAACGGGATCGAGCGCAGATCAAGGCGCCGTGATCCGCCCCTGCCAGCGACCCATCGTCTCCGCCCGGAACTCGTCGAAATACCCACCATCGATACTGGCCCGGATGCGGTCGACCAGCCGGATCGTGAACCGCTCGTTGTGAATCGTGCACAGCGTCGAGGCCAGCATCTCCTTGGCCTTGAACAGGTGGTGGATATAGGCGCGGGTGTAGTGCGCGCAGGTGTAACAGTCGCAGGTGTCGTCGATCGGAGTGAAATCCCGTTTGAACCGCAGGGTATCGATGTTGAACCGGCCGGCGTCCACATAGATTCCGCCGTTGCGTCCCACTCGGGAGGGATTCACACAGTCGAAGGTGTCCGCGCCTGCCTCGATCGCGGCGAACATATCCTCCGGTTCGCTGATGCCCAGCATATGGCGCGGTTTGTCCTCGGGCAGTTCGTCACAGCACCAGCCGACGATGGTGCCGAGATTGTGTTTCTCCAGCGCGCCGCCGATACCGTAGCCGTCGAATTCGGTGCCCGCGGCGCCGCGGATCTCGGCGAGATCGCGAGAAGCCTTACGCCGCAGGTCTTCGTACTGCGCGCCCTGCACCACCGCGAAGAGCGCCTGATAGGGCCGGTGGGTGCGGGCGGCGGTGAGGCGTTCGTGTTCATCGATACAGCGCTGCGCCCACTGATGGGTGCGCTGTACCGATTTCTCCTGGTAGCCGCGGGTGTTCATCAGGGTGGTGAGTTCGTCGAAGGCGAACATGATGTCGGCGCCCAGCTGATGCTGGATCCCCATGGACACTTCCGGCGTGAACCGGTGTTTCGACCCGTTCAGATGCGACCGGAAGGTGACTCCCTCGTCGTCCACGGTGGCCAGCCGTTCCTTGCCCTTGGCGATCACATCGTCGTTCTGTACGTCGACGGTTTCCATCGCCAGCACCTTTTTGAACCCGACGCCCAGCGACATCACCTGGAAACCGCCGCTGTCGGTGAAGGTGGGGCCGGGCCAGTTCATGAACGCCGCCAGCCCACCGGCCTCGTCGACGATATCGGGGCCGGGCTGCAGATACAGGTGGTAGGCGTTGGCGAGCAGGGCCTGCGCCCCGAGGTCGCGCATCGCCTCGGGCAGCACCGCCTTCACCGTCGCCTTGGTTCCCACCGGGATGAAGGCGGGCGTGGCGACGGCACCGTGCGGGGTCTGGATAACTCCCGTCCGGCCGTGCCGGCCGTCGAGGCGGGTACCGATACTGAAGGAGAAGCCGGCGCTGTCGGACACGCCGCTATCCTCGCAGGCAGCGTTCACCGGTCCTGAGCGAGGGCCTCCGTGGTTTCTTCGTCACCCAGGCCCGACTCGCTCAGGCTGTGCCGATGGGCCGGAGCCAGGGCCTCCATGGTCCCGCTTCGCTACCGCCTCCGGGACCGACTCGGTCAGGCCCGGGATCAAGCTTCGACCGCGGCCGCCGCGAACTGCGAGTTGTAGAGGCGGTAGTAGGCGGCCTGCCGCGCCAGCAGCTCCTCGTGGGTGCCCTGTTCGACGATATGGCCGTCCTCCATCACCACGATCAGGTCGGCGTCGCGGATGGTGGAGAGCCGGTGGGCGATGACGAAACTGGTGCGATCGCGGCGCAGTTCCGCGGTGGCCTGCTGCACCAGTAGTTCGGTGCGGGTGTCCACGGAACTGGTGGCCTCGTCCAGTACCAGGATCGTGGGTTTGGCGAGGAACGCGCGGGCGATGGTGATCAGCTGTTTCTCACCCGCGCTGACCCCGGTGCCCTCTTCGTCGATCACGGTGTCGTACCCGGCGGGCAGCGAATGCACGAAGCGATCCACGTAGGCGGCGCGGGCGGCGGCGAGGATATCGGCCTCGCTCGCGTCCGGATCGCCGTAGGCGATGTTCTCCTTGATGGTGCCTTTGAACAGCCAGGTGTCCTGCAGCACCATGCCGATCCGGGAGCGCAGCCTGTCGCGGCCGATATCGGTGATATCGACCCCGTCGATGCTGATCACGCCGGAATCGAGCTCGTAGAACCGCAGCAGCAGATTGACCAGCGTGGTCTTCCCGGCGCCCGTGGGCCCGACGATGGCCACTACGTGCCCTGGTTCGGCCACCAGTGAAAGGTCGTCGATCACCGGGGTCTGCGGTTCGTACCGGAACGAGACGTCGGCGAATTCCACGCGACCGCGCTCGGGTGGCGCGGCGGGTTCCCGAACCGGGTCCGGGCTCTGTTCCCCGGCATCCAGGATTTCGAAGATCCGCTCGGCCGAGGCCACGCCCGACTGCAGCAGATTCGCCATGGCACCGATCTGGGTGAGCGGCTGGCTGAACTGGCGTGAGTACTGGATGAACGCCTGCACCTCCCCCAGCGACAGCTGGCCGGAGGCGACCCGCAGACCACCGATCAGGGCGACCAGCACATAGTTCAGGTTCCCCAGGAACATCGATGACGGCATGATCAGCCCGGAGATGAACTGGGCCTTGAAGCTGGACTGGTACAGATGCTCGTTGCGCTCGTCGAACTCCGCGCCGACCTGCTTGCTGCGTCCGAACGCGGTGACGACCTCGTGTCCGGTGTAGGCCTCCTCCACCTGGGCGTTCACGAGTCCGGTGTACTTCCACTGGTCCACGAAATGGGGTTTGGACCGTTTGGCGATCTGCGCCGTCACGATGATCACTGCGGGCACCGTCAGCAGGGCGATGAGCGCGAGCAGCCACGAGATCCAGAACATCATTCCGAGAATGCCGAGCACGGTGAGCAGCGAGATCAGCAGCTGGCTCATCGTCTGCTGCAGGCTCTGCGAGATATTGTCCACATCGTTGGTGACCCGGCTGAGTACATCGCCGCGGGGTGCGGTATCGAAATAGCTCAGCGGCAGCCGGTGGATCTTGTCCTCCACATCGGCGCGCAACCGTTTGATGGTGCGGTTGATCAGGTTGTTGAGCAGATAGGCCTGCAGCCAGCCGAACAGTGCGGCGCCCAGATACAACGCCAGCACCAGGGTCAGGACCCGGCCGACGGCGTCGAAGTCGATTCCGGCACCCGGTACGACTGCCATCCCCGACAGCATGTCGGCGAAGGTGTCCTGGCCCTGCGCGCGCAGGCCGGCAATGGCTTCTTCCTTGCTCAGCCCCGCGGGCAGCTGCCGGCCGACCACACCGTCGAAGATCAGGTTGGTGGCCTTGCCCAGCAGGTAGGGGCCCGCGATATTGAGCACCACGGAGACGACGCCGAGAGCGACGATGATCGCCACCAGCATGCGTTCCGGTGCGAGCCTGCCCACCAGCCGTTTCAGCGAGGGTTTGAACGATTTCGGTTTCGCGTCGGGGGCGCCCGGCGTACCCGGTCTCATCGCGCTTCCTCCACACTCAGCTGGGATTCCACGATCTCCCGGTACTCGGCACAATCGCGGACCAGCTGATCGTGGGTGCCGAGACCGACCATGGCGCCGTCCTCGAGTACCACGATCTGGTCGGCATCGCGGATGGTGGCGATCCGCTGGGCCACGATGATCACCGCGGCGTTCGCCGTTTCCGGCCGCAGGGCCGCCCGCAGCCGCGCGTCGGTGGCGACGTCGAGCGCGGAGAACGAATCGTCGAACAGATACACCCGCGGCCTGCGTACCAGGGCGCGGGCGATGGCCAGCCGCTGCCGCTGCCCGCCCGAGACCGTGGTGCCGCCCTGCGCCACCGGTGTGTCCAGGCCCTGTGGCATGGCCCGGACGAAGTCGGCGGCCTGGGCGATCTCCAGACATCGCCACAGTTCCTCGTCGCTTGCGTCCGGATCGCCGTAGCGCAGATTGCTCGCCACGGTGCCGGAGAACAGATAGCCCTTCTGCGGTACCAGCGCGATCCGGGTCCGCAGCTCGTTCAGGTCGAGGTCGCGGACGTCGGTGCCGCCGAGCAGAACGGCGCCTTCGGTGGCGTCCATGAGCCGCGGAATCAGGTTCAACAGGGTGGTCTTACCCGCACCGGTCGAGCCCACGACGGCGGTGGTCTGCCCGGGTTCCACCCGGAAGTCGATAGCGCGCAGCACCGGCTGTTCGGCGCCCGGGTAGCTGAACCCGGCCTCGCAGACCTGCACTTGGGCGGGGTCGCCCTGGAAGGGCTGCGGATGTTCGGGTGAGCGCACCGATGATTCGGTGTCCAGTACCTCGGAGATCCGGTCCGCCGAGACCGCCGCGCGCGGCGCCATCATGGCCAGGAACGAGGCCATCATGACCGCCATCAGTATCTGCATGATGTAGGACAGCAGCGCCGTCAGCGATCCGATCTGCATCTCACCGGCGTCGATTGCCTTTCCGCCGAACCAGATCACGGCAACCGAGGTGACATTGCTGATCAGCATGACCGTCGGGAACATCAGCGCCATCAACCGGCCGACCCGCACCGAGATATCGGTGAGTTCGGTATTGGCCACCTCGAAACGCCAGACTTCGAGCCGTTCGCGGACGAACGCGCGCACCACCCGGATACCGGTGATCTGCTCGCGCAGTACCCGGTTGACCTCGTCGAGCCGTGTCTGCATCAGGCGGAACGCGGGCACCATCCGGGCGATGATCAACCCCATGCTCAGCGCCAGCGCGGGCACCGCGATCAGCAGCAACCAGGACAGGCCCAGATCCTCGCGCAGCGCCATCACGACGCCGCCGATGCACATGATCGGCGCCATCACCGCCACCGTCGAGGCCATCACGACGAGCAACTGCACCTGCTGCACATCGTTGGTATTGCGGGTGATCAGCGACGGCGCACCGAACATTCCCATCTCGCGGGCCGAGAAGGTGTTCACCCGGTGCAGCAGCGCGGCGCGCAGATCGCGACCCGCCCCCATCGCGGCCTGCGCGGCGAGAAGAACCGAGGAGGCCGAAGCGACGATCTGAACTCCCGAAACGGCCAGCATCCGCAGGCCCGCGGCCCAGATGTAGCCGATATCGCCCTTGGTGATGCCCTCGTCGATCAGGTCGGCGTTCAGGCTGGGCAGATACAGCATGGCGATCACCGAGATCAGCTGCAGTACCACGATCCCGGCCAGCTGTTTCCGGTACGGGAGGAGGAAGTCGCGGAGCAGTCTGATCAGCATGATGACCGAACGCTACCGTCTGGTTTTGCGGATCGCCCGGCAATTTCCGGCGGGTCCGGCGGGGCCGGATCGCCGGGTTCGCGGCGGGCCCAGGCGCCGGGGTCGGCGGTGAGGGCCGCCACGAAATCCGGTAGCGCGCCGCCGGCGATATCGGCCAGCGTCACGTTCTCCAGGACGGCCCGGATATTCACCCGCAGCGCGATCCACACCTGCTGCAGCGGTTCGGCCGCACCCGGGTACCGCACCTCCTCGGGACGCAGCCCGCGTACCGACGCGAGGGGTCCCTCGATCGCCCGGATCACATCGGCGATCGAGATGGCGTGCGCCGGGCGGGCCAGCCGGTAGCCGCCGTCGGGCCCGCGCCGGCTTGTCACCAGTCCCGCCCGCCGCAGTTCGGCGAGGACGCTCTCCAGCACTTTGGGCGCGATCTGCTGGCCGGCCGCGATGGCCTCCGCCTTCACGGCCGCGGCCTGATCGGCTGCCGTGATCTCGAGCAGTGTGCGCACGGCATGATCCACCCTCGCGGTGATGTGCACGACCAACCTGACCTTTCACTCCGCCAGCGCTGCGAGCGCGGCGTCCAGCAGCGTCGACTCCACCACATCATCCCCCGCGTCCGGTGCTATCTCGTTCGAAACCAGGGCGACGGTCACCACCTCCAAGGCCGCGCCGGCCCGCAGCAGCCGTACCGGTGTGGGCTCCGGGCCCGCGAGCCAGTTGCGCACGACCTTGTGGGCGTCAACTATCACCGGATACTGATCGGCCACCGCGTTGATGATGGCCACCGCGTTGCGCACCATCATTTCCCCGGCGTCCCGGTTCCGGATCATGGCCCGGATATAGCTGCGCAACACCGCGCGGCGGCTCTCGGCATCGGGCGCCGGCATCGCTTCGACCTCGTCGGCCAATGCCCGTAATTCGTCCAGCAGTGGGTTGATGACGGCGACGAGAAGGTCGAGTTTGGACGAATAGTGATAGTAGAGCGACGGTTTTGTGATTCCGACCGCATCTGCTACTTCCCGCAGGCTGGCCTGTTCGAAACCCTTGTTCACGAACAGGCGCACGGCGGCGTCCAGGATCGCCTTCTTGGTGTCCCGACCTGCGGTAACGTGGTCGTCGGTACGCCGATTCGCCATGCTCGATCCTCTCGTTCTCCCGGCCCTCACGCACGGTAGGCCGCCGGAAGTCGAGCTTGTTCCTCCGTTTAACCTACCGGTAGTCTACCTACCGTACGGTAGATAAAAGGCGTCCCCCGTGTAGGCGGATCCATACCGATTACGCGACCCGAGGCCGCAGCCTCCCCCGCGCGATCCGGTCCGCGAAAACGACGCCGGCCGTCAGTTCGTCACAGCAGAAGCACATACGACCAAACCGTTTCGGCCTCGCCTAGGAGAAATCCCTCGTGTCCGTATTCCTGTACAGATGGGGAAAGTTCGCTTTCCGCCGGAAGTGGATAGTGCTGCCCATATGGGCGCTGATACTGGTCCTACTCGGCGGGGCGGCGGGTGCGCTGGCCAAACCGTTCCAGGACAGCTTCGAGATGCCGGGTCTGCCCTCGGAACGGGCCACGGCCATCCTCGAGGAACATATGCCGCAGATGGCCTCGATGTTCAGCATCGACGCCGTCACCGGCCAATATGTCATCGCCGCACCGAACGGCACGCTGACCGACGAACCCAATATGACGGCGCTGGACGCGCTGGTCCAGCGGCTGAACGAACTCGATATCGTCGACCACAGCGAACCGGTCGTCAACCCGGTCACCGCGACCGCGATGATGCCGGCCAGCCAGGAGGCCGCCGCGGAACAGGCCGCGGCAGCCGCGACCCTCGAACCCGGCCGGGCCCCACCGATGCCGGAACCGAACTGCCTCGACGGTCAGAACTCTCCTGACTTCAAGGCGCTGTGTGGTGGCGCCCCGCTGAACGTGCTCAGCGAAGACCGGCCCCAAACGGTCGCCGTGATCGATGTGAAGTTCACGATGCCGACCTTCGCCGACATCACCGAGGAACACCGGCAGGCCGCCGAGGCCATTGCCCAGGAGGGCCGCAACGCCGGACTCACCGTCGAGATGAGTGGCGCCATCGCGCAGACCCAGCCGGAAACGGGGCAGGCCGAGATGATCGGTATCGGGGTCGCGCTGATCGTCATGATCATCGCCTTCGGCGCCATCGTGGCCGCGTTCGTCCCGATCATCACCGGAATCGTCGGCGTCGCCTGCGCGGGCGCACTCATCCTGACCGGAACCTCGCTCACCGAGGTTCCGACCTTCACCCCGATCCTGGCATCGATGATCGGCCTGGCGCTGTCCATCGACTACGCCCTGTTCATCGTCTCGCGCTACAAACACGAACTCGTCGTCCAGGATTCACCCGAGGAAGCCGCAGGTGTCGCGGTGGGCACCGCCGGTTCGGCCGTCGTCTTCGCCGGGCTGACCGTGGTGGTCGCGCTGCTCGGCCTGTCCGTGGTCGGGATCAGCTTCCTCACCGCCATGGGTATCGGCGGCGCCATCGCGGCCGGGTTCGCCGTACTCGCGGCCACCACCCTGATGCCGGCCCTGCTCGGCGCGCTCGGTAAATCGCTGTTCAAACCGAAACTGCCGCTGATCGCCCAGCACGATCCCGAAGACGACACCTCGGTCACCAACGGGATGCGTTTCGCGCGGCTCATCGCCCGGGTACCGGTGCTCACGCTGATCATCAGCGCGATCGTCCTCGGGGCGCTGGCAGCCCCGGCGGCCCAGCTCAGCCTCGGCCTGCCCGGCGGCGACAGCATGCCGGAGGACTCCTCGGTCCGGAAGGCCTACGAACTGCAGACCGCGGGCTTCGGTGAAGGCAAGAACGGCATGCTCGTGGTCGCGGTCGATCTCTCCGAAACCCCCGCCGACCAGCGCGATGCCGCACTGACCGCACTGCGCGATCAACTGGCGGGCTACGACGGCGTGGATTACCTCAGCGTCGCGCAGCCGAGCCAGGACGGGCAGGCCGCGCTGTTCCAGGTGGTTCCCGAATCCGGGCCCAACAGTGCGGAAACACAGGATCTGGTCGAACACGCCCGCGATGCGGAGGCCGCACTACAGGACCAGTACGGCATGGAATACGGCATCACCGGCCAGACGGCCATCTACGCCGATGTCAACAGCGTGCTGCTCGACAGCATCATCCCGTACATGGCCATCGTCGCGGTGGCGGCATTCATCCTGCTGCTACTGGTGTTCCGGTCGATCCTGGTACCGCTCACCGCCGCGCTCGGCTTCCTGCTCTCGATGGCCGCGACCTTCGGCGTCACGGTGCTGATCTTCCAGGAGGGCGCCTTCGGCCTGGTCGACGACACCCATCCGATCATCAGCTTCCTACCCATCGTGCTGATCGGCCTGGTATTCGGCCTGGCCATGGACTACCAGGTGTTCCTGGTGACCCGGATGCGCGAGGAATACGTGCACGGCAAGGAACCGAAACAGGCGATGGTCGACGGCTACCATCACGGCGCCCGCGTCGTCGCCGCGGCGGCCGTCATCATGATCTCGGTCTTCGGCGGTTTCATGCTCTCGCCCGATATCACCTCCAAATCCATGGGCTTCGCACTGGCAGCGGGCGTTTTCTTCGACGCCTTCCTGGTGCGGATGGTGCTGATCCCGTCACTGCTGGTACTGCTCGGCAAATGGGCGTGGTGGATGCCGGCCTGGCTGGACCGGATCCTGCCCGATATCGACGTCGAAGGATCGAAGCTGCGCGAACTGCAGGAACGCGCCAAGACCAAGTCCGTCGAAGAACCCGCCGGGGTCTGATCCAGGCGATACACCGCCGGCCGGCACCCACACGGGTGCCGGCCGGTTCTGGTTTGCGGGCGCCACCCGGCTGCGACCGCCGAGCGCCGGGCTCGGTACCGGCACACACCGGACCGGGACCAGCGGACACGCGTTGTCGAGCGCGAGGAGGGGTACGCGGGTCAGCGCCAAGCGGGCAGTTGCGGAAGATCCGCGGGCAAGGTCTCGTCCGCACCGCGTCCCAGCAGCCAGGCCAGCAGCGATGCGGCCGGTGCCGCCACCTTCCGTTCCGGGTCGCCGTCTCCGACGATCGCGCCGAAACCGGTATCGGTGGCCCGTATTTCGAACGGCTGCACGTCCGGGCGCGCGCCCAGGTCGGCGGCGACCTCCGCGAGCAGTTCCGCTACGAAATCCGCCGGCCACTGCGCGGGGAGGTAGCCCGCATTCAGATCCACATGGTGAATCCGTAACTCCTGTAACCGCATCCAGGGAATCCGGTACGCCGGTAGCGGCCGCCCCCGCCTGGTGCGCACCTCCACCTGCCACTGCTCGGCCGTCGGCACCCGCGCCATCCCGATCAACCGCTCCGCCGATTCCACCAGGTCGGCCCGCTGTTCGGCGAGTGGACGCGGCGCGCCCAGCTCGATATCGGCATCACGCAGCGCGGTACTCGCATACTGTGGTGTCTCCACTCCGGTATGCGCCCAGAGCAGCAGATTGACCAGGCTGTCGGCATTACGCGCGATATGCGTCAGCACATGCCCCCTGGTCCAGCCGGGAAGCGCGGAAGCGGCGGTGAGCGCCGCATCGTCGAGGGTGTCGACAGTGGCGAGCAATTCGGAGGTCGCCGCGGCAACCTGCTCCATCCGACTGGTGAGCGATTCGATCAGATCCCTGGGCACGACACCGACCCTAATGCCGCCGCCCCGGCGCAGCCGCCGGGAGTTGCACCGACCTCAACGCCGGGAGACATTCCGCTCAGCGATCCAAGACCGTCTGCACCCGGTCTGCCGCGCACACCGGATCCTCGTGTTCCCAAATCCGCACCACCTGCCAGCCCGCAGCGGTCAATGCCGCGTCGGTGGCACGGTCGCGGGCGACATTGCCCGCCAATTTCTCCGCCCACCAGTCCGCGTTGTTCTTCGGATCGGTTGCATGGATCGGGCAGCGATGCCAGAAACAGCCGTCCACATACACCGCGACCCGGCGCCGCGGGAACACCAGATCCGCCCGCCGCCGCTGGCCACGGATCGGGGCCCGGTCCACGAAGTAGCGGATACCGCGCCGGTGCAGTTCACGCCGCAAGGCCAGTTCCGGCGCGGTATGCGCCCGCCGCTGCCGTGACATCCGCGCGCTGGTCACCGGATCGGTGGCCGGGCGGTGGCTGCTGCGGGCGGGGTCGCCGGTCATGCCGCCGAACCACCCATCCGCACCAGATGCGCCTGCACATCGTCGAGGAAACCGGGCGGGAAACGCAGTGTGCCCATCCCGGTCCGGCGCAGGAAACCGGCTGTCGCCCGGGCCGAGAGCAACCGGGTGTCGGTGAGGAAGAACCGCAGGTCCTCGTAGGGTTCGTGGGCCGGCCACGGCGACAGCGGCACCTCGAACACCTGCCCGGAATGCCCCCACGCCGCCCCGGGCCACGGGCTGCCGGGTGGTAGCGGAATATGCCCGGGTATCGGTTCGCCCGGGATACGGAGCCGCGACCCCACCCACGACGCCATCCGCACACTCACCGCATTACCTACCAGCCGCCAGCGCTGACCGGGGCGGAAACCGGGCACCGCCAGCGCCGGTTCGGTCCAGCCGGGGTCGAATCCCTGGAGTCGCTCCCCGTCGGTGATCCCCGGCGTGACTATTTCCCCGGACGGCAACCGCACCGCCGGCGCGCTCGGAATCCCCAATCCGGACCCGCCTTTGAGTGTGGGCACGGCGTTGACCACCCAGCCCAGGCCACGCACACCTTCGGTCCAGTAGAAACCGCACGGGTCGCTCTCGACGCATCCCAGTAGTCGCGGCCCGGCATCGTCGGCGAACAGTACGGTGCGCGGATCTTCGGTTCGTGAAGCCAGCATGAGCACCCGGTTACGCCGCTGCGGCAGGCCGAACGCGCGCGCATCCACCACCCGGTAGGCCCACGTGTAACCGAGTTCTTCGAGAGCGCCGGTGATATGGCGCATGGCCGCACCGCGACCGAGTTGCAGCATGAACGGCACGTTCTCGATCAGCAACCAGCGCGGCCCGCGTTTACGGCGGACCAGCCGGAACACATGGTCGACCAGACTGGATTTGGTTCCGGTGATCCCGGCGGTGCGGCCCGCCTGGGACAGGTCCTGGCACGGGAATCCCGCTGCCACCAGCTCGGTTTCCGGCGGCAGCGCCCGCAACCGGGTGATATCGGTGTGGAGTTCGGCATCGGGAAAACGCGCCCCCAGTACCGCCCGCGCACCGGGATCGATCTCGCACAGCAGAGTGCTGTGCCAGCCGTGCGCCGCCAGCCCGAGCTCCAGCCCTCCGATCCCGGCGAAAAGCCCCACCATCCGCGCGCCCGTCACGAGGTCCTCTCTCCATCCGGTCCGGCTCCCGAAGCGAGATTACTCCGCGCGTCCGGCGGGTCCGCCGGGTCCGGGTGAGCACCGGCACATCGACCGGACAAACCCCGGTGACCGGTGCGAACGATACGGCCCGCGTCCGCGAGTCGATTGTCACCACCCGAGATCCATTCCGCGGCAATACCATCGAAAGCGCTGGTCAGAGCATATAAATTGGCGCCTTTCGGTGCCCGGGTGCCCGCCATGAGGTCTGGCAGTATGGGCGCCATGAGGTATCGCGTCGGCCTGGCCACCGTCGTATCGGGCGCCGTCGCCCTGTGCGGTGCTGTCGCGCCCGGCGCCGCGCAGGCAGACCCCGAGGGACTGCACACCGCGCCCGCTCAGCCGGGCACCGGCTCGGCCGAGGATCCCGGACCGGTCGAACGCCCGGAGGCGGTCCGGGCGCCGCGGGCCGCCATCGTGGGCATCCAGCCGGTGCACGAACGCCTGATGCGGGTATTCGTCGACTCCCCGGCCATGCACCGCACGGTGCAGGTCCTGGTCCTGCTGCCGGCCGACCGCAGCACACCCCGCCCCACCATCTACATGCTCGACGGCCGCAGCACCCAGATCGACAGCAACAACTGGCTCGACCGCGGCGGCGCCGCCCAGTTCTACGCCGACAAACCGGTGAACGTCGTCTTCACCGTCGGCGGGCCCGCCAGTTTCTACACCGACTGGCAGCGCCCGGACCCGGTATTGGGGGTCAACAAATGGGAGACATTCCTCACCGAGGAACTACCGCCACTACTCGACGCCGAATTCGCCGGAAACGGCCGTAACGCCGTGGTCGGAACCTCCATGGGCGCCGAAGGGGCCATGATGCTGGCCATCCGGAAACCCGAACTCTATTCCGCCGTCGGCGCCCACAGCGGCTGCTTCTCCACGGGTACCGACCTGGGCCAGGCACAGGCCCGCATGGTCGTCACCACCTTCAAGGGCAACCCCGAGAACATGTTCGGCGGCCCCGACGACCCGGCCTGGCTGGCCCACGATGTGACCCTGCACGCGGAAGCCCTCCGCGGTAAGAAGCTCTATCTCTCCGCCGGCAGCGGACGGCCGGGTGTGCACGATGTGCTGACCAACCCCGAGACCCCGGTGAGCGTGCTGATGGGCGGCCCGCTGGAGGCCGCCACCGATTTCTGCACCCGCCGGCTCGCCCAGCGTCTCGACACCCTCGATATCGACTACACCGCCCACTTCCGTCCACAGGGCACGCACTCCTGGCCGTACTGGGCCGACGAACTGGTCACCTCCTGGCCAACCATCTCCGAAGGCCTCGGTATCGACTGAACCGCCGCTCATCACTACCGGCGGCACACTCGGGTCGCGTGCCGGGCTCGGGCGGTTCTGTCAGGCGCTCGCGAAGCGCGCAACCGTTTCCGCGGCCGTGGCGAATCGGAGAAACAGATCGTTCTCATGCGGGTCGCCGGCGGTGACCCGCACTCCTTCGCCCGCGAACGGCCGGATCAGCACCCCCGCCTCCGCGCTCGCCTCGGCGAATTCGGTCGTCACCGCGCCCAGGTCGATCCAGACGAAATTCGCTTCGCTCGGCGGCACCCGGTAGCCCGCGGCCAGCAGCGCGTCGCGCATCCGTTCCCGTTCGGCGATCACCGCGCCGGTGCGGTCCAGCAGTTCGTGCCGGGCCTCCAGCGATGCCATGGCCGCCGCCTGCGCCACCCGGCTCACACTGAACGGGATATGCACTTTCAGCAGCGCGGCGATCACCTCCGGTGCACCGACCGCGTATCCGACCCGTAGGCCGGCCAATCCGTAGGCCTTCGAGAAGGTCCGCAGCACAACGACGTTCGGCCGGGTCCGGCCCAGTTCCACACCGTCGGGGTGATCGCCGGGAATCCGCAGGTACTCGTAGTACGCCTCGTCCAGCGCCACCAGCACATCGGCGGGTACCCGGTCCAGGAAACGAGCCAGCTCCGCTGCGCCGACCGCGGTACCGGTCGGGTTGTTCGGATTGCAGACGAACACCAGTCGCGTCCGTTCGGTGATCGCGGCCGCCAGGGCGTCCAGATCGTGAACGTGATCGTTCAGCGGCACCGTCACCGCGGTCGCGTTACCGACCTGGGTGATGATCGGGTACGCCTCGAACGAACGCCACGCGAAGAGCACCTCGTCGGACGGATCCCCGCAGGTGATCTGTACCAGCTCCTGGCACAGCGCCACACTCCCGCAGCCGACCGCGACATTGCCCGGCGTGACGCCGAGAAATTCCGCGAGCGCTGCTCGTAGTTCGCCGGACTGATTGTCCGGATAACGGCTGGCCAGCTCCACCGCCTCGGCGACGGCCTTGCTCGCGGCGGGCAGCGGACCGAGGGTCGTTTCGTTGCTCGCCAGTTTGACCGCGCCGGGATGGCTGCGGCCGGGAACGTACGCCGGAATGGAATCGAGGTCCGGCCGGATGTGCGCGGTCACGTATCGAGCTTAGTTCCGATCTCGATCGCGCCACGTTCGGGCTGTTCACCTGCCAGTTCTTCCCGCTCCACGGATATCGCCCTACGCTGGGAACATGTCGGGCACTTATGACGATATTGCGCCCCTGCGGCGCCACGAGCCGGAAACCACCGGACCCGATCAGGAGCCGACAGCGGCCGCCACCTGGCCCGCCACCGACGAACACGTCCCCATCACGGTGATCGAACCGGAGGGTTACGCCCGTGGCGGAATCGTGCTGCTCCACGAGTCCCGCGAGTTCACCGGATCGTTGCTGGAGTTCATGCGCGCCCTCGCCGGCGAAGGCTGGCTGGTGGTCGCGCCGAACCTCTTCCACCGGGCCACCGCCTCGTCGGCCGGGGTCTACGGCGACGAACTGTTCGAGGATTTCGATGCCTGCTTCGATTGGCTCACCCACCGCGGAGTCTTCCCCGACTGCATCGGCGCCCTCGGTTTCGACACGGCCGGCACCGCAGCGTTCCTGGTGGCGACCAACCGGCCGATCGGCGCCGCGATCAGTGTGGCCGCCCCCGGTATCACCGCGCCCCTGACCGAACAGGCCGAAGCCCTCGTCACCGCCGCCCCCCGGCTACAGGCCCCGTGGCTCGGCCTGTTCGGCGCGGAATCGAGCACTCCCATCGACGAGATAGACCAACTCCGCGACGCCACCGCCCGCGCCGCGGTCGCAAGTCTGGTGGTGACCTATCCGGGCCTGCTGCACCGCGCCGACCAACCCGGCGACGACGAGGACGACGCGGACGAGCTCATCGACTCACAAACCCGCATCTTCGACTGGTTCGACAGCCACTTACGCTGATCAACCAGCCGTTTTGCAGTTTCACACCAAGCTCGGGTAGCCTTTCTGCTCGGCGGTTCGAAAGGACCGGTGCCCTCGAAGAGAAGGCTCCAGGAGGCGTGCCAGAGCGGCCGAATGGGACTCACTGCTAATGAGTTGTCCCTTCACGGGGACCGGAGGTTCAAATCCTCTCGCCTCCGCCACACCCGGTTCACCGGGTGACAACTGAATAACGCGTATGCGCCCGTAGCTCAACGGATAGAGCATCTGACTACGGATCAGAAGGTTAGGGGTTCGAATCCCTTCGGGCGCACTCCACTCGATGCAAGGCCCATGCCCACCTACGGCATGGGCCTTGTCTCGTTTCGTCGTGTTTTGTGGGGGGGTAGCCCCCACCCCCCCCCCCGCGGGGGGTGACCCCCCCCCGCCCCCCCGGGGGGGGGGGGGGGGGGGGGGGGGCGGGGGGGGGCTCCGCGCCCGGGGCGCGGGGGGCCCCACCCCCCGGGCGCTGGCACCGCCGGCGCGGCGCGTCGCGGGTGAGCCGGCCGATGTGCTCGACGATATGGTCACCGAGCTCACCGATCCGATGGTGCGCGAACTGCTCGCCGCGGATGCCCATCCACATCCGCTGGCCCACGCATTGTCGGCGGACGT
>NZ_JARWNW010000249.1 GCF_029868325.1 Nocardia carnea
CCCGGGGGCGGCGGGGGGTTTGGCCCCCCCTGGGCCCCTGCTGCCCGCGCTCTATGCGCGGGGCGGCGCCTATTGCCCCCGCGGGCTCACTGCTGGGACGGGCCAAAACCTTTGAGGGCCTCGTAAGACTCGGCACCACGGCTGGTTGCGTTCGGGTGGGACCGAGAACTTTCAGGGCCTCGCTGGACTCGGCTGCGCGGCTGGGCGCGTTGGGGCGTCGGCGGCATGGCGGAGCCGTCAGTGGTGATAGGGCGTCGCGGCCATCGGCTCGGTCCGTGGCGCGTGCTCGTCGGCTCACTAGCCTGCCCGGTGTGGGCGGGGCCGTTGACGGTCCTGCGGGACTCGGGCCTCGCTGGACTCGGCTGCGCCGCTGGGTGCGTTGGGGCGTCGGCGGTATGGCGGAGCCGTCAGTGGTGATAGGGCGTCGCGGCCATCGGCTCGGTCCGCGGTTCGTGCTCGCCGGCTCACACGCCTGCCCGGTGTGAGCGTGTTTGAGGGTTTTGCGGGAGTCGGGTGCCGCTGGGCGGGCCGGGGCGGTGCAGGCGGGGCCGTTGAGGGTCTTGTGGGACTCAGCGGCCCCGCTGGTCGGGTCGGTGTTGTTCGTGGGCGAGACCTGTCAGGGTCTCGCTGGAGTCGGCGCCATGGTGGTCGTTCTGGGTATCGGGCCGGGCAGTGGCGAGCCCGAGGTTGTCTTACAGGAACCCGCGGAGGCGGGTGCCGAGGGTGTCCCAGCGCCAGTGGTGGTCGACGAAGGCGCGGCCTGCGGCGCCCATGGCGGCGGCGGCGTCGCGGTCGGCGAGGATATCGCCGATCGCTTCGGCGACCTGGTCGGCGCGGCGGCCGTCGACGACGCGGCCGGTTTCGCCGTCCAGCACGGTTTCCGGTGCACCACCCGACATTCCGGCGACCACGGGGACTCCGCTGGCGGAGGCCTCGAGGTAGACGATGCCGAGACCTTCGACGTCGAGGCCGGCGCCGCGGGTGCGGGCGGGCATGGCGAAAACATCGGCGATGGTGTGGTGGGCGGCGAGTTCGGCTGCCGGGACCCGGCCGGTGAACACGACATCGTCGCCGAGGCCGAGTGCGTCGGCGAGCCCGCGCAGCCGGTCTTCGTACGGGCCGCTACCGGCGATCACCAGGACCGCGCCGGGGATCCGTTCCCGGACCCAGCGCATCGCGATCAGCAGGACATCCTGACCCTTACGCGGGACGAGCCGGGACAGGCACAGAATGGTGGGCCGGTCGCCGAGGTTGTAGCGCCGGCGCAGTTCGGCGCGGGCGGCGGGGTCGGGGCGGAACTTCTCGGTATCCACGCCCGGCGGCAGATGTTCGAGCGCGGCGTCCGGTCCGAAGGCGGCCGCGAATCGGCGCCGGGTGTATTTGCTGACGTAGGTGACGATATCGGTGTTCTCGCCGATCACCCGCAGCGCCTGCCGCGCCGCCGGCAGCATCGACCAGCCCACCTCGTGGCCGTGGGTACTGGCGACTATCCGTTCCGCACCGGCCCGGCGCAGCAGCGGGGACAGCAGCGCCAGGGGGGCGGCGGCACCGAACCAGACCGTTTCGCAGCCTTCGGAGCGCAGCAGCTTACGGGCGCGGCGCGCGACGGCGGGGGTCGGCAGCATGAGGGAGGTGGGATGGCGGACCACCTGGAACGGTTGCTGCGCGTCGAAACGGGTATGGCTGTCACCGCGCCAGCGGGGTGCGTAGACGACCAGATCGTCGGGCGGCAGCTGGCCGGTCATCGCCTGCAGATAGGACTGGATACCTCCCGGCCGCGGCGGGAAATCATTGGTAACCAGCAGAGTTCGAGCCATAGGACTCACACTATTGGCGAACGCTGCCCGGCGCCGCTCCGGGGCTCAGTAGCGGCGCGCCGAGTGGTAAGGGGTGGAATCCATCGGCGCGACGGCCACCGGGACCCCGAAGGTGGAGGCGTGCAGCATGAGGCCGTTACCGGCGTAGATACCCACGTGGGAAATATCGTCGTAGAAGAACACGACATCGCCGGGCTGCAGGTCCGCGCGGTCCACGGGGGTGCCGTAGGCGGCCTGCGCCGAACTCGTGCGCGGCACCTCCTTACCGACCTGCGCGAACGCCCACTGCACCAGACCCGAGCAGTCGAACTGATCGGGCCCGGTGGCGCCCCAGACGTAGGGGTCGCCGACGCGGGTGAGCCCGGCGGCCAGGGCACTCGTCCCGTTGCCGGGGACGAGATCGGCCAGCAGGCTGTCGCGGTCGAAACCGGGCGGGAACGGGGAACCGGCGAGGGCGGTCCGGTCCGCGGTCGACAGGGTGCCCCAGACCTCGATGACCTTGGCGACCGCATTCTGCAGATCGGTCTGTTTACGTCCCACATCGGCGCGGACGGAATTTGCCTGATCGGTGGCGGCGCGCGCGGCATCGGCAGCGGTCCGGGCCGCCGTTTGCGCGGCCGTCGCCTGATCGGTGGCGCGTTTGTACTGTTTGAGCTGGTCGGAGGTCTGGGTGGCGACCACGTCCAGTGTCGACATCTGGTCCAGGAGCTGCTGGGGTGAATCGCTGACCAGTACGGAGAACAACCGGTTGGTGCGCGCGCCCTGGTAGGCGGCGATGGCGGTGCGATCGATCATCGGGCGGTATTTGGCCACCTCGTTGCGGGCCGAGTCGACGGCCGCAGTGGCCGCGGCGACCTTGGCATCGGCGTCACGCTGGATGGCGAGTTTCGCGTCGAGATCGGCCTGGGCGGTGAGCGCTTGCTGATTGAGCTGTTCGGCCTGCCGGGACAGATCGATCATCTGCTGGACCGCCTCGGTGGCCGAGGCCGGCGCGGGCGCGGGGACCGGATCGGCGCCGGCGGGGCCACCACCGTAGAGCGCCGCCGCCAGCAGCCCCGCTGCCAGGACGGTGCGGGCGGGCCGGCGGG
>NZ_JARWNW010000250.1 GCF_029868325.1 Nocardia carnea
CTGAGGTCTCGGCGTGAACTCGGGGAGCAGCGGTTTCACGATGTCCCACAACGCATCCGGGACCAGCCGTTGAGCAAGCCTGTCGACCACGGGTCACATCATGCCGCACAACGAATTACACCCACGTAAGACGTCCTCTAAAGCATTCGAACAAGCCGGCGTCAACTCGGGAGCCTCGACCTCGAAAAGCGGGCCCCAGCCGCGTTTCGTTCCTCTCCATCACTGGCGTGCTACGGATCTGGCACTCTGGAACTACATCGACTCTGATGTACGGTGCCCTCTGTTCGCGGCCTGCCGCTCGGCGAGGGCCGGATGCTCGACCGGGCGCGGCGCGTGAGAGACCTCCGTGGGCGGAATGAGGTGGCTCCCCATCCCGCCCGTGGAGGTCTCCGTTCACCTCAGCTCGCCGCGAGACTTCGAACGACGCCCTGGCGTACTCGATCGAGGTACGAGATGGGACGCACCGCGATGCGGACCAGGGCGAGCGGGTTGTCGTCGCCCGCCGATCGGTTGGCACCCATAACGCCACACACAGCGCATCGGTGGATGATCACCCACTCGCCGGAGCCGCGCACCGTGATCGAGATGGCATCCATGCGGCCTCCGCAGCCGGCCGCGCGGTCGCCCGGAATCCTGCGATCGACGTGCCTGCTGCACAGGCATATCGGGCAATGATTGCGGTGCGCCGTACCTGGTGCCTGCATCGAGACATCCACACCGCAACCGAGACACCGGAACGACGTCCCGCGCCGCGCCGGGCCGTCCCGGTGCACCGGTTTGGGGCGCTGCGGTCGCCCGCGGCCGGTATTCCTGCGCGACATCACGATCACCTCGTATGGAGTTGAGCGAGATGTTCGAACGGGAAAGGTGGTTGCGCCAACGGTTTCACCGCGATGCGGACCAGCAGCAGTTGGTTGTCGTCCTCGGCGATCGAGGCTGCTTGCAGGCGACCGCAACCGGTGCACCGCTGGATCAGTACCCATTCTCCGTCCCGTAATACGGCCACCGCGATCGGATGTGTTCGTGTACCGCACGGTCCGTGTGTGCCGGCGAGGCAGTTGGGACAGTGCGAACGACGTACGGCACCCGGTGCGGCGGCCGACACCACGAGTCCGCACCGGATACAGGTGAAGGTGGATAGTTGTGAAATCGGCGTGCCACTGTGGGACACGGGAGTTCTCCTCTGTGAGATCGATAGGGCGGCAGAAGTGCCGAGCCGGATCGACCCCGCGGAAGACTCACACCGGACAGGGAACCCGATGTCTGATACGGATCACCGATCCGAGCGGTTCGCGGGATCGCGAGGAAGCTCGGCGGCCGTCCGGGGGACACTTGACATGATCCACCACCTTCGAGGTCGGAATTGCCGGCACGCGGCCGGATCCGCGCCACCATAGGCAGTGCGGCAGATCGCGTGCAATCGAATTACCCGCAGTCGTCCGGAACCGCTCGGCTGAACTCCACTCGGCAGCCGCCAGGGGCGGTTGCATCCGGTGCCCCGGCAGGTCCCTGAGTACCCACCGGAGCTGCTTGCGCGATAGACATTCGAGTCGCCAGGAACTGGTTGCCACCCCTCCACACAAATGGTAATGATTATCAGTACAGATAACTGAGTGGAAGTGTGTGCGTTGGCGGCGAATCCTGCGGTGGCTCCCCGGAGCGGAGAAGTAGCCGTTCCGAAACGTCTGCGACGGTGGCAGGCCCGGACCGGGACCGCGGCGCTCGTCGTGCTGCTCGCGGTTGTGCTGGCGGTGTCGATACTGGTGGCGATCGGGCTCGGGTCCGCGTCGATCCACCCGGCCGAGACGGCCCGCTTCCTGTGGGCCTCGGTGACCAACGGGACTGTGGCCGCCGACCAGGCAACCCGGTATCAGATCGTCTGGCAGATCCGTACGCCGCGCGTGCTGCTCGCCGCGGTCGTCGGCGCCGGGTTGAGCGTCGCCGGTGCGGTGATCCAGGCGCTGGTCCGCAACTCACTGGCGGACCCGTACATTCTTGGCGTCTCCTCCGGCGCCTCCGTGGGTGCGGTGGCGGTGTCGCTGTCCGGGGCGTTGGCCGGCCTCGGAATCTACGCCGTCTCGGCCGGCGCCTTCCTCGGCGCTCTCGGTGCGACGGCGCTGGTGTATGCCGTGGCCTACCGCCGCCTGGGGGTGACGCCGCTGCGGCTGGTGCTGACCGGGGTGGCATTGGCGTTCGGATTCCAGGCCGTGATGAGCGTGCTGATCTACTTCGTACCCGGCACCGAGGCGACGAGCACCGTGTTGTTCTGGACGATGGGCTCGTTCGGTGCCGCGACCTGGGGTTCGCTGCCGGTGGTGGCAATGGTCTCCTTGGTGGGCGGCGCACTGTTGTTCCGGTACAGCCGCGTACTGGATATCATGTCGCTCGGCGACGAGACCGCCGCGAGCCTCGGGGTGGATGCGGCGGCGGCACGCCGAGCCCTGTTCGCCACGACCGCGGTGATGACCGGGGCAATGGTGGCGGTGAGCGGCACCATCGGCTTCGTCGGCCTGATCGTTCCGCATATCACCCGGATGCTCTCCGGTGCCGGGCACGCGCGGTTGCTGCTGATCGCGCCGTTCGCCGGGGCGATCCTCACGGTGTGGGTGGACCTGCTGGCGCGGACCGTGGCCGCTCCGCGCGAACTCCCGATCGGCGTCTTGACCGCACTGATCGGGGTCCCGGTGTTCATCGTCCTGATGCGCCGCAGAGGTTACGTTTTCGGAGGCGCGTAATGCAGGTGCGGATTGCCGATCTCGCGGTGACGATCGACGGCCGCGAGATCGTCGAGGGTGTGGACCTCGAGGCCGCGCCGGGCGAAGTCGTCGGTCTCGTCGGGCCCAACGGGTCCGGGAAATCTACGATATTGCGTTGCCTCTACCGCGCGCTCGCGCCCAGTGGGGGCACCATTCGCATCGGTGCGCAGGATCTCGCGGCCCTGTCGCGACGCGAGTCCGCGCAGCGGGTCGCCGCTCTGACCCAGGAAAGCGGCACCGAGTTCGATTTCACCGTCGCCGAGGTCGTCGCGCTGGGCCGGGCGCCGTTCAAATACGGCAACCAGCCGCTCACCGCGGCCGAACACGGACTGTGCCGCGCGGCGATGGCGCAGATGGATATTGCGCATCTCGCGCACCGCGGCATACTCGGCCTCTCGGGTGGTGAACGGCAACGCGTGCTCGTCGCGCGGGCGCTGGTGCAGCAGCCCCGGATCCTCATCCTGGACGAACCGACGAATCATCTGGACCTGAGGCATCAGATCGAATTGCTCGGACTGCTGCGGACCGCGGCGCCGACGGTACTGGTGGTACTCCACGATCTGAATCTCGCCGCCGCGGCCTGTGACCGGATAGGGGTACTGGCCGGTGGCCGGCTGGTGGCAGTGGGGCCGCCACCGGAGGTGCTGACCGCCGAGCGGATCGCCGAGGTGTTCGGTGTCGATATCGCGGTGGTCGCGCATCCGCTGACCGGCGCACCGCAGATCCTCTACACAGTCCCGGGCACACACGAGCCCGTAGCCACGACGGATACGAACACGAAAGAGCCGACACGATGAAGGCGAACAAGACCGGCTTGCCCCGGTACAGAGGTGCGATTCTGCTGATCACCGGTGCATTCCTGCTGGCGGCGTGCGGCGCGCAGGTCGAGGGCGCCGGTGACGCCGGGCGTCGCACGACGGTGCAGCGTTGCGGCGAGGCAGTGGAATACACCGTGCCGCAACGCGCGGTGGTCTACGAAGGGGGCAGCGCCGACAAGATGTTCTCGCTCGGACTGGCCGACCATGTGCACGGCTATGTGCTGCCGCCGGCGAATCCGCCGGTGCGTGAATCGCCCTGGGCGGCCGACTACGAGAAGGTCGAATTCCTGAGCGACGATCTGCTCAACCGGGAACTCGTGGTCGATGCGAAAGCCGACTTCGTTGTCGCCGGGTGGAACTCGGGATTCTCCGACTCGCGCGGTATCACCCCCGAAATCCTCGACACCCTGGGTATCCAGAGCTTCATGCACGCCGAATCCTGCTTCAACTATCCGGGTTTCCCCGAACGGCACACGCCCTTCGAAGGCCTCTATACCGACCTCGAGCGGCTGGGACAGATCTTCGGTGTCGAAGATCGCGCGGCGGACCTGATCGCCGATTACCGCGACCGCGTCACCCGGGTGCAGCAGCAGGCTCCGGCCGGGAAGCCGGTCGAGGTATTCCTCTACGATTCCGGCACCGATAAACCGTTCACCGCCGCGGGGCAGGTGCCCCCGACCGATATCATCGAGTTCGCGGGCGGGGAGAACGTTTTCGGTGATATCGATGCCCGCTGGACCGAGGTGAGCTGGGAAGCAGTGGTGGAATCGGCACCGGAGGTGATCATCATTCTGGAATACCAGGACGCTCCGGCGCAGGAGAAGATCGATTTCTTGAAGAACAATCCGGCCACGGCATCGCTTCCGGCGGTGGTCGGTGACAAGTTCTTCGTCCTCGATTACAACGAAGCCATCTCCAGCCCGCGCAATATCGACGGGCTGGAAAAATTTGCCGCATATCTGCGCGATCATGTGGCGGCCGGATGATCGACGATCCCGTGGACACCGCCGCCGCAGCGGCAGGACCGTCGCCGGCGCCCGAACCGGAGAAGCCCGGCGAGAACCCGATATCCGATACCCGGATGGTGGGCGCGCTGTGGCTTGTGCTGGCAGCTGCGATCATCGGTCTGTTCCCGTTCACGATCTATTCCACGTTCCTGGTACCGATCGCGGCCGCCGCCCGGGCGCCCGAGTCGGGGATCGGGTTCCTCCGCGGGCTGGGTGGGCTGGCCGCGCTGGTTGCGGGAGTCGCGGTGGCGCCGTTGCTGGCTCGATGGTCGAAGCAGTACGTCGCCGTCGTCGCACTGATCCTGCTCGCCGCGGCGAGCGTCCTGGCCACTACCGGCACCTTCGCCGCGCTCACCGTCTTCTGTCTGGGCATCGGCATCGCGACCGCCCTACTCACACCGGCCCTACTGACGCTGGCGACTGCACGGTTCTCCGGTCCCGGGAACATCGGCCGGGCGGCGACCATGGTTACCGCGGTCCAGTCGCTGGCTGCGGTCTGCGCCGGGCCGGTCATCGGCGCAATGGGGTCATGGCGTGGCTGGCAGGGAGCGCTGTTGATCACCGCGGCGGTGAGTGTGCTGGTCGCGGTGGGATTCCTGCGCACCCGGGCGCGCGGAACCGCTCGGCCGGCGCCGGCGGTTTCGCTCGGATACCTCGCGTCGTTCCGCGCCCTGCGGGCCCAGCCGGACCTGCTCGCGCTCATCACCATCGCCGGATTACGCACCACCTCGTTCATGGGATATCTGGCGTTCCTCGCGGTGTTCTACAGTGACCGATTCGAGCTCACCGCCTCAGCGTTCACCCTGGTGTGGACCCTGAGCGGCGCCGCGTTCTTCCTCGGAAACTATCTGACCGGCCGCTGGGTACGCGATCCCGATTCGGTGATCGGACGCCACCCCGCCCTGGTTCTCACGGCCGGCCTGCTCGGCGCGCTGCTCGCGGTACTCGGAGTTTTCCACACCACCGCGCTGCTGCCCGCGCTTGCCGCGACCGCCCTGATGGGGTTCGGTCATGCTGTGGTGGCGGCACAGGTGACCACGTCGATCGCCCGCCGCAGCGGCGACCTGTCCGCGACCGCGTTCAGCCTGAACGCGGCAGGTATGAGCCTGGGAGTGTTCGCGGGATCGGTGCTCGGCGGTCTCGGGCTCGCGGCCGGGGGACATACCGGTCTCGCCCTGGCATTGAGCGTACCGACTGTTCTCGCGTTGACCCTCGTCCGCGCGACGACAAGAACCGTGATGCGGTGCGAGTGACGATAGCGCAGGGGTGCGCGTTCACCCGCGGTCGGCTGTCGTAGCGACCGGGTGCGTGGGCAACAGCCTGCCCGCGGCGGTTCGACGCGGCGGCCGGTTCATCGCCGGGAGACGCGACACCGTGGCCGGTCCGGCCGCCACCAGCCGAGGTGTCCGATCACACGGGAGGCCAAGAGGCGCCACCACCGGGCTCCAGCGCCGGGCCCCGCTGTAGTAAGCCCTACCGCACGTCCGGCCGGCGCCGGAACAGTCGCCACCAGGGCTGCCGATGATCGGCCGGCTGGGGACTGGTCAACTGTTGGTGCTCGGCTTCCCGGACCGATCTCAGCCGATCACGATCGATCCATACACCGGAGGCGGTCTCTCTGAGCGATCCCTCACCGACGATGCGAGTTGCGAGCGTCCACGTCGCCGGCGTGCCGGGGAGCGTGTGCTCGTCGATCTCGGCGCAGGCCTGTGCCGCGGCTTCGATATCCGGATGTAGCGAAAGGTGCAGCACTGTGCCGTTGCTCGATGTCACAGCCAGCACGCCGACCGCAATGCCGGCGCTGTCACGGGCTATGCGCGCCCAGGTGTCGAGAGTTTTGCCCGGCTCGGCACCTAGATGGTCGGCGACCTCGGCCGTGGAGGAAGTCAGTCCCAGGCTGATACAGCGGCGGGCGATATCCTGTTCGGACACCCCGAACCGCTCGACCAGTGCGGCCATGCTCATACGTGGAGAATGTGCCCAAGCCATGATCAACTGCTCGTCGGTGGCCCGATCCCAAAACGGATAACCCTTGGCGGTATGTGCTGCACGGGCCAGGGTCTCGCCGTCGAAGGCAGGGTCGGTGACCATCTCCCGCAGTTTGTGCATCGCGACAGCAGTGGTATATCTGTCCAGCAGCACGAACCGTGCGCGCGCCCGCACTGCACCCAGCGTTCGGCCGAGCCGGGTAGCGATCTCCTGATCAGTGGCCGTGGTCGCCAGCGCGGCGAAGAACTCCTGGTAGTCCTCGCCAGTCCACAGACTCCCACGTCGGTCCGCACGCTCATCCATCGTCGTCATCCCCGCGCTACCCTTCCGATACTGCCAAGCCCCGGATTCATCTACCGGCCCGTTTAACACCGCGGGACTCCCGAGCCCGCATATGGCGGGCATCTCCGATCGCATCGAGAAACAGGTCATTGAGAGTGGTCATTCTTGTCCCCTTTACGCCCCAACTGACAACCCGTTACCTTCAACGATAGATCAAACTGCTATGGCTGCGCAGCGAAAAGGCCACGCGCCGAACAGAATTGCGCTTTTCTCGACGCGGAGCGGGGATGGACTGGAGCCGGTGGCGCGGGTGCCTCTGGGCGCTGTGTCTCCGGTGCGCCCCGGGACCGGTTCGCGACCGCAAGATCGTGCGTACAACTCGTCCGACATCCGGGAACGGACCCGGCCCACCAGTTCCGCCACCCGGCGCCCGGTCCAGCCTGCCCGAGGTTGCAGTGCCGCCAGCAGGCCCGCAGTGTCGTTCCAGGTCCACGGCTGCGGCCAGGCCGACTGACTTTCGGCATCGTTCGCCCTCGAAAGGGCGCCGAGCCGACCTCCCGATTCCACGACACCGGCACCGGCGCCGAACCCGACGAATGTCAAGGATCTCCTGAGGGCAACCGATAAAACTCCCTGAGCCCTACCTTGACAGGCCGACCGTCCCCGCATGTGCGGGGGGCGGACGCTCGACCGGCCGTGCGGGGCAACGTATGACAATTTCGGCGTTGCGCGGGCCGGTTGCTGCTGACCTGGATTTCCGGGTGGCCAACCAGATGTAGCAGGAGGTACTCGTTGAGCGTTTGCCGGTGCGGGGGTTCGGACCCCTGGAAGACCAGGTACTCGCCTCATTCCGGACGGTCCGGATTGCCGGGAGGCATTCGGGCAAACTGCATGCCATGAAGTACAGCGCTGGAGTTCTGCTGTTTCGTCGTGAGCCGGAGGTGCAAGTGCTGCTGGGGCATATGGGCGGGCCGCTGTGGGCGCGTAAGGATTCGGGGGCATGGTCGATCCCCAAAGGGGAGTACGAGCCGGCGTCCGAGGAGGCTCGTGCCGCCGCGGGCCGCGAATTCGACGAGGAGTTGGGTATGCCGGTACCCGACGGGGAGTGGATTGCATTGGGTGAGGTGCGGTACGGCAGCGGGCGGAGTGAGAAGCAGGTCACGGTGTGGGCGGTCGAAGGCGAGCTCGATCCGGGTCGGGTGGTGCCTGGGACATTCGAGATGGAATGGCCGCCGCGGTCGGGCGAGTACCGCGCTTTCCCCGAGGTGGATCGGGTCGAATGGTTCGATCTGGCCACCGCGCACGACAAGCTGACCACCGGCCAGCGGCCCTTGCTGTCCCGGCTTGCCGAGCGACTTGGCTGACATCGGAGCCCCCTCGGGAACTGAATTAGTATCGAGGTGGTGAGCACTCCGTCGCCGGATACGGCGATCCGATCGGATTCGCGTACCTCATCCGGGCCCACGCGGGCACTTGCGGTCACTACGACGATCGTCGCCGTGCTGCTGGTCCTCTTCGCTGTCCCATGGTGGACGCTCGTGATGTCCGGGACTCAGTGGCCGGCACCCGTGGTCGCACTGGGAACAGCGGCCTTCGCAATAACTCTCGTAGTTCTACCTGTGACGCTGGTGTTGAGCCACGGCCGCCGTCATCTCGACTGGGCAGGCGTGATCGGTGACTCCATCCTGGGGGTCGTGTGGGTGCTCTTCGCGTGGTCGGTGATCGGCACCATCGCGCGGTTCGTACTCGCCTTCGTGGGTGTGGAAGACCCGGTTCGCTCACGGTCGGTGGCTACCGCGGTCGTTCTCGTCACCGCAGGTCTCCTGATCTGGGGCAATCGGGAGGCCATGCGTATTCCTCGGGTAAAGCATGTGGACGTCACCTTGCCGCGGCTCGGCCCGGGGCTGGACGGCACCCGGGTCGTCGCCGTCACCGATACTCATTTCGGTCCGATCAACCGGACGAAGTGGTCGCTCGGTGTTGCTGCGGCCGTGAACGAACTACGTCCCGATATCGTGGCCCATGTCGGTGATATCGCCGATGGCCCCGTGGAGCTACGGCGTGGGCAGGCGGCCCCGCTCGCCACCATGGAGGCCGGGCTCGCCCGGGTCTATGTCACCGGCAACCACGAGTACCTCGGAGAGGCGCAGGGCTGGCTCGACTACATGGAGTCGATCGGCTGGAAAACTCTGCACAACGAGCATATTGTCGTCGAGCGCGGAGGTGACCGCCTCGTCCTGGCAGGTGTCGACGACGCTACTGCGAAGTCGGCGAAACTGAGTGGTCACGGCGCGAACTTCGACGATGCTCTGGTAGGAGTCGATCCCGGGCTGCCGGTGCTCATGCTCGCGCATCAACCGAAGCAGGTTTCCGAGTCCGCGGCCGCCGGTGTGGACCTCCAGATCGCCGGCCATACGCACGGTGGGCAGATCTGGCCGTTCAACTACCTGGTCCGCCTAGATCAACCCACCGTTCACGGGTTGAGCCGACACGGCGAACGGACACAGCTGTACACCAGCCGGGGCTCGGGTTTCTGGGGTCCTCCTTTCCGAATCTTCGCGCCCAGTGAAATCACGGTGATAACGCTTCATTCCGCTTGACGTCACCATCTGCGGCAGTGGGCCGAAGGTGGCCGGAAGGGCAGGTGGCTGCCCGGGTCAGGGGGTGGCCAGGCGAACCGGCATGCGTTTGATGCCGTGGATCAGTGCGCTGTGCCCGTATTCGGGTTCACCGAGTTCGACCGGCGGAACCTTGGTGATCAGCTCCCGGAACAGATGCTTCAATTCCATGCGGGCAAGCCAGGCGCCGAGGCAGTGGTGGGGGCCGCCGCCACCGAAGCCGGCGTGGTGGTTCGGGTCGCGGGTGACGTCGAACGCGTGCGGGTTGTCGAACGCCGACTCGTCGCGGTTGGCGGAACTGTAGAACATCACGACCTTCTCACCTGCCGCGATCGGGGTTCCGGCGATCTCGGTGTCGCGGGTCGCCCGGCGGGCGAAGTGCACCACGACGCTGCCCCAGCGGATGAATTCCTCGATCGCAGTGTTCATCCGCCCGTCGAGATCCTCGCGCAGCCAGTCCATTTGGCTCGGATGCTGCACGAGCGCTCTGAAGGCATGGGACGTGGTCTGTTTGGTGGTGTCGTTGCCGGCGGCGGAGATCAGCACCATGAACGCGCCGATATCCTCATTGCTGAGGCGATGCCCGTCGAATTCGGCGGCGATCATCGCGGTCATGAGGTCGTTGTGCGGTTCCGCACGGCGCCGCCGGGCCAGGTCGGTGCCGGCGGAGTGGAGGATGCCGATCTGTTTGTAGAAGAACTCGGCGCGCTCCTCGAGGCTGGTGTACTCGAGGTCGGTGGTGCCGAACAAGGCTTCGGTGGCGAACGCGACCGCCTCGCGGTCGGCCTCGGGGATGCCGATCATCTGCGAAATCGTTTGCATGGGCAGTTTCCGGGATACCGCGTCGACGAAATCGAGGGTTTCGCCGTTCCGCAGATCGGCGACGAAATCGTCGACGATCCGGGTGGCATTGGCGCGGACCTGCTCTTCCACTCGCTGGATCTGGCGCGGAGTGAACGCCGAGCTGATCAATTTCCGGTAACGGGTGTGCCGGGGCGCGTCCAGGGCGATGAAGAATTTGGTGCTGTATTCGACATCGGGCGGCATATACCCCAGGGTCGTGCCGTCCTCCGAGGAGAAGATCTCCGGGTTCCGGCTGACCTGCACGACATCCCGGTACCGGGTGACAGCCCAGAAACCGGGATCGGGATCGGCGAAGATCAGGGAATCCGGCGGCGCATGCCAGGTAAGGCCCTCGGCCGCACGTAACCGGGCGAACGCCGCCTCCCGGCCGTCGAAATCCTTTTCCCAGAATTCGTAACTGGAGATATCGACCTCATGATGGGGTCGCGTGGACGCCGCGCTGCCTGTCAGTGCCATGACCGCCTCCGAACCGAGTGTGCTCTCCCCATGGTGGCACTCCTGTGCGCCGGGGGCACGGAATCGACCTGGACACCGAACCCGGGCCGGCGGTGCGTGGTCGGCATCGGCGATTTCTGACGATCGAAGCGCCGGTGACACGCTGACTGCGGTTTCTGCGACGAAAGGCCGCATTCGAACATGGTGGTTATCCTGCGGGCACTGTCCACAGCTCGACCAGCCTCGGGCCGTCGCCGACCTCAACCTCGAAGCAGAGGCCCGAATCACTCGAACCGGCCGTGGCAACTCGCAGGCACGGTGAACCCGATGACGCACGTCCCGTACCCAGCGTGATGACAGGCGGTGGGGTGGCCAGGTCATCTGGGCCGCGGACCCCGTCGAGCAGCATGATTCACGCGGCGCCGGGGAAGTCGCTACCTGCCCCGGCACGTCCTGAGATTCCGCGGCGGCAGCAACCAGCAGGATATCGGCCAGTGCTCAGGCCGAAACGCGCGCGGCGGCACCCGCGTCGATGGGCAGAACTGTGCCGGTGATATGCGCGTTCGCAGCACTGGCGAAGAACAGGATGGCGCCGCTGACTTCCTCCGGCTCCAGGAACGGCACCCGCTGGGCGTGCAGTGATGCGAAGACAGGTTCGACATCACTCCGGCTGGGAGCGTCCAGGTCCGGTCGCATCATCGAGTACAGGGCATCGTTGTGCACCATCGGTGTCGAAACGTTTCCCGGCGCGACTGCGTTGACCGTGATGTCGTAGGACGCGAGGTCCAGGGCTGCGCTCTTCGTCATACCGATGACGCCCCATTTCGATGCCGCGTAGGCCGCCAGGCCGGGCGCGGAACTGCGACCCATCATGGAACTGACGGTCACGATGCGGCCGTAATTCCTGGCGATCATGCCCGGCGCGACTGCGGCAATGGTGTGGAAGACGCCGGTCAGATTCGACGCGATCACCTCCTCCCACAGGGCGTCCGGGCAATCCTGGATGGGCGCCGCGGCCGAGACCCCGGCATTCGCCACCACGATATCGATCCGGCCGAATTTTTCCTCGGCGCGGGTGGCGAGGGCCTCCATACCCAAGCGATCAGCGGTGTCGACGCGGACCGCGAGGCACCGGCGTCCCGCGGCTTCGACCATGCGTGCGGTCTCCTCGAGGTCGGCCGCGGTGGCGAGTGGATAGGCGATTGCCGAGGAATCTGTGCAGCGGTCACAGAGAACCAGGTCAGCGCCGCGGCGGGCGAATGCCACGGCGTGCGCGCGACCCTGGCCCCGGGCGGCGCCGGTGATGAGTGCTACCCGATCGGTGAACTCGTTCATAGTTACCTCTTCGGCTCGGGTGTATCGGCTGTCCGGACGAGCGCTGCGGCGCCGGCGATCGCCTCGAGCAGGCGATCCGCAAGCTCGGCTCGGCAGATCAGCAGGTCGGGCAGGTACGGATGCGGTGAGTTGTAAACGAGTGGAGACCCGTCTATGCGCGATGCGTGGAGTCCGGCCGAGCGCGCAACCCCCACCGGTGCGGCGGAATCCCACTCCCACTGACCTCCCGCGTGCACGTACGCATCCGCGGTCCCGTGCAGCACCGCCATCGCCTTTGCGCCGGCCGAGCCCATCGGCACCAGGTCGGCTTCCATGGTTTGCGCCAGCTCGGCGGCGAACGTGGGCGGACGGGAGTCGCTGACCAGAATTCGCAGACGCCGGCCGGTCCGGTGCGTCGTACGGTGACTCCCGGTGTCGGAGTCGACCACGCCGAGCGCGGGTTGCGCCACGGCGGCCGCCGCGATCCGACCACTGCCCTGTGCCTCCCAGAGCGCGACGTGCACTGCCCAGTCGGTCCGGCCGGGCAGCCCGAACTCCCGAGTGCCGTCCAGCGGGTCGATGATCCACACCCGGTCGGCGTGCAGGCGCGCCGCGTCGTCGGCCGATTCCTCGGACAGCACGGCATCGCCGGGACGCTCCGCACGTAATCGTCGTAGCAGGTAGTCGTTGGCTTCCGCGTCGCCGCGCCGGCCGAGACCCCCGGGCGGGACCGACCGAGTATGCCGGGCCCGCAGCTCGCACAGTAGATCTCCGGCGGCGCCGGCGAGTTCGGCCGCCAGCTGTGAGTCGGTCAGGGCCCGGTTCACCGGTCGGTCTCCGCGATGTGGTCGAGGACGGCCTGCGCCTGTGCGGCGGGGCTGCCATCGGAGGGGCGGAGCACGAGGTCGGGATGCGGCGGCGGCTCGTAGGGCGCGTCGATACCGGTGAACTCGGCCAGCTCGCCGGCTCGCGCCTTCGCGTACAGCTTCTTCGGGTCCCGTTGCTCGCATATGTCGAGCGGGGTGTCGACGAATACCTCGGTGAAGGGCAAGCCTGCCTCGACGTGCAATTCGCGGACGCGGTCGCGCCCGGCCCGGTCGGGGCTGATCAGCGAGACAACAGCGACGAGCCCCGCATCGGCGATCAGTTTCGCGATCTCGCCGACGCGGCGGACATTCTCGGCTCGGTCCGCCGCCGTGAACCCCAGATCGGCGTTGAGGCCGTGCCGCAGGTTGTCGCCGTCGAGCAGATAGGCGGGCGTTCCCGAGGCCACGAGCCTGCGTTCGAGCTCGACCGCCACCGACGACTTGCCCGAACCCGACAGTCCGGTGAACCACACGGTCCGGCCCGTGGTGGCGCGGTCCGCACGGCGCACGGCGGCCGAATGCCACACCACATGTGAGCTCTTCTGCGTCGCCGCGGTGATCATGCCGGCCGCGACGGTGCTGTTGGTCGCCTCGTCGACCAGGATGAAGCTGCCGGTGGCTCGGTTACGCCGGTAGGAATCGAACAGCAGTGGTTGCTGAGCCCTCAAGTGAACGCGCCCGATTTCATTGAGCCCGAGCGAGGTCGCCGTATCGTCGCGGTGCAGCGTGTTGACATCGAGGCGGTAGTCGAGTGCAGTGACCACTGCTTTCGATTCGCGGGTTGTCTGCCGGAGCACGTAGCGCCGGCCCTCGGTGAGAACATCGCGATCGGTGAACCAGCAGACCATGGCGTCCACATCGTGCCCCATATCGGGACGATTGTTGGGGCGGCACAGCATGTCTCCCCGGCTGACATCGATATCGTCGACGAGCTCGACGGTGACCGCACCAGGCGCGACGGCCTCGTCGAGTCGCTGTCCGCCCGGACCCCAGATCGCTCGTATTGCCGAGACGAAGCCGGAAGGCAGCACAACGACGTCGTCGCCGGGCTTGAACACACCGCTGGCGATATTGCCTGCGTATCCGCGGAAGTCGTGCAGCTCGGCGTCGGTCTGTCGCTGTGGGCGGATCACATACTGGATCGGTAGCCGCGCATCGATCAGGTTGCGATCGGAGGCGACGTGGATCTGTTCCAGATGGTGCAGCAGTGATGTGCCTTCGTACCACGCCATGTTCGCCGTGCGTTCGACGATGTTGTCGCCGAGCAGAGCGGATACCGGGATGAAGGCCAGGTCGGCGATATTGAGCTTGGCCGCGAACTGCTGGAAGTCGTCCCGTACCTGCTCGAATCGCTGTTTCGACCAGTCGACCAAGTCCATTTTGTTGACGCAGACCACCAGGTGCGGGATGCCCAGCAAGCTGGCGATGAACGCATGCCGGCGGGTTTGCTCGACGAGTCCGTTGCGGGCATCGACCAGGATCAACGCCAGATCCGCGGTCGACGATCCGGTCACCATATTCCGGGTGTACTGGGCGTGACCGGGGGTGTCGGCAATGATGAACTTCCGCCTCGGCGTGGCGAAATACCGATGGGCGACGTCGATGGTGATCCCTTGTTCACGCTCTGCCCGCAGCCCATCGGTCAGCAACGCGAGATTGGCGTGCTCGTCACCGTGGCGTGCACTCGACCGCTCGACGGCTTCGAGCTGGTCCTCGAATACCGCCTTCGAGTCGAAGAGCAACCGGCCGATAAGCGTCGATTTCCCGTCGTCGACACTGCCTGCGGTGGCAATCCGGAGTAGCTGGGACATCAGAAATAGCCTTCCTTCTTACGGTCTTCCATGCCGACATCGGAGATCCGGTCGTCGGCCCGAGTGGCCCCGCGCTCGGTGATGCGGGCGGCCGCTATTTCGGCGATGACCTCCTCGACGGTGGCGGCGGCGGATTCGACGCAACCGGTGCATGTCGCATCGCCCACTGTGCGGAAGCGCACCAACTCCTCATACGGCATTTCGCCGGGAAGGAGTGTGAGAAACCTGGTGTGGGCCAGCAGCATGCCGTCTCGGGGTACGACTTGTCGACGGTGTGCGAAGTAGATATCGGGTAGCTCGATGCGCTGCTCGGCGATGTACTGCCAGATATCGAGCTCGGTCCAGTTCGACAGTGGGAATACCCGGATGTGTTCACCGCGGCGATGGCGTCCGTTGTACAGATTCCACACCTCCGGCCGCTGGTTCTTCGGATCCCACTGGCCGAATTCATCGCGGAAGCTGAAAATGCGTTCCTTTGCCCTGGCCTTCTCCTCGTCGCGGCGGGCTCCGCCGAAGGCGGCGTCGAAACCGTGGTGCTGAATAGCGCGCAGCAATGCGCCGGTCTGGAGTCGATTGCGACTGGCTCGGGGGCCGGTCTCCTCGATCGCACGCCCGGCATCGATCTCCTCCTGCACACTGGCCACTACCAATCGCAAGCCGAGATCGGCCACCATCCGGTCGCGGAACCGGATGACTTCGTCGAAATTGTGTCCGGTATCGACGTGCATTACCGGGAAAGGCAGCGGGGCAGGCCAAAACGCTCGCGCCGCCAGGTGCAGCATGACCACGGAGTCCTTGCCGCCCGAGAACAGCAGCACGGGGCGTTCGAATGTCGCCGCCACCTCACGGAAGATATGCGCCGCCTCGGCCTCGAGCGCCGCTAGATGCGCCGATTCGTAGGTGGGCACAGACGGTCCAGAAACCATACCGAACTCCTTGTGGTGAAAATGTGACCGATGTGGTCGAAATGTCTTCAGGGAGTTGATCGAATTACGGCGGGCATCGAGTACGAGCCGTCGATCAATGGGGTGCGCGGGCCATAGAAGCGAGCTGCCAGCTGGAAGAGGTCACGTGACGAAGTCGGCAGCCAATTCCGCGCCTGATCGGGATCGCTTGGGCGGTCGGGCTGCAAATAGAAGGTCACCCGATCGTCGGAGACGCTGTACGCGCCGGCCGAGAGCAGGTAACTCGTGACGCTGTAGCGGTTTTCGGGGTTGTCGATAAAATATCCGTGAGCGTCGTAGATCGGAAGTTCCCAGAACTCGGTCACCGGCGGGAGGTCGTTCATGGCGAAGGTGACGGTATAGGCGTGCGCGCCATCCAGTGGCCGGCCGTCGCTGTCGTCGAACAGATACGCGATAGTGTGCGACTGATACGGCACCGGCGTTCCCCACGCGATGTCATTCGCACCGGCTTTTGCCCGGAGGTCCGCGTCATCGTGGAACAGGCTCGATTGCAATCGCCACCCGTTCATGTCGATCTGCTTCTTCTCGAACGTGTTCCGCGCATCCCGCCGCGCCTGCATAAAGCCACGCTCGATCGCCTGCCGGTGCTCATCGGTCAACGCCGCGGGATCGAAGCGGGCGCCAGGGCGAACACCGAGTGCGGAAATCCGGTCCAGGATCTCGCGTTCGGTGCGCGAGTCGGTCCGCAGGGGCATCGTGGGGTCGTCGAGAATCATGTTCAGTAACTGCAGGAAATCGACGCCTGTCATCGATGTCCCGATATCGGAAATGACGTCCATGCGCGGAAACGCCGGGTACCTGCCGCGTTCGACGGGCTGGTCTCGAAGGTCCGGCACCCTTCCGCCATTCGCGTGCCACTGGCTCAATGGTGCCGCCCGCACGCCCGTGACCGCGCGCCGGGCGCCGGACATATCCTCGTCTGTTCGTGTCGTCACCGCGACGCGCACGGCGATCGAGAAGGATTGCGACGGCGACCGGACGATCTGTGTGCCCGCCAACCCCACAGGTAACTTGCCTGTCCATCGGGGACCGACGATGACGTAGCGCTGGGCGCTGTTGCCGGTGAATTGCGAACCGATCATGAAGAACCAATTGATATATGGATCGACGGCCTGGACGCTCCAGTACCGCTCGCCGGGCACCTCGTCGGTCTCGATCACGATGGGCTGGGCCGAGACATCGAAAACACCGCCGGAATACAGGGTCGAGGCGTTGACCGTGGTCGCATATCGCACCGACGCATCGAACAGTTCGAGCGTCGGTTGCATCCGATTGATCCCCCGATAGGCTGGATTGTCCTGGTGGACAGCGAAGACGTGACGCAATTCGTAGAACCCAGCGAGACCGATACCCCAGTCGAACGACTCGGCGGTGAGCCCGGCTACGTCATCGGGGGGAATCGAAGGGTCGGGTACGGAAGACATGCGGGGCGCTCCTGTGGTGGTATCTCTTCGGCAGGTGAAAGCGGTCAGTGGAATATCAGCTGGATTCGCTCGTGATCTTCTGCGGGAACATCGACGCAGTCGTCGCCCAGTTCCACGCGGACATAGTCGATATCGCCGTTGAAGGCGTTCGAAGGACCTGCCGGATAGTCCGGTACCACGGGGGTACCGCGGTCGATGCCGATATCGAGGGTTTCCGCGAGCCCGAAGACGAACGGAGTCGTCCGGTCGAGCCGTCCTTCGGCGACGCGACGACCGCAGATATCGATCACGATGGTCGCGCCTTTGCCCAGTCCGCCGCCGTCGTATCGGCATTGCAGCTTGACCAGGTGTGCTCCGGCGGGAACGGGTTCTGTTGCGCGCACGTACGTTCGATGCGAACCGTAGAGATTGTGGCAGTAGACGAGGTGGCCGTCCTCGAGGAAGAACGTCCATCCGCCGAATCGGCCGCCCTGGGCGATGATCACACCGTTCGCCGATACTGTCGACAGCGCCGTGATCGATGCCGTGACGGCAAAGGAGGTGTTCTTGAAGTTCGGCGCCGCGTCCTCGGCAAGTCCGCGCATACCGCGATGGAAGGTGATCTCGGTGCGTCCGCCCATCAGCTCACGCCGACCGGCGAGGCTGGGGATGAAGCGTTCTCGGACGCGGTCGTCCATGGGAAGTACCCGGTGGCGTGCGGCTTCGATCAGGAACCGCTGCTTCAGTTCCGCGAGTTTCTCCGGGAACTCGGCGGCAACGTCGACAGCCTGGGTCCAGTCGCTGCTCGTATCGTAGAGTTCCCACACATCGTCGGCGATGCTGTCCGAGCGGGGGGCCGCGCCCTCTGCGGCCGGATATCCGGACCGGTGACAGGTCACCGCTGTCCATCCGTGGTGGTAGATGCCGCGGTTACCGAACATCTCGAAATACTGGGTGGTGTGGCGGTCCGCCGCGTCGGGGTCGTTGAAGGTGTACGCGAACGAGGTTCCCTCGATGGGACTCTGCCTGACGCCGTCGACGTAGTCTGGTGCGGGCAGGCCGGCGGCTTCGAGGATGGTCGGTACCACGTCAATGCAGTGGTGCCACTGGTGGCGCAACTCGCCACCCCGTTCGATCCCCTTCGGCCAGGACACGATCATGCCGTTACGGGTACCGCCGTAGTGCGACGCGACCTTCTTCGCGTACTGATACGGCGTGTCCATCGCCACCGCCCAGCCCACTGGGTAGTGCGGATAGGTGCTCGGGCTCCCCAGTTCGTCGAACGCGGCGCGGATGGTTTCGGGGTCATCGGTAACTCCGTTCGCGAGGCGGATGAGATTGACCATCCCGTGCGGGCCACCTTCGGCCGCCGCGCCGTTGTCGCCGAGGATGTAGAAAATGAGGGTGTTCTCGAGCTCACCCAATTGTTCGAGAGCATCGATCAACCGGCCGGTCTGGGCATCGGTGTGCTCGGCGAACTCCGCGTACAGCTCCATGAGCCGGGCAGAGGTCTCCTTGGCCAGATCGCTCTGGTCGTCCCAGAACGGTATGCCCTCGCGCTTCCACTCCGGCAGTTGAGCGTCCGGTGGGACGATGCCGAGTTCCCGCTGCCTGGCGAAGGTCCGAAGCCGTTGGTCGTCCCAGCCGTGGTCGAATTTGCCGCGGTAGCGGCCACGCCACGACTCGGGTACGTGTAGCGGGTCGTGGCAGGCACCGAAGCTCACGTGTGCGAACCATGGCTTGGTGGGATCGAGGGTCTGCACCGATCGGATCCAATCGATTGATTGGTCGACGATGTCTTCGGACAGGTGGTATCCCTGCTCCGGCGTTTTCGGTGGATCGACCGGCGTTGTTCCTTCGTAGAGGCGGGGGACGAACTGATTGGTCTCCGCACCGAGGAATCCATAGAACTTGTCGAAGCCTTCGCCGGTGGGCCATCGATCGAACGGACCGAGTTCGGTCGTTTCCCAGCCGGGAACGGCGTGCATTTTTCCGAACGCGCCGGTGGCGTAACCGTTGCCGCCCAGGACGCGGGCGATGGTTGCCATCGAGTCCGGCCGGATACCGGTGTATCCCGGCGCCGACGTCGCCAGTTCCGGCACCGTGCCCATGCCGGCGCTGTGGTGATTGCGGCCGGTCAGTAGTGACATGCGGGTCGGTGCGCACAGTGCTGTGGTGTGAAACCTGGTGTAGCGCAGTCCTTCTTGGGAAAGGCGATCGGCGGTTGGCATCATGCAGGGCCCGCCGAAAGCCGACGAGGCCCCGAATCCGACGTCGTCGAGCAGGATCAGCAGGACATTCGGCGCGCCCTCCGGAGCTGTCACGGTGGGGACGGGTTCGTAGGCCGGAGCGTGGTCGCGGATATCGATCGCGGGCGATACCTGCGCGCCACGCAGCTCGATCGGCAGGACGTTTCTGTTCAATGCGGTTCCTCTCGGGGGCCGGCTTGCGCACGGCAGTCGCGGCCCCCCCGGGGGATCTGCTGCTCTTGCGTGCGTCGGTGACGTGTCGTCTTCACCGCCAGATGTGCGGTCGAAATATAGACCGAGACGGTCGAAATATGAGACAGAGGTTACAGTCGTCGGCATTCCGGGTCAATAACCGTCTTCCTGCGCTGAAGAGAGGGGTTCGGTGCCGGGCGGGGTCGAGTGTCGGAGCCGGCATGCATCAGTGGACCTCGAGCGGCCCGGGTGGGGCGATCGGTGGATGTGGATGTCGCAGTGATGTCCACTGCGTGGGAGCCGCGCATTGACCGGCACGCTCGGTGTCCTTTACGGTGACTCCCATCACTCGACCGAGGTGGTCTAAATATCGACCACTCGTCATGATCTGAAACCGGCCTTCCCGGCCGGCACCTGGAAGTGAGTCCAGCCGTGTCTTCTGATAGCGCCCGTTCGGGCGACACCACCGACAAATCCGTAACGCCGGAGCGGCCTACGCGGTATTACATCGCGGTTCTGGTGGCAACCATCCTGCTCTTCGAGATAGCCCCGCTGGAGCTGAGCATGGTGTACCCCTCGCTGCGATATATGGCCGGTGAGTTCCGGACACCCAACATCGGTTGGGTGTTGACCATCGTCAGTTTGGTCGGCATGGTGTGCCAACCGGTCCTCGGCAAACTCGGCGACATATACGGCAAGAAGCGCGTATTGATGTGTATTGCCGGTATGTTCGCGGTCGGGTCGTTGATATGCGCCGTCGCGCCGAGCTTCCCGATCCTGCTGATCGGCCGTGCGCTGCAGGCCAGCAGTGTCGGCATCACTGCGGTCGCTTACGGTCTGATTCGCGATATCTTCCCGGCGCGTCTCGTGCCGATCGCGCTCGCGGCGGTGTCGACCGGGATCGGCCTCAATGGCATCGTCGGCCCCTTGCTCGGTGGCTATCTGGCCACCACCTTCGGATACCAGGCGATCTTCTGGTTTCTGCTGTGCTACGTCGCTGTGCTCGCCCCGGTGGTCTACGTGATCGCTCCCGAGTCACCGCTGCGACTGCCGCACCGTCTGGATCTTCTCGGTGCGCTTTTGCTCGGCAGCGGCGCCGGACTCCTGCTACTCGGGATCAGTCAAGGCGGGGCATGGGGCTGGACTTCGATGCGATTGTGGCTCGTCGTGGGGCTGGCGGTGGTACTGCTGGCGCTGTTCGTCGGGCAGGAGCTGCGATCGCCGCAACCGCTGATCGATATCCGGCTCATCTGGGGCAGGGCCATGCGGATGACACTGCTCGCGTCGTTCCTCGGCGGATTCGTCCTCGGTGGCTACTCGTTCCTGCTGCCATTGATGATGGAATCGCCACGAGTAGCCGGAATTTCCTACGGCTTCGGCCTGTCGGCACTCGGTTACGCGCTGTGGACCTCGCCCTTGGGTGTCGGAACCATGGTCGCCGGACCGTTGGGAGGTCTGGTGGCCAAGAGGGTGGGCCCGCGTACCAGTTTGATCATGGCGATGACGGCCTTCACGGTCGTCCTCGGCCTGCTCGCCTTCGTGCACGAATACCGGTGGCAGATCAGTATTTTGGTGGCCTGCCTGGGCATCGGCATGGGCTTCTTCTATGCGTCGGGGTCCAACCTCGTGGTCGAGGCGGTGCCGGCGTCGAAGACGAGCGCGAGTGCCGGGGTGCTCGGCTGTTCCAACAGCCTCGGCGTGGCGACGGGGGTCACCGTCCTAGGTGCGGTCCTCAGCGCCAATGTCCTCTATGCCGACGCTGGTGATCATCACATCGTGTACTCCGACAATGCATTCGTCTACGCGTTCTGCACCGCCTCGGCGATCGGCGCGGCCGGCCTGGTCGTCGCTCTGATCATGCGGCATGGGCGGACGCCGGCATCGGGCGGTGTCAAAGCCGCAGCAACTGTCGCGGATGGGCGTGATACCACGCCGGCCACCGCGGGGTGATGAGATGAGGTGTCACTCGAAGGGGTTGCGTCCCCCGACTTCGTTGGTGATTTCGTCTGTGATCTCGAGCAACGCGGCTCCGCGTTCGGCGATATCGGCGCCGGTGATCTCGCCGCCGACATTCACCGTGAGCACGAGCGCTTGCCGGCCGTCGGAGTCGAACGTCGGTGCCGCGATGAAATTGACGCTGTGTAGCTGTGACTCATCGGCGAGTGCTGCGCTGGAGATCATCCGCTCACCCATGTTGGAGGCCAGTTCACCGGCCGCGGCCCGGACATCAGGGGGCAGATCGCTGGCGGCGACACCGGCGATCAAGCGATTCAGCCGCTGGATGGTCGGGGTGAGTCGTTCGATGAGGTACCCGGTATTCCGGCAATCGGCGGCGACCTCTCGCACACGCTCGAGATCCGGTTCCGATATCAATGCGGGTTCTTGCTGCAACCAGCGCTCGAGCTCACCGTCGGGCTGCCACAGTGTGAACATCAGGCCCACCGGAGGTGCGTACGGGTATACCTCGCCGACGGCCGGCGGCCGCACGCCGGGCGGGCCCGCGACATCGAGCAACATGATCTTGCCGCCGACTACGCCCGCCGCGGTGCATACGGTGCCGAATCGCTTGCTCAACACGTCCAGCCGATCGTGCACGATCGAACCGAAGGCGAAGTCGTGCTGGGCGGCACGGCCGGCTTTGACCAGCGCAGGGCCGAGGCCGTATGTCTTCTCGGCGGCATCACGGGTGAGGTACCCCCACTCGGTGAGCTCGGTGATGATGCCGAGGCAGGTCGGCTTGGTGATATCGCATCGCCGTGCCAGTTCGGACAGGCCGAAGCGCTGCCCCTGATGATGTACGAGAAAATCAAGCACCTGCAGTACGCGCGCCGTCGGGGGCGAGTACTGCCCTGGTGCGAATGTGCCCGCTGATCGGGAATCCGTCATTGACCCATCCTCATGTCATTCATACCTTTGCGGCGGGATCCTACCGCATCGGTCGATATTTAGACCATAAGGAGTTCTTCATGCTGACCGACCTCCTCGCTTCCGCGATATCCGAGGCCGAAAAGCTGGTGGTGAACGCCCCGCACGTGCGGACAGAGCAGGACCGTGCCGAGGGCTATCAATACCTGGCCGCGGCAATCCAGGCCACACTGCATGCGGCCTGGGCGCCGCAACAGTGGGACCCCATCTTCATCACCGGCGCGGGGCCGTTCACCAAACAGGGGCTCGACAACCCGGACACGCTGTACTGGGTCGCCCACCTCGCCGGCGACGGCGAGTACGTCGTATCCGGAAAGCGGGGCAGCACAGTAGATCTCAGCTTTCAGGTGCTCGGCGGTGCCTATACCGACAGTCATGTGCCGGAGAGCATTATCGCCTTCGACGATCGTGAACTGCACACCATGCCGGGTGAACCTTTCGAGCTGCGGTTCGGGCGAGAGCCGTCCAACGGCCGCACCAACTATTACACCCTTGCGCCCGGAGCATGCCAATTGCTGGTGCGCGAGGTCTACAGCGATTGGGCCGAGACCCGCGGCACGATTCGCATCGAACGCGTCGGTGCTGCCGGGGCCGCAGTGCCCGCCCTCACCGAGGAGCGGGCCGAGCGGAGGTATGCCGAAGCGGCAGCAGCACTGGTCACCAGGATCCGGACGTGGCTCACGTTTCCGCAGCGCTTCTACCTGCAGCTGCCGGTCAACACGTTGACCGAGCCTCGGTTCACTCCCGGCGGGCTGGCAACCCAGTACTCGTCGGTCGGCCACTACGACCTCGCCGGCGACCAAGCCATGATCATCACCGTCCCGAAATCGGATGCGCCGTACCAAGGGTTCCAGCTCGGCAGCATGTGGTATTTGTCGCTCGATTATGTGAACCATCAGACGTCGCTGACGGCAGCCCAATCGGAAGTGGATCCGGACGGAATGATTCGGCTCGTGGTCAGCGAGCGAAATCCTGGTATCGCCAACTGGATCGAAACTCTCGGCCACTCACGTGGATATCTGCAAATGCGCTGGCAGCGGTTGTCCCGGGCGCTCACGGCGGCGGACGGACCCACTGTCGAAATCGTCGACATCGGCGAAGTCGCCGCGAAACTTCCGTTCTACGAACAGAACGCCATCACTCGCTCGGATTTCGCCGCCCGGATCGCGGCGCGACAGCGCGCCGTGGCGGATCGAATGGTGGCGTGACGATGACCGGAATTCTCCATGACAAAGTCGTCGTCATCGCGGGTGTCGGCCCGGGACTCGGTCGCTCGATCGCATTGCGGGCGGCACAGGCCGGCGCCGATATCATTCTCGCCGCTCGGACGCCGAGCAAGCTCGATGCGGTCGCCCGGGAGGTACTGGCGCTAGGACGTCGCGCGGTCACCGTCCCCACCGACCTGACCGATGCCGACGCGGTAGCACACCTTGTCGATCGGACGGTCGAGGAGTGCGGACGGGTCGACGCGCTGATCAACAATGCGTATACACAGCCGTCCATGGCCAATCTGGTCGATACCGGCTACGACCACATTCGAACCGGCATCGAACTCTCCGTGATCGGCGCCCTGCGGACCAGTCAGCTGTTCACCCAGGCGCTGGCGGAATCGGGCGGGGCGATCGTCATGATCAACTCGATGGTGCTCCGGCATTCGATCCCGGTCTACGGAACGTACAAGATGGCGAAGTCCGCAATGCTTGCCATGTCGCAATCACTGGCCAGCGAGATCGGTCCCAAGGGTGTTCGCGTGAATTCGGTGGCACCGGGCTATATCTGGGCCGACGCCGTGAAACGGCACTTCCGGATCGTGGCGGCCGAACGCGGCTGCAGCGCCGACGAAGTATATGCGCAGACCGCAGCGAGGATGGATCTGCGCCGTCTGCCGGAACCCGGTGAGATAGCCGACGCGGTCGTCTTCCTCGCGTCTCCGATGGCGGCCGCCATCACCGGTCAATGCCTTGACGTGAACTGCGGTGAATTCCACCGCTGAGAAAGAAACGAGCGAAGTAGATGAGCAGGAATCAGGCCTCCGTGGGAACGGTCGAGGAGCTGCATGCGCGTGCGGCCGCAGTGACAGGACTGAACGACTTCGGTGCCACCGACTATCTGGAGGGCATGCGAGTTCTCCTCGGATCATTCGATCTAGAAGCGGGATTGACGCAGGTCGGGCAGGAGGTCGCGCGGGAAACCGTCCAGCGCGCACTCGTCGGCCGGCTGCTGAGCGAATCCGGCTTCGCCGAGTATCCCGAGCATGCCGACGTACCGATCGAGCGGCCCATTTTCGTCACCGGGTTGCCGCGCACCGGCACCACCGCGCTACATCGGCTACTCGGCGCCGATCCGGGCAACCAGGGCGTGGAAATGTGGTTGGCAGAACGACCACAGCCGCGGCCGACCCCGCACACCTGGCCGGATAACACCGACTTTCAGCAGGTCCAGGCCAACTATGCGGCCCAGAATCAGGCCAACCCCGAGATGATGGCCACCCACTACATGGATGCCATGGAAGTCGAGGAGTGCTGGCGGCTACTGCAACAGTCGATGCTGTCGTTGTCCTTCGAGTCGATTCATCACGTTCCGACCTACTCGGGCTGGCTCGCGGAGCAGGACTGGACCGACGCCTACCGCAGGCACAAGCGCAATTTGCAGTTGATCGGGCTCAACGACAGCGACCGGCGATGGGTGCTCAAGAATCCGAGCCACGTTTTCGCCATCGACGAAATACTGCGAGTTTATCCGGATGCCTTGATCATCCAGACACATCGTGATCCCAGGTCGGTGATCGGGTCGGTGTGCAGTCTCACCGAATTGGCCGGTCGCGGCTGGTCGACGTCATTCGATGCCGCAACCATCGGCAGGACGCAGCTCGAGCTGTGGTCGCGCGGCATGGCCACGTTCTCGGCCGCACGCCGTAAAGCCGATCCTGCGCAGTTCTTCGATGTGGAATACGAGGACTTGGTCCGAGATCCGGTCGGGACCGTCGAGAAGGTGTACTCCCACTTCGGACTACCGTTCAGCGAACGGACACGCGAGGCGGTTGCGGCCGTGCACGAGCAGAGCATGTCCGGTGCCCGGCGTCCCTCTCATCGGTACGCCCTCGCCGACTTCGGTCTGTCCGAATCCGAGGTGGTCGCGAAGTTCGCGGATATCGAACATGTATGACGCGAGCAGCGCCCGAACGACCCAGCCCGCGCGGTACGGGGAAACGGAAGCCGAGCCCGACTACCGGTTCACCCTGGCCAACGAGCGCACGTTTCTCGCGTGGATTCGGACGGCCATGGGCCTGCTCGCCGGGGGTGTGGCCGTGCGGCAGCTCGATGACGTTTCGCGTCCCGAGGTGTGGCGGGCGCTGGCGGTCGCCTGCATTTGCCTCGCCGCGGTCCTCACCATCGGAGCATTCGTCCACCGCCGGTCGGCCCAACGAGCGATTCGCCGCGGTCTGCCGCTGCCGTCGACGAGGATGATTGTTGTCGTGGCGGTCGGACTCACCACGATCGCGGTTCTCGCTGCCATATACGCACTGGGGCCCCGATGAGAACCGACCAGATAGGTGACGGAGGCCTCCAGGTAGAGCGCACGGCTCTGTCATGGCGACGAACCGCTGTGACACTGTCGGGGCTCGCCGCCCTGGTGCTGCACGGGGGGATCAAGGACGGATGGGGCTGGGCTTCGGCGCTCAGCAGCCTAACGGTGAGCGCGGCGGCATCGGCGACAGCCGTGCTGGCCCATCGACGGGCCGGTGTACTGCGCAGTGGCCGCATCGATATCGGCACGCCGATGGAGATCGCCCTGACATCGACTGTCGGCGGGTCTGTTCTCGCGGTGAGCATCGCCGAGCTCGCGGCGCACTGACAGGAAAGTGAGCAGTGATGATTACGCAGGGTTGCGGGCGTTCGGTCGAGTTCGCCGACACAGAACCGAGGGGTCGATGAGGTATGAGCGGATGCCCCGGGTCCGCAACCTCGACGAGACCGCGCCGGTGGGCACGGCACCGAAGGATATGGTGTGGGTACCCGACGGAACGTTCTGGATGGGATCGGACCGTTTCTACCCCGAGGAACGCCCCAGCCATCAGGTGCACGTGGACGGGTTCTGGATGGACCGACACCCGGTGACGGTGGCGGAGTTCCGCCGGTTCGTCAAGGCGACCGGGTATGTGACGACGGCAGAGGTTCCGCCGAACCCCGACGAGTTCGCCGAGGCCGCCCCGGCGCTGTTGGTGCCGGGTGCGCTGGTGTTCACTCCGCCGCCGGGACCCGTACCGCTCGACGACTACCGCCGATGGTGGGCATGGATGCCGGGCGCCGACTGGCGCCATCCGGAAGGTCCGCACAGCAATCTCGACGGCCGTCAGCATCACCCGGTCACCCAGATCTCCTACCGAGATGCCGCGGCCTATGCCGCGTGGGCCGGCAAGGCTCTCCCGACCGAAGCGGAATGGGAGTTCGCAGCTCGGGGAGGCGCGGATCGCGCCGACTACGCATGGGGCGATGCGCGTCATCCCGGTCGGGGCGTGCCGGCCAATGTTTGGCAGGGCGAGTTTCCTTGGCAGAACCTGAAAACCGATCCGATTCCCGGAACGACGAGGGTGGGCAGGTTCGATCCCAACGGCTACGGTCTGGTCGACATGTCCGGAAACGTCTGGGAATGGACCGAGGACTTCTTCACCCCTGACCACAGCCGAGGCGGCAAGGCGGCGTCTTCGGCGGCATGCTGTATCCCTCGTAATCCGCGAGTCGTGCGCAGCGATGTGGGCGACGCGCAGCGGCCACAGCGGGTCATAAAGGGCGGTTCATTTCTGTGTGCACCCAACTACTGCCTGCGCTATCGGCCGTCGGCTCGGCAGGGACAGGACGAGGACACGGCGACCTGTCACATCGGGCTGCGATGCGTGCGTCGGGCTCGGACGGTCTGACGCCGGGCGTGGGCAGCCACCGTGGTGAGGGTCTATCTCAGTAAGGGCTCTGGCCCGCTTTCGGTGGTGCCTGTGAGGTGACGGCGGCACGATAGCTCGGTGGCTGAGGTGAGTGTTGGTGTCGGCGTGCTGTTTTCAGGTTTGGCGCCACTGGCTGTCGAGGATGTGGGTGTGGCGGGTTCGCGGCTGGTGGTCCGGGCCCGGACTCCTGGTGGTGCGGCGGAATGCCCGGGCTGTGGTGCGGGATCGGCCCGCATTCATGGAGTTCACGAGCGGCGACTGGCCGATCTGCCCGTCGACGGGCGCAGCGTGATGGTGCGGGTCCGCGTCCGGCGCCTCTACTGCCCGACACAGGGATGCCAGCGCACGTTCCGGGAACAAGTCCCCGGTGTGGTGGAACGCTATCAGCGGCGCGCTACCCGATTGACCGGACACGTGCGTGCGGCGGTGCGAGAGCTGGCCGGCCGGGCCGCGGTCCGAACGCTCGGGCGCTGGTCGGTGCGATTATCGCGGCAGACTTCGGTGCGGGTAGTGCTCGGCATCCCGCTGCAGACCCAGAAAGTGCCGAGGGTGCTCAGTGTGGACGACTTCGCCTTGCTCCGCCGCCGCCGATCTACTTCGCCAACAACGGATCCTTCTCGCCTGAACCAGCCGGCCACCACCGAAAGTGGGCCAGAGCCGCTAATTGGACACTCCCGCGGAATGCTGCTACGACACGAGCTGCGCCCCACGGCCCCGCGACGACCGCGGGACTGTGGATATCTACAGTCTCCCCACGTTGTTCCAGCACGCGTTGCTGCGGCTGTTGTAATTGTCCTGTTACTGGATCGGCTGTGGTCGCCACCCCAATGCAAAAGGATATGTGGTCGACAGGTGGACAATGAAACGCTCTTTATCGGATGGTAGATAGCTTGGTCGGTGGGCGCACCACACCGGGCCGGGCATTGCATGATTCAGCCCGGTCGAGTGATACCGGGGTATGACTGGATTCTGCGGAACTGGACAACGGCCACGCTCTCGGCGGTCTCATTGTTTCCGGATGGTCGCAACGAGCCCGGTGATCTCGGCAGCGAGAGCCTCGAGGCGCAGTTCCTCACCGAAGCCGGTCGCCGCCCAGCACCGCAGTGCATCGGTGACCATGATTTGCGCTACCCGGGCGGCACGTGGAACATCCACCTCCGCGGCGATCTCGCCGGACTGCTGAGCCTGCTCGAAAGGTTCGAGGAACAGGTGGGCGATATCGGCTTCGGTGCCGCCATCGTTCAATACGCGCTGCTCGAGTCGGTAGGTCTCCAAGATCGTTTCGAATACGAGGTCCGGTGGGAAGCGCTTGGACCGGGTGGCCAGGGTGTCCACCACCACGGTGATCACCTCGGCGAGCGCATGGCCGCCGGCGGTGACTGCTCGTGCTGCTTCGTGGGCGTCCCGCATGGTGAACACCTCGACCTCGAGCAGTACATCTTCCCGGCGTGCGAAATACACATAGAACAGGGCTTTGGAAACGCCCGCCGCCTTGCAGATATCGGTCACCGTGGTGGCGCCGAAACCTTTGGTGCGCCACAGTGCCATCGCGGCCTGCATGATCGCTTCCCGGCTCGCGTGCGAGCGCGCCCGGACCGGCTCCGCCCGCTTTTTCTGACCCACGTCAGCCTTCCATCCTGATGAAGCTACCGCCATACCAGGAACTCTACCGCATGGCAATTATTGACTACCGTCAGAAAAGTTGCGAATCTGCCTTCGTTGGTTCGTAGCGGGCCGCACGGCCAGGTCGTCGCTACTCACACCGAGCACACGAGATCCGCGGCGCTCACGGCCTGAGTTTCGTCGGTCAGCGGGTGCGCTGATCCGCATCCCGATGGGAGAGAGAGTTATGCAGGTTCTATTCGATTCACAGCCGGTGCGTCCGGCTGCCACGGAACTCAGAGCGCAACAGGTGATCCTGTGGTCGACGCCCGTGGTGGCCCTGGTGTTACTGGTCCTGTTCGTGGTCTTCCCAGGATTTTTCCCGCCGATGTCGCCGAATATGAGCGCGGCCGAGGTGGGCCGGTTCTACGAGGACAACACCGCGCTGATCCGCTTCAGCCAGGTCGGATTCAATCTCTGCGGTGTGCTGATCGTGCCGTTCTTCGTCCTGATCATGGGCCAGATGCTGCGGATGAAGGGCCAGACCCAGATCTTCGCCTACTCCTACCTCACCTCGGTGGTGGCCGGGGTGACCTTGTTCGCGCTGTCGAATATCTTCTTCGCCGTCGCGGCGTTTCGGCCCGAACGAGACGACGAGCTGGTGCGCGTGCTCAATGATATGGCCTGGATAATCTTCATCGCCCCGATCGGTATGCTCCTCGCCCAGTTCCTGCTGCTGGCGCTGGCCGTGCGCTTCGATACCAGTGAGCAGCCGATTTTCCCGAAATGGGTGGCGCCCTACAGCGTGCTCACCGCGCTGGCCATGGCTCCCTCCGCGGGAGCGGCAGTGTTTCGTGACGGTCCGCTGGCCTGGGACGGATTCCTCTCTTTCTGGCTGCGCAACGGTGCCTTCGCCCTGTTCGTCGTGGTGATGTTCTTCGTCGTGGGCGCCCCCCAGGCGCGCCCCGCCCCCGAAGCCCAGGAGACGTCGGGGCCCCCCGAACCACCCCCCGCCCCCCCGCCCGCCCCCCCCCCCCCCCCCCCCCCCCCCCCCCCCCCCCCCCCCCCCGGGGGGGGGGGGGGGCGCGCGCCCCCCCCGCCCCCCGCCCCCGCCCCCCCCCCCCCCCCCCCGCTCGCCACCCGTGAGGTCTCCGGCCCGACCAGTTTTTATTCATCGCTGAATCCATTATCCGAGGCCGAACTTAGAGGCCCACGACAGCAGACGCTCCGACGAATGCCCACCGCAGAGACCTGCTCAACCAGGGGGCAGGACGACGACCGTAGTAGAGGCGAGCAACAGTCGAGCCGAGTGTTGCCCTCGAACCGATATCTGATGCTGCCGGCCCGCGTCGAATTGTATCGAGTCGCCTTCGTCGAGGATCAGCACATCGCGCTCTATGGACAGATCGATAGCTCCGGACAGAACGTGCAGCCACTCTAGGCCGCGGTGCGAAACCGTTCCCGAGACCTGGCCGGAGGCAATGACGACCTCGACGACGCTGACCGGGAGCCCGGGGCCACTCAGGACTCGATACGACGCACTGTCTGTCTTGTACAAGCGCCCAGCCGACGCCGACCGCACCAGATGATAGGGTTCGCTGACTTCTTCCCCGACCAGCTGCCCCAGTGTCAACTCGTAACAGCGCGCCAGCTGCAAAAGCGCACCGATCGAGGGCTGCCGGATGCCCTTTTCCAAACGCGAGAGGTGCGCAGCGGAGAGTCCCGTTCTGCGGGCGAGTTCGGACAGGGTATGGCCATGTTCCTGGCGAAGAGCGAGCAAACGCTCGGCCAGAGCCGTCTCTATGTCGGCGTCGGTCCCCATGAAAGGAGCGTACTTCACCTTCCTCGACGGCTTGCCGGCACTCGAGCACTCAAAGAGCCCGGTGCAGTCCGGCAGCCGGTCTGTGTTCAGCCGCTCCGGTACCCGCAGACACATTCGACCGATCCGGCTCGCACCACGGCAGCCCTTCGGCTCACCCGCCGGCTGATCCGGGTCAGGAGATCGAGGACGATGGCACAACGAGGGTATCGGTACGCCGGCCACCTGCGGGAGGCGAAGTACACACCCTCACACAGATTCGACCGCCGCCCGAATGACTCCCGGATCTGATCGTAAGGCGCGATCAGCGAACGCACGGAAAGTTGCCTGCACGATACTGGGCTGAACCAGGAAGCGCTGCGCCTCGTGCGCGAGAGGGTCGGGCACCGGACGAATTTCACCCGCCGCCTCGGCTCGCAATTGCAGCGCAGCCCCATGCTCCATCATCAGGGCGAGAACCACAGCGTCCTCGATGGTCCTGCCCGTGGTCAACATCCCGTGATGCGCCAGGAGAATACAGCTCTTCGAGCCCAACGCCTCCGAAATGATCCGCCCCTCCTCGTCCCCCACCGGGACTCCGGGCCAATCCGGTAGATACGCAACATCGTCGAACAACGGCATCGTATCCATATGAGAGACCTGCAACGGCCTTCCCAACATCGAAAGCGCCGAAATATTGGGGGGATGTGTGTGGACAATGCAGTTGACGTCTTTCCGCGCCCGATAGACCCAGTAGTGGAATCTGATGGCGGGGTTCGGCTGTGCAGTACCTTCCAGGGTATTGAGGTCATCGTCGATACGAATAACGTCATCGGTACTCACAGCATCGAATGCAGGACTCCAAGGAACTGTCCAGAAGGTACCGTCGCCCACTCTGCTCGTCACTTGACCCGCCAGCGCGAAACAGTGCTTCTCAGCAGCGAGTATTCGACACGACAAGGCGACCATTTCACGAGGAGACCAGCCCAGTCCGGTTAATTCGTCGGACAGTTCGCGTCGCATGTACTTACTCAAGTCTCGCACTCGATCAGCCATCGAGGAGACCTCCTATTCCAATTGAAGGATCGTTCCGATCGGTCATACAGATGGAATCGATCCCATCACCGCATTGACAACCTGAGGCTGCGTATATTCGAGTAGACCTTCTTCACCCATCTCGATGCCGATGCCCGAGGTCTTCGCACCTGCCTGGGGGATGTGCGGTCCGAGATCGATGTGCTGGTTGATCCAGACGGTACCGGCGTGCAACCTGGCTGCAATCTCCTGCGCTCGCTCCGGATTCGACGTCCATACGGAAGCTCCGAGTCCGAAGTCCGATTCGTTGGCGATATCGATGACCTCGTCGAGATCGGAGTATCGGATCACCGGAAGGACCGGTCCGAACTGCTCCTCCTGAACCAACCGGCTCTGGGGGTCGATGTCGACGATGAGGGTCGGCTCGACGAAGAACCCCCGACCGCCGACCGGATTTCCTCCGGCGACCACACGGCCCTTTTCCCGCCCCTCGTCCAGTAATTCGAGTACCCGCTCGTATTGCATACGATTCTGCAGCGGCCCCAGGGTCGTAGCCGGGTCGGCACCGTTTCCCAGCACGCTCGCACCGACCAGGACTGTCAGCCGGTCGACCAACTCATCGTGAATCGAGTCGTGAACATACAGTCGCTTCAAGGCGATGCACGCCTGGCCACTGTTCATGAAGGCGCCCGCGAAAATCCCCGGGGCGATTGCGGCGGGGTCCGCATCATCGAGCACGATTCCGGCATCGTTGCCGCCGAGTTCCAGGGTCATCCGCTTCAATGAGCGTGACGCACTCTGCGCCACCTTCAATCCGGTCGCGGTAGACCCGGTGAAGGAGATCTTTGCCACCTTCGGGTGCCCGGTGAGCCGGTCGCCCAGATCATTCGCATCGGCGATGATATTGATGACGCCTGAAGGCACGACCTCCGAGATCAGTTCACCCAGCAATAGTGTTGCCAATGGAGTCGTCGCAGCGGGCTTGGCTACCACCGTGTTACCAGCCATGAGCGCAGAGGGCAGTTTGAATGCCATCAGCAACAAGGGAAAGTTCCATGCGGTGATGGCGGCGACAACACCCAGCGGGCGTCGGTGCAGGAGTACCTTCTTGGCCTCGGTGTCTTCTATCGTCTTCGGCTCGAGACCGAAGGTTGCGGCATGCCGGAAGAAGGCGGCGGCACCACTGACCTCGAAGTCCGCCAAAGAAAGCGGCTTCCCTTGTTCGGCAGTCAGCACTGACGCCAACTCGCCCTGGTTCTGTTCGATGACATCGGCGATCGCCGACACATACTTCGACCGTTCAGCGACACCCAGTGCCGCCCACGCCGGAAAAGCGGCGGCCGCCGCTTCTACGGCCTCGTCGACCTGGTCTTCAGAGGCACAGGCACAGCGCGCAATGACCTCTTCTGTGGCGGGATTGATGACATCGAGACTGCGGTCGCCCTCGGTCAACCGGCCACCGATGAGCATCTCGAACGTACGAGACAATGGTCAACTCCTTGTTTTCGGAATCCTTGCTTGCTGCCTCGGCGGAGTCCGTCGACTGCCGGGCGCCGGAATACGCCGCCCGCCAGAGCCCGAATCCGGCACGCATAAGATGGAGAAATTGAAATATGTGCTTCCACGAGGAAGTCATACGCTTCCGAGCCCGAAGTCGATTCACCCCGTGCCGAAATTCTCGAATCCGCAAAGCGCAGACGGCGGCACGCCCCTCCGGGACCTCACCGGACGCAGAAGCGAGCCCGGGCCGACCTTACCTGTGCATTACGACCCCCCGAATATTCTTGCCGGCGCGAAGGTCTTCATACCCCTCGTTGATAGTCTCCAATGTATACCGCGAAGTGACGAGTTCATCCAGTTTGTATTTTCCGAGATTCCACAGTCTCAGCAGATTGACGATATCGAATTGTGGATTGCACGACCCGAATTGCGAGCCCCTTATTGTTTTCTCGTTCAGAGTGATATCGGTACTGTTGAGTACGACATTCATTCGCTCCGGGGACGCGATGCCGGTGATCACGACCGTGCCGCCCTTTCCGATAATGGACGTAGCGTTCCGCACAACTTCCTCGTCGACGATGCTGGTGAAAATCAATGCCTGGTCGGCACCGCCACCCCAGGTAAGATCATCAACGGCCACCGCAGCAGTAGATGAGTCCGCAAAGACGTGGGTGGCGCCGAACTGCAGGGCGGTATCTCGTTTGAACTCAACGGGATCGATAACCACTACGTACTTGGCCCCGGCATCTACCGACGCCTGAATCGCATTCGTACCCAAACCGCCGGCGCCGTAGATGACAACAGTATCTCCGACACCGACATTGCCCGCGTAGATGGCGCTCCCCCACCCCGCGGGAACGCCACACCCCACCAGCACGGCCGTGTCCAACGGAAGCCAGTCGTCGACCTTCACAACCGAATACTGCGAGATCGTCGAGTACTCAGCGAATGTGCCGATCATGCACATCGCACCGAATTCCGCACCGCCCGAACGGAACCGAAAGGATCCATCGGGCATACTGCCCGTCAGGATGGTCGCACCCATATCGCACAGGTTCGCCTTACCCCGGGCGCAATAACGACACGTACCGCAGCTCGGGATATAGCTACATACGACGTGGTCACCGACCTTCACCCGGGTCACGCCTTCACCGACGGCTTCGATTATCCCCGCACCCTCGTGCCCTCCTACGATCGGGTAGCGGGGCATCAATTCACCATCGGTCAAGTGCAGGTCGGAGTGACACAGGCCCGCCGCAACATATTTGATGAGCACCTCCCCCGGTCCCGGTTCATCCAGTTCCAACTCGACAATCTCGAAGGGCCGCCCCGGACCGAGCAGCACCGCCGCGCGAGTTCTCATTGATTCAAACCTCCGGCTTATCGGGGCCACAACCCCCGGCTCAAGCAGCGCATCGGGTCGGCAGGTCGCGGTGTTCAACGGGGTTGAGTTTGCCTCGCGACGCATACCACGTCAAGCCTATGAGGTAATATTGTTACCTCCTGGGCAATTTCCACCCGGGGGCAAAGCTGTTCCGCGGACCGGCAGCACCAACAACCCGACGCCCGCCTGGGCATACCGCGTACGGCGGTGTGCCTGTGGAGAGGTAGTCGGCTGTTCTGCTCGGCTGGAACACCCGCGCCAGCAACCGGTCGACTCGACCGGGTCCCGGGCGGATACATGGAGATCTATAACGCGACCGGCCGGCACGCGCTGTTCTCCGACCGATCGGCCACAATGAACTGCGCTACTCGCCGACCCAGTAACCCGGGTAGAGTCACGGCCACGAGGCCCGGGCGCCGAGCACGATTTGCGCGGCCATTCCACCAGCCATACAAACCGAACTGAACCAGTCGAAACCGTGACGCGTCACGGGCGCAGGCTCACGCGACACGTGGGTGGATCAACTGGTTGTGGTACCGGCAGCTACCCGCAAGATCAGGGCGTCGCCTTGGCCTCCGCCGCCGCACAGCGCGGCGGCGCCTGTACCGCCGCCGCGGCGTCGGAGTTCGAGCGCCAGGTGCAGTGTGATTCGGGCGCCGGATGCTCCGATCGGGTGTCCCAGCGAGATGGCGCCTCCGTTGACGTTGACGCGATCGGGATCGACACCCAGCGCTCTGGTCGAAGCGACGCCTACAGCAGCGAACGCCTCGTTGATCTCTATCAGGTCCAGCTCCGCCGGTACGATGTTCTGCTTGGCGCAGGCGGCGATGAGCGCATTGGCCGGCTGGACATGCAGGGACGAATCGGGCCCGGCCACGACCCCGTGTGCGCCGATTTCGGCGATCCAGTCGAGGCCGAGTTCCTCGGCTTTGGCTTTACGCATCACCACGACGGCTGCCGCACCGTCGGAGATCTGGGACGCCGAACCGGCGGTGATCGTGCCGTCGCCGGAGAAAACCGGCTTCAGTCGTGACAGCGACTCGGCGGTGGTGTCGGCGCGTACTCCCTCGTCCCGGTCGACCAGCTGTGCTTCCTGCCCGCGACGAGACAGACGAATGGGGATGACCTCGTCGTCGAACACACCACGGTCCCATGCGGCGGCGGCTTTTCGATGTGATCGTGCGGCGAATTCATCCTGCTCCTCGCGGGTGACCAGGACGGGCCCACGGTTGCGCGCCTCGGTGAGCTCCCCCATCGCCTGGTCGGTGAACGCATCGCGAAGTCCGTCGTACGCGAGGTGGTCGGTCAGGCTTGCTGCACCATATTTGAACCCGTATCGCGAGTTTGCCAGCAGGTGGGGAGCGCGGGTCATTGATTCCTGCCCGCCAGCGACGACGATGTCGAACTCTCCGGCGCGGATGAGTTGGTCGGCGAGCGCGATGGCATCGATGCCCGACAGACACAATTTGTTGATCGTGAGGGCAGGAACGCTCATGGGAACGCCGGCGGCGACGGCCGCGATCCGCGCCGGGTTCTGTCCTGCTCCTGCTGTCAGGACTTGACCCATTATCACGTACTGCACATCGCCCGCCGCGACACCGGACTTGTCCAGTGCACCCGCGATCGCCATCGCTCCGAGATCGGCGGCGGAGTATCCGGACAGTGCGCCCATCAGCTTGCCGATGGGGGTGCGCGCGCCGGCGACGATGACAGAGGTGTCGTTCATGGGAACCCTTTCGAGTAGGTGATCAGCGCCTCGTGAGCCGGCGCGCGGAGTCCGCGAGGGTCGGTGTGCGGAATCAGTTGGTGTCGCTGCGCAGAATCGAGGCAATGACAGCGGCAGCTTGGGTAGGTGGTACAGACCTCCGCCGCCTACGTGGAAATATCAGCACCCATGCACTCGAAGCGGGCACGCGGGTAACTCGAACCGACTACCCGAGACTGAACGGCGCGCCCCAAAGCGTCACGTCCTGTTTCACCTGGCGGGTTTCCACCTCGATACGGACGAAGGAGCGCCCTTGTGCGTATCCGGCGCAGCCATTCAACCCGATGGTGGAGTTCTTCCAAGCCACGCTGCCCTCCGGTCCACTGAACATGGTGAACGGCTTGTGGACACTGTCACCGAAGGCATCGGGGCTCTCGGTATCCAGCAGATACACCGTCCCGGCCTGGCCCGGCCCGAGGCTCAACGCGCCTCCGACCGAGGTGCTGCCCTGCGGGTCGCCACCTGCGGGCTGAGTGACGCCGGCGCCACCCGTGACATTCCCACCACCGATGTTCACTTGGCAGCCGACGACGTAGCCGGGCCGAATCCTGCTGCGCGAACTGCCTGCGTTCGCCCCGGCGATCTCTACTCGGGCAGTGCCGGAAACCCATACGTTGCGGTGGAGGGGTGTAGCGCCCATGGACGGATTGATCAGTGCGGACTCTCCGGTCAGTGTCACCGTGACGGCGGTCCCGTCGGCCAGGGTTTCGCTGATCGTGCCGCCGGGCAGCGGAACGAATGTGTCGGCGTCGGCCGTACCGGCCGAAAGCAGGCCGGCGGTGGCGGCGGCGACCGCAAGGAGCGACGCAGTACGCGCTGTGGTAGTCATCGGGGGATCCTCGTTCGAGTGCGGTTCGGGCTGGTGAATGAAATAGATTGGGCGGTTATCGGGTTCGAAGCCGGACCGGGCTCAGCCGATGCTGAAGGGCGCGCCGTACAGCACTGTCTTCGAATAGTTGTTGCCGATGATCTCGACCACGGCGTAGGAGCGGGCCTGGGCGTAGCCGCCGCAGCCCTGAACATCGATCTCGTAATCGCGGTAACCGACCGCATAAACCCCTGGTTCCAGAATGTCTTTGAAACCGACCTGGACCAGACCGACCTCCCCGGGGCCCAGTTGCAAGCCCACCGAACCGCTCAATCCGGCACTCGTGGTGCCGACGTTGGCCGACATACCCGCCGTAATCGCCCTGTCCCCGATGCTGACCTGGCAGCCCACGATATAACCGGCATTGACCTGCGAGGCACCGTGCGTGGAGGAGTTGTTCGTTCCGTTTCCATTTGCCGGCGCCGAATAAGGCCCGGGCCTTTCCACCTTCGGTGTATCGGTGACCTCCGCGGTGATCGTCCCGGAGACCCACGCCACCCGACCGGCGCCGTTGGCCGCCAACGACGGCGAGACCGTCGCCCGTTCCCCGGTCCGGGTGATCTTCACCCCGGGAGCGGTCTCCTGTCCGTCGGGCAGTGCGACAAAGGCATCCGCGGATGCCGCACCTGCCGACCACAGGCCGATGGCCGCAATAGCGGCACCTCCGGCCACGGCCAGATTTCTCGCCAGGCGGAAAATTGCCGATGCACGAGCAGCGGCGGGAAAAGGCGGATTCATCATTGAACCTCATCTCGATCGAACCGAAGTGGGCACGGACACTGCCCGACCGGCAGGGGAGATGTCCTGCCGGGTAATTTGTGGCTTAGCGAATATCGAAGCCGTTAGAGGAAAGCGTCTGTCCTCGCTCGAGGAACTCTGTGGCATAGTCCATCGCCGCGGCGATTTCCGCCGCGCGTGCCTGCACCACGCCCTTGCTCGAGTTCCCAGTCTGGATATAGGCCTTGTTGTTCCGGATACCGTCGACCACCAATCGTCCGACGTCATCGATGGACACGCCGTCCTGAAGTGTCCGGTGAGCGTTGTCGAGTAATGCGTTGACCCGCGCCGAGTGAGCCGGCACAGTATCCGGTCGCGCGCGCCGCGCATTTTCCACGATATCGGTCGCGACGGGACCGGGAGACAAAACACTCACTCCGATACCGTACGGCGCCAGCTCGATACGCATCGACTCGCTCAGGCCCACAACCGCATATTTACTCGCGTGATACAGAAATCCGGAGCCGAACTGCGCGAGACCGGCCTCCGACGACGTATTGACGATATGACATTCCGTACCGGTGTCGATCATCGACGGGACGAAATTCTGAAAACCGTTGTAGACGCCGTCCAGATTTATACCCAGGACATGGTCGTACATTTCGTAGGAAAGGCGGGTGGGCGCAGTGGAGTCGACCACCCCGGCATTGTTGATAAGCACGGTTATCGGACCGAACGCGTTACGCGCCTCGTTCGCCACACGTGCGTAGGCATCACGATCGGTGACGTCGAGTACGTAGGTTTCCGTCGGGACCAGTCGCGCGAGTTCCGCCCGGGCGGTGCCGAGCGAAGTCTGGTCGATATCGACTAGTGCCAGACCGACACCCTCTCGCGCCAATGCGCGAGCGATACCGAGACCGATGCCACGAGCGCCTCCGGTGATGAAGGCCGTACGGCCCTCTAGGTTCTCCATTTGATAGTTTCCTCAGTTCATCTCTATCGAGGTCGACAACCGGACGGCCGGAATGGGACCGACGATCGGTCGGCACCGTAAGACTTCCGGATCGACTCGGAAAAATTACGATCTTCTCCGCGTATCGGTCGAACAGAATCATCGGCACGACCACATATTTCGCTGATGGATAGTTGGACGTCGCGGGTCGATCTCTGCCCGATTTCGGCGGTGCGCTGCTCGGCTGGGGAGCGAGGCATCATACGGCGCTCGATCTCGCGATCGCTTCGTCCCGCATCTGCGACCGCCGCACCTTCCCGCCGTCGTCACGCAGTGGGAAGTCTATGAATTCGATCGAGCGCGGAATCTTGTAGCGCACAATTCTGCCGGCGAGGAAGTTCAGGAGATCCTCTGATGTGGTCCCTTCCTCTGCCTGGACAAGTGCGTGCACCCGTTGGCCGAGATCCTCATCGGGAATGCCCACCACCACCGACGACAACACCCGAGGATGAGCGTCCAGAGCGCTCTCGACCTCCGCAGGGTAGATATTGGCCCCACCACTGACGATCATATCGACGCGTCGATCGCTGATGTATACGTACCCGTCCTCGTCCTTCCAGCCGAGGTCGCCCAATGTCTCCCACTCGCCATACGCCTGAGCCTCCGCACCGATGTACCGGTACGTCGCAGGGACCCCGTCGGGCCGTTTCATGAAGATCTCGCCCTCGGTTCCCGCAGGCACCTCCCGGCCGCTTCGATCGAGGATCTTGATTTCGCCGATCACGGTCCGCCCGACGGACCCGCGGTGCGCAAGCCACTCGGCGCCCGAAATCATTGTGACAGCCTGCATTTCGGTACCGCCGTAGAACTCCATGATCTTCTCGGGTCCCAGCCGGTCGATCCATGCTTCCTTGAGCCACTCCGGGCACTTCGACGCCATATGCCAGATGACCCGGAGGGAGGACAGGTCGAAGGTGCGGCCCGACTCGAGTACTCTGTGCATACGGTGCAGCATGGTGGGCACCAGTACGAGCCAGCTGACTCCATGTTTTTCGATCAGCTCGAGCAGGCCCTCGGCATCGAACTTCGGCATGATCACGATATGCTGCCCGAGCAACAACCCGAATATCGAAAAGACCAGTGGACCATTGTGATACAGCGGTCCGACGACGACCTGTGTATCATCGGGGCGACTCTGGAACAGGTAGGCATTCGCAGCATGTGAACCCTCCGCGGGTGATCCTGCGACGATGATTTTGGGCCGGCCGGTGCTGCCACCCGAGGTGGGCGCCTTCCAGGACGGAGACACCACTTCCGGAAGCGGAACGTCGCTGATCGTCTCGTCCGGCCGAAATCCCATGGGTAAACTGCGGAAATCCGGATACTCGGCTTCCTCGACCCCGATCAGCAGCTTGGGCTCGGCCAGCTCCACGATGGCCGCACGCTCCGCGAACGGAAGTCGATACGATAGTGGCATCGCCACTCCCCCGACCTTCAGTGTCGCGATGTACGCGACGTAGAAGTCTATTCCGTTCGGCAATGAGATAGCCACGAAATCACCGAAACCGACTCCCTTGCCGAGGAATACACGCGCGAGCCGATTGGAGCGGCGCTCGAGTTCGTCACGCGTGACGGTCTCGTCTCCGCACGTGAGTGCCGCCGCGTCCGGGTTATCTTCCGCCAGGCGACGCAAGGTACGGACGAACGGCTCACTGGGGTGATCGGCCAAGAGCTGCTCGAGCGTCGCGGCATCCATTCTCACCATTCTCCTTCGTCATTCGAAATGGGAACCGAGACTCGTCGCGAGCTCGGACTCCACCGGATCCGACCACCCCCCTTCGTCGCATTACCCCTCGATGCCGCCGCCGACGACAACGACCTGGCCCGAGACATAGTCGGCCTCCGGATAAGTCAGCATGGCAATCGACCCGGCAGCTTCGGCCGGCGTACCGGCCCGCCCGAGCGGGATCGCGGACGTAACAGCCTCGAACAACCGTGGATTGACCCCCACCTTGATCTCCCGGCCTTCGACGTTGATGGCCGCGCCCTCCCCGGCGGTCGCCTCCGTGAGCCGTGTCTGTATGAAACCGAAGGCCACACAGTTGACATTGACGTTGTACCGGCCCCATTCCTTGGCCAACGTCTTCGTAAGACCCACGACCCCGGCTTTGGCGGCGGCATAGTTCGACTGGCCGGGATTTCCGAAGAGCCCCGCGACCGACGACACGTTGACCACTTTTCGATGCACGGCTCGCCCCTCGGCCTTCTCCTTCTTGGCGGCGGCAGAAATCACGGGCAATACCGCACGAAGGATGTCGAACGGGGCCTTGAGATGAAGGTCCACGATGGCCTGCCATTGCTCATCGGTCATCTTCTGAATAACGGAGTCCCAGGTGTACCCCGCGTTGTTGACAACGATATCGATACCACCGAATTCGGCGACAGCGGCGTCCACGAAACGGTCAGCGAAGGCCGCGGCCGTCACACTGCCCGGGACAGCAATTGCGCGTCCACCACTCTCGACGATCTCGTCGACGACCGTATCCACCGGGCCTTCGTCGAGATCGTTCAAGACCAGGTTCGCGCCTTCGGCGGCGAGCTTCAATGCGGTCGACCGACCGATTCCGCGGCCGCTACCGGTGACGAGAGCGACCTTTCCTTCGAGCTTTCCCACAATATTCCTTTACTTCGGATTTTCGGTCGTGCATCTGCCGGCACGAAGCTCGCGACTGTCAGCCATCCACTTTCTTGTACATGGTCACCACGCAGGCGCCGCCGAGCCCGAGATTGTGCTGCAATGCGGCCTGCACCCCGTCCACTTGCCGCCCTTCGGCCTGCCCCCGCAATTGCCACACCAGTTCGGCACACTGCGCGAGGCCCGTCGCACCGAGTGGATGACCTTTCGAGATGAGGCCACCCGACGGGTTGGTCACCACGCGACCGCCATAGGTGTTGTCCCCGGAGAGAACAAACTTCTCGGCTGTTCCCTTGGGGGTGAGGCCCAGCGACTCGTAGGTGATGAATTCGTTGGTTGTGAAGCAGTCGTGCAGTTCGACCACCCGAATATCCTCGGGTCCGATACCACTGCGTTCGTAAACCGCACTCGATGCCGCGACGGTCATGTCGTATCCGATCAACTTGGTCATATCACCACCGAAAGCGGTCGGGAAATCCGTGGTCAGGGCTTGCGCGGCGATCACAACGTCCGAGCGCAGGCCGCGCTGCTTCGCATACTCCTTCGAGACCACCACAGCCGCGGCAGCTCCACAGGTAGGCGGGCAGCACTGGAAGCGGGTCAGCGGACCGTAGATCTGCGGCGAGGCCATGACCTCGTCGAAAGTCAGCGGCGCCCGGAAAACCGCGTAGGGGTTACCGGCCGCGTGCTTGCGGGATTTGACCGTGATGTGCGCGAAAACCGAAGGGTCGATACCGTATTCCTCCGCGTATTGCGCGCCGGCGGCGCCGAAGAACACGGCCGATCCTGCGGTGCGGTCGTCGGGCACCTTACGCGCGGCGGCTACACCTTCGAAGTAGGCGTCGAGGGTACCCGGCCGATCGTGGAACACCGGCTCGAGTCGCCGGGGCATCTGTTCGAAACCCACGGCAAGGGCGACGTCCACCATGCCTGCTTCCACCGCTTGCCGCGCCAGATACAGCGCCGACGAGCCCGAGGAACAATTGTTGTTCACATTGATGATCGGAATACCCGTCTGGCCCAGATGATAGAGCGCCTTTTGCCCTGACGTTGAATCACCGATTACATATCCGGCATAAGCCGACTGGACGTCCGCGTAAGAAAGACCCGCATCACCGAGGGCGCGCCGTGCCGCTTCGGCACCCATTCTGTCGTAGCTTTCGCTGGCACCGGGCTTGACAAACGGGATCATCCCGACGCCCGCCACCACCACACTTTCGGACATACCCACTCCTGACTACGGATTCGACCCCCCATTAGCAACTTAATGCCTATTTACTTATAGCTTTTTTCGGGACATTCCGCAAGCATTTGCCGCATCTCGTACCACTGCAGTCTGATGCGATTGCCATATGGTGGGCACTCCCTGCAACGGCAATTGCTCCGCCGACGGCGAATCGGCACGTCAGCACCTGTTTCGCATCGGGCACAGCGGCGCTCGGCAGAGAACGCCCCCGGCTCTGCGTGCAGCGCGCGCCGGGAAGCGCCATGAGCGCGCACATCCCCCCAGCCCGGCGAGGAAGCACCACCGGGACCGGTGTCCAACAGTGACCGCGAGACACACGCTCACCACCGCGTGCAGGGGCAGAAGCAGGGGCAAGCAGCGCCGTAATCGACACCGATCGTAGAAGCAGGTCGTGGCCGACAGGCGTCACCCTGCTGGGAGACCTTTATGGAATCCGGCTGCGGACGGAAAACAAGCGAGGCGGGTTCGCCGGCGCCGCCGGCATCGGCCGGATTGCAGCGCTCAGCTCGGTCCGGGCGTTGTGGAGGTGTGATCGAACAACACCGCTAGGACCAGCTGTGCGACGTTGTCGTGGAAGGTGTCGACGCGTACCAGCGAAGGGTTGCTGTACAGGTCTCCCACGAGAGACAGTGCGAGCTGGACTTTCAGACGTGCATGGCGCTGGTTCACCTCGGGCCTGGCCTGTACCAGCAACGCCACCCATTCCGCGATGTACTCGCGGCGGAATGCCTGTACCGCCGATTCCAGATCGTCGTTTCCCTTGGGATCTTCGACGCTGGACGCCCAGTAGCGCGCCCTGACGACGTAGGAGCGAACGAGCTTCGCAACGGCTTCGACCGGCTCGCTCGACGTCGCCAGCGCATCGTTGAGCCCCAGCCACAAGGCATGCGCCCCACGCTCGAGGACCGCTGCCAGCAGATCTGCCTTGCTCTCATAGTGGCTGTACAGATTGGGCCCGGTGACGTCCACGGCAGCACCCAGACTGGCCAGCGAGGTGTCGTCGTACCCACGCTCGTTGAACTGCTGGAATGCCGCGGACAGCAAGCGCTCCCGCATCGAGCTGGGAAACAGCCGTTGACGCTCCGGCCCGAGTTCCGCCCCGGTCGGCACGAGCGCTGCCGCTACCGACGCCCGCAGTCCGGCGTGCACAGCGGCGATCCGATCGGACGCCGGCGCGCGCCACGTCTGCCGACCGATACCCGAGATCATGGATTGGATCGACCAGAGCAACAGTTCCACATTCCCCGGATCCAGATCGGGCCGCCGCCGGAGCAGCGCCGGAGCCAGACTTTCGTTCCAGGCCCGCATTCTTTCCTGTAGTTCGGCTCGTTTGTCCGCCGGCAGGTATCGGCTCTCGCGCGTCCACAGATCGGCGAGGTAAGGACGGTCGGCCACGAGCGCCGTGGCTTCCGCTATCGCGTCGCCGAAGTCGATCTGCGTGATGGGCGACCCCAGCCACGCGAAGCTGTCGTCGACCACTCGCTCCAGCAGAACTGCCTTGTTCCGGAAGTGCCGGTAGAGCGCACCCGCGGTGATACCCACCTGTTCAGCGATCAAGGCCATCGAGACATTCGGATAGCCCTTTTCCACGAACAGTTCCCGCGCGACAGTGAGAATCTGCTGTTTGCGGTCACGCGGACGGCGACGTGGGAGGTCGGGTGCCCCTTCGCCTACAGTTGACGTCACGGGGCCAAGCCTAGTGGTCATTCTTTTTCCCGAACAGGCCGCCGGTTACCAGTTCACCCATGCGATACGACGTGGAATCGCGGTGGACGCTTCGCGACGAACGCGGTGGTTCCCTCGGTGGCCTCGGGGAGTGTCGCCTGCCTCCGCAGCGCGACCGCTTCGCGTCGCAACGCCGACTCCGCATCCCCGGCCGCTGTCTCGCGGATGAGGCTTTTCGTGGCCGCCTGTGCGTGCGCCGGTCCGGCAAGTAGCTTCTGTGCGATCCGCTCCGCGGCAGCGGGCAACTCTGCATCCCCGGTCACTTCCGTGACAAGGCCCAGGGCGCACGCTTCGTTCGCGGTCAACCTTTCGTTGAGAAGCGCCAGTTGCAGCGTTCGGTGCAATCCGAGCGTGCGCACGAGAAGACTCGAACCTCCGTCGATACTGAGTCCGACCTTCGAGTAGCCGAGCGTGAAGGTCGCCGATCGCGCGGCGAGTACGAGGTCTGCAGCAGCAGCAAGGGGGAAACCGGCTCCCGCGGCTGCCCCTTGGACGCTACAGACGACTATGGCATCGGATCGCTGGATCTCGCTGACCACGCGATGTAGCGAATCGGCGATATCGTCGAGTGTGTCCGCCAGGCGCTCCGATCTCGACATCACCGTGAGATCCCCACCGACACAGAAGAACCGCCCGGTGGCCGATAAGAGGACAACTCGGGCCTTGTCGTGCCGTGCCCGCCGGAGCGCCTCCAACATGGCCGAATTCCACACTTGATTGATCGGATTACCCTGATCCCCACGGGTCATGGTGATTCGGGCAAGCCCGTTGTCGAAGCGATAATGTACCGGACTCATCGGCAAGGCCCGCTCCTCTCCTGATTTGTGCGCCACCGTTCCGTTCGATCACGGATGCCGGGAGAGGTCACGGATGACCTCCATTCCCGACATGACGACGATCGTCCCCTCGCGCGCGAGGTTGGCGGCATGACCGAGGTTGTGCAGGCCCAGCGCCGATTCGAGAGCGACCGTCTGCCCCTGCGCATCGAGCGACCGGTTGATACTTTCCTTGGCGAGACGCAATCCGAAAGTCGGTCGGGCTACAATTTTCTCGGCCATCCGGAGAGCAAAGGTTTCGAGTTCGTCGCGGGGGACAACATGGTTGACCATCCCGAGCGACTTCGCCTCCTCGGCCGAGATGGCCTCACCGGTGAACAGCATCTCCGCGGCTTTACGACGTCCGACTTCCCAGACGTGTGTGAAGTACTCGACACCGTTGACACCGAAGGCAGTCACAGGATCGGAGAAGGTGGCGTCTTCCGAAGCGATGATGATGTCGAAGGGCCACAACAACATCAATCCACCCGCGATAGCTCTCCCCTGGGCCGCAACGATCACCGGCTTCGGCAGGTCGCGCCACCGGCGTGAAAGTCCCAGAAAGGCTTCGCATTCGAAGGCGTAGTGCCCTTCCGCTCCGCCCATCTCGAAGTGGCCGCCCATGGTGGCGACGGGCGTCTCCGGAAGTCCGAAGCCGCCCTCGAGATCATGCCCGGAGGAGAAATCGGGGCCATCGGCAGCGAGGATCACCACCTTGATCTCCGGCGCCTTGGCTGCCTGCACCAAGGCCGCATCGAGCTCGTAGAGCATGGCCGGGTTCTGCGCATTACGCTTCTCCGCCCGCGCAAGAACGATCCGCGCAACACCTGGGGCCGGGTCCTCCCTGCGGATATAGGTCATCTCGGTCATGGACAGAGTCCTCTCGTCGGTAATTCGTGAATATCTCCGGGGCTCGCTTGCCGAGCCCCGTCCGGATCCGCGGCACGCGGCGTCTCGTCTACTTGTTTCCGGCAGGGGTGGCGAACCTCTGTGCCCGGTGTCCGGCAGCCACACTGATCTATCGACCGAGGAGGGGCACCGAAGGCGGGGACGATCACGCCGACGAATCCCACAGAACATGACACCGGTCGGGCACTGGCTGTCGATGCACGCCGCGGACGAAGGGGTGATCCCCACTGCCCACGATCCCCAGCATCGACCACATGTAAACCGCCTCTTACTTGCCTTCCTTCCACTTCAGCAAGACATCCAGGCGCACGAACTCGCCCAGGAGTCCCCGTTAGTGTGTTTACCCGGTCAACAAGAACAAAGCTACGAAGCTTCAGCACATAAGTCAATACTCATTAAGGCATCGAAGCGCCAGCGCGTCGACACAACGGTGCTGGGCGTCGTGACTCGCCGGGTTCGCCCCATCCGGGCACGCAAACGAGCGGGCGCTACGGGATCAACCCCAGGCGTCGCCCGTTCGTAACCGCCTCGAGCCGCCCGGTGGCGTCGAGCTTCGGGAACAGATTCTTCAGATGACCCTTCACAGTGTGCACACCGATCCCTAGGTGCTCGGCGATCGACCGGTTCGGTAGGCCGAGGGCAAGCAGAACGAGCACATCCGTTTCCCGCTCGGTCAGGTGCACCGGATGACCGGCACCCACACTGTCGCCGGTCAGCAGCTCGGCCGTTTCGATCAGCTTTGCCCGTAACAGAGGTTCATGCACGTCGTCGGCGATATTCCGTAGCCGTGCGTACGCTTCGTGTATCCGAGCGGCCTGGGCCGCTCGAGCCTGCCGCGCACCGTCGTCGGCCTGCACCCGGCCCAACTGCCTGAGCACGGCGGCGACGGTCAACTCCTGCTCCAGGCGACGTGCCTCCTCGGAGACCGCATCCAGTAGCCGGCCCATCTCCTGCTGGCCGGTGCGCAGCGCGGCGTAGAGCACCGCGACGGGCTGCCGCCCCAGAACCACCGGAGCGGCCGCGATCGCATGCAGGGACTCCGCACGGATGACGGCGTCGTAATCGTGTGTGATCGACGGGGTGGTGCAGTAATCCGACACCGCGCGAGCACGTCGTTGCGCCGCAACGTGCCCGCCCAACCCCCGCCCGAGGTCGAGTCGTTGTCCGCGCAAGGGTCCGACGATCGATCCGTCGAAGTGATGCAGCAGCACGCCGCCCGGAACCACACGCCCTCCGAATGCAAGACCGACACCGGTCACGAGGCGGATGCGCCGCAGCGCAGTCTGCACCCCGGAGGCGATCTGCGCATAACCGGGAGCACCGTGGTACCCCCTCGCCGGAGGGGGGTAGGTCCTGTCGTTCACATCTAGATTATGACCGTTCCGAGACGTCACCCCACCGGTTGAACGTCACTTCCGCCTTCCGACAAGGAGTTTCATGTCCGCGATCGCACCGGATGATCAGGTCCGGCTCTGGCTCGACAGGTACGGCGATCCACACGCCGTCGTTGCCGACCTTCTCTGCGACACTCACGACCCCGGCCGGGTGGCCTTTACCGTCATTGCGCCCGACCTCTCGAGCACCGATATCACTTTCGGGGAGCTGAAGGATCGGTCGCAACGGCTCGCCACCGCACTGTCAGAGCTGGGAGTCGGGCGCGGGGATCGGGTTCCGGTATTGATGGGCAAACGCACGGAGCTGGTGGTGACACTGCTCGCACTCTGGCGACTGGGCGCCGTGCATGTCCCGCTGTTCACTGCATTCGCAACCGGTGCCATCCAGATGCGAATCGTCAGCGCACGCGCGCGACTGGTGATCACCGAGCCCTCGCAGCGAGCAAAGCTCGACCCGATCCCCGGGATCGACATCGTCGAAACCGGGCCCGCTCTCGACCGACTCATGGACAGCAGCGAGCCACTGACCGAGTCCGCCGGCGTCGGAGGCGACGGTGTGATTCTCCAGCTCTACACGAGTGGCACCACCGGCAAACCGAAGGGTGTGCCCGTACCTGTCCGGGCACTCGCCGCCTTCCACTGCTATATGCACTACGGCCTCGATGTGACCGAAGACGACGTGTTCTGGAACGCCGCGGATCCGGGGTGGGCGTACGGACTGTACTTCGGGATCCTCGGCCCGTTGGCGGCCGGTCGACGGAACCTGCTGTTCGATTCGAGGTTCACACCGGAATCGACGGCGGCAGTGATCCGAACATTCGGAGTTACGAACTTCGCCGCCGCGCCGACGGTCTACCGCGCGCTGGGCACCGGCGGCGCGGCCAGGGCCATCCCCCTGCGACGTGCCTCGTCGGCCGGTGAGCCACTGACTCCCGATGTCACCGCGTCGGCCACCGACACACTGGGCATCGAGATCCGCGACCACTACGGGCAAACAGAACTGGGCATGACAATCTGTAATGCCTGGCACCCAGAAGTCGCATATCCGCTGCGACCGGGCTCGATGGGGCGGCCCCTACCGGGATTCTCCGCCGGTATCGTTGCGGGCCAGATCGCAGTCGATGCCACCGACAGCCCGCTGATGTGGTTTACCGGCTACCACGAAGACCGCATACGGACGGAGAAACGGTTCACCTCCGACGGACGCTGGTACCTGACCGGCGACACCGGCCGCCGGGACGAACAGGGTGCCTTCTACTTCACCGCCCGGGACGACGATCTGATTCTCGCTGCCGGATATCGCATCGGACCCGTCGAGGTCGAAAGCGTCCTGATCACCCACCCCGCAGTACTGGAGGTGGCGGTTGTGGGACGACCGGACCCGGACATGATCCGCGGAGAGGTCGTCGAGGCCTTCGTCGTACTCGCCGCAGGAGCACACGCCGGTGCGGATCTGGCCGAGGAGCTGAAACGTTCGGTACGCGAGAGCTACTCGAAGCATGCGTATCCTCGCTCGATCCACTTCGTCGACACGCTACCGAAGACGCCGAGCGGGAAGATCCAACGGTATCTGCTCCGGGAGCGCACATGAACAGCGACCTCACCGGGATCTTGACAGAAAGTAAATGATGGATAAGTATTGCGTCAGTGATAGGGAGCACACTGGCCAGTCCCTAACACCATAGAACAGTAGTTTCATACACACCGAAGCGCGGGCAACAATCAACATGTATCTCGGAATTCACTCAACCTAACGGACTGGCGATTCGCGCGGATTCATTCGGCCTTCGGCCGGCGCCACGCCCCAGCGGCGCTGGGCGCGAAAAGAAATCGACCTGGTACCACCGGATCCCCCGCAGCACTGCTGCACGTCCGGCCTTCTCACGCGATTCGCGGTCGTCTCGACGACCCGACCCGCCGGCTGCCGAGGTCCCGAACCCGATCGGAAATCGGACCGGACCCGGCAACTCCCACCCACGCCACCGCATGGCACCGATATTCGGAACCTTCCCCGGACAGGCCTTACCGAGCCACCTGTCTCAGCACTCCCCTCTGTCGGGGCACCGGCCGTCGAACAACCCGAATCCCCTCAACAAATCCACGAAAGGGCTACATCGATGAGTGAACCGTTCATTCGGTCCGGAAATCGTCAAATACCACTTGCCGAAGCGAAATCGCGCGCGGCACGGTTCGCCGGGGCGCTGCAGACGCTCGGGCTACGCCACGGCGACCGCTACGCGATCATCATGCGGAACGAAATAGGTTTTCTGGAAGCGAATCTCGGCGCTTCGTCGATCGGCGCCGTTCCCGTGCCCGTGAACTGGCATTGGACCGGCGCGGACCTCGCGCATATTCTCGCCGACTCCGGATCGAAGATCGCCGTGGTCCACACCGATCTCGTTCCGGCGGTCGAGGCCCAAATGCCGGCCGGTATGCAGATCATCGAAGCGGAGGTACCCGAGGAGGTACGGGAAACCTACGAATTGGGCGAGGTGTCCCTGACGGGACGTCATCCCGTTATGGCCGACCTGATCGAGCAGAACGCGCCCGCGGCCGAGACGACCCAGGCACCACCCATGGCAGTGATCTACACCTCGGGGACCACGGGCCTGGCCAAGGGAATCCTGCGCGACCCGATCGCGCCGGAGGCGACAACCGACATGCTGAAATCACTCGGAAGCCTTCTCGGCCTGCGGCCCGGCCACACCACTGTACTTCCGGCGCCGCTCTACCATTCCGCTCCCAACGTCAATCTCATCTTCGCAGCATCCCTCGGAATGAATCTCATCATCATGCCGAGATTCGACGCCGAAGAATTCCTCCGGCTGGTCGAAAAATACAGAGTGGACACGGCACAACTGGTACCGACGATGTTCGTACGGCTCCTCGGGCTTCCCCGGGAAGTGCGCGGAAGGTACGACGTCTCATCACTCGAAACAGTCGTCCACGCTGCCGCGCCGTGCCCACCCGATGTCAAGCGCGCAATGATCGAATGGTGGGGACCGATCATCAATGAGTACTACGGTGGTTCGGAGGGCGGTGCCTGGGTTCTGTGCTCCTCGGACGAATGGCTCACCCGGCCCGGCACCGTCGGAAGACCGGTCGGTGACGCAGCCATCCGAATCCTCGGAACGGACAAGAAGGAACTGCCCGCCGGCGAGACCGGGGTCATCTATGGACGTTCCGCCGGCTATTGGCCCGATTTCACCTATTTGAACAACGACGCCAAGCGCCGTGAGATAGCAGACGACAAAGGCTTTTTCACGCTCGGCGATATCGGTCGAGTCGACGAAGACGGCTATCTGTACGTGACGGACCGGCTCAACGATATGGTGATCTCGGGAGGTGTGAACATCTATCCCGCCGAGATCGAGGCCGCCCTTGTGCAGCTCGCCGGGGTCAACGACGCCGCCGTGTTCGGCGTGCCCGACCCCGAGATGGGCGAGTCGCTCGCCGCACATATCGAACTCGAACCGGGCGCGCGCCTCACGGAGCAGGATATTCGCGATCACCTCCAGCGCACCTTGGCCAAGTACAAGATACCGAAGATCGTCGTCTTCGAAGAGAAGTTGCCGCGCGAAGAATCCGGCAAACTTTTCAAAAGGCACCTCAAAGAGAAGTACACACCCGGACATACCGCCACTCGCTCCTGAACCGGCCTATCCGGACAATCGACGAGTCGAGACCGGGTCTCGCTCGAACGCCGCCGCCGGCCACCGGCTCACGGTGGAGAAACCGCCACTTCACGAGATTTGAAGCAAAACCATGCCGCCACCAGGCGGATCGACCAACGGAGGCGTTGCGTCATGAACGCAGACACACCGAAATCTGCGGTACAGCCCCACACCATCACAGCTGTGCAGAGGCTGGACCGGCTGCCGGTGACGCCGGTGCAGATCTTCTGGGTTTCCCTGCTCGGGCTCGGGTTCTTGATCGAGAACTTCGACAACGGAGTATTCGCCCTTCTCGCACCGGCCATCCGCGACGAATGGGGGCTGAGTCTCGGGCGTATCGGCCTGATCACTTCGGCCGTTTTCCTGGGGATGTTCGTCGGGGCAGTAGGGGGTGGGCGCCTCTCCGACCGTTATGGTCGCAAACCGGTCCTGATCTGGAGCTCGGTCTTCTATTCGGCTGCTTCGCTGATGTCGGCCCTCGCACCCAACTTCGAAGTACTGCTCGCAAGCCGAGTGCTCACCGGTATCGGCGTCCAGGCGACCAGCGGCGCCATCATGGTGTACCTCAGTGAGATGTTCCCCAGCGCTTCACGAGGACGCTTCTTCAGCGTGGTGACATTCTGCGGTTATGCCGCATCGCCCATCGCGTCTCTGGTCGCGCTGGCGATAGTGCCCACCGGGGAGGGCGCGTGGCGCTGGGTCTTCGCCCTCGGCGCGGTCGGGGTCGTCATCGCGGTGGCGGTCGCCGCGGCGCTGCCCGAATCTGTCCGGTGGCTGGTCTCGCACGGCAAGACCGAGGAAGCCGACGTGATCGTCGACAGGCTCGAAGCGCGAGCCGGCCGGCTGGGCCCGCTGGAACCGGCTCTGCCGGTCCCCCCTGCCGCGCCTACGAATTCATTCCGAGATCTCCTGCGACCCGAATACGCTCGGCGGCTGGCCGTCCTCGGCATCTCGTTCGCAATCACGCTCTTCTGTATGTACGGGTTCATCTCGTGGGCACCCACAATTCTTGTCGATCGAGGGCTGAGCCAGTCCCAGGCACTCGCCATCACCACTGCCGTCGGATTGGGTTCCTTGATATCGCCGTTGTTGCTCTTCCCCGTCGTTGATCGGATCGAACGCAAGACCACCATCCTCGTGGCCGGCAGTGTCGCAGGGATAGGAATGATGATCTTCGGCTCGGCCCACGACGCCCTGCTGAGCACAGTTGCCGGTGTCATTGTTGCCGTCGGTATCACTGCGATGACAACCAGTTTCTATACCTACCTGCCGGAAGTATTTCCCACAGCAGTGCGCGGTGCAGGCGCCGGCATGATCAATGGCTTCGGACGTATCGCCGGATTCGCATCCGGAATCACCGTCGCCGCTGTCTACAGCAGCCAAGGCAGCGCGACACTGTACTTCCTGCTCGGTAGCGGACTTGTCGTGATGGGTGTCCTGACAGCTGCTCTCGGACCTCGTACGACGAATCGGTCGTTGGAAGTCAGCTCGGGCACTTCACCGAAGTGACCTCGCGACCTCGGCCGAGGCGAGATCGCGCGCGGCACATCGGAACGTCCTGCACTCCGCCTCCCGCGGCGCCGCACCGGGCCCAGTGCCCGCCGCAGGCGGAGTGTAGCCGATGGATCAGCCCCGCCCGGGTCGTCAGCTCACTATCACGACATGCAGGTTACGCGGGCCGTGGACGCCTTCGACTCGTTCGAGTTCGATATCGGATGTCGCGGACGGGCCGCTTATCATAGTGGTCGGCCGAGTAGGGACAAGCCGGGCCAGCGCCTCCGGTACGCCCACCTCGACGGTATCGACGGGAACCACACACACATGGACATCCGGTACCAGGGTCAGCGCTCGCCGGCCCTGGTCGTCGTTACCGTCGAGGAAGATGGTGCCAGTTTCCGCGGAGGTCACCCTGGACGCCGTCACCACCGCGTCCAGCTCCGACAGGCCCGGCGCGGGCACCTCCGGCGAGTCGATCACGATTTCCCCGCCGAACCGGGCCAGCCACGAGCGGGGCAGTCCCGCGGGGACACCCACCCGCTGCGCGCCGAGCTCTGCCAAGACCCTCCCGAGGAGCACGGGTAAGGAGTCCGCGGCGCACCGGTGCACAGCGGCCTTGTAGTCGAGCAGCCGGTCGACCAGCAGGTCGATCCGCTCGGCGTCGGTCATCTTCCGCCCGGTGCGGTACCTGCGGGCACTCTCGTTCGGGACCGCCGGAGCCAGCGCCTGCGCGTCCCGGATACGGCCCAGGATCGTCTCGCGCCCACTCATCGGGTCATCTCCTGCTGCGGGTCCGGGCGGGCGGCGGCGAGGGCGGCCCGGCCTTCCTCGGAATCCCACCACTGGCGGAACGTCTGTTTCGGGGGTGCGGGGATATCGCGGACAGCCGTCCAGCCGTTCAGGGGGGAGGGAAGGACGGTGATCTTCCCTTTCCGGCCGGCTGCCAGTCGCCCCAGTCCCGCTGCCTTTTGAACAGTTGTGAAACGGTTTGCCGAACTCATCACGAGCGACGCCGCTTTCATCGCCGCCTTCTCCACGGAAAATCCGTCCGTGCTCACCTTCTTGTGTCGCAACTCGACGAGCAGTGACGGAATATCGATTTTCACCGGGCAGGCGTCGAAGCACGCACCGCACAGACTCGACGCGAAGGGCAGGGCGGCGTTGGGATCGCCCTTCGCATCCATACCCGCGAGCTGTGGGGTCAGCACGGCACCGATGGGTCCGGGATAGGTGGAACCGTACGCGTGTCCGCCGGTGCGTTCGTAGACGGGACATACGTTCAGGCATGCGGAGCATCGGATGCAGTGCAGGGCGGCCCGGCCTACCTCGTCGGCGAGTGTGGCGGTACGCCCGTTGTCGAGCAGTACCAGATGAAAGGACTGCGGACCGTCGCCCGGCGTCACCCCCGTCCACAACGATGTGTACGGGTTCATCCGCTCCCCCGTCGACGAGCGAGGAAGCAACTGCAGGAACACCTCCAGATCTGCAAACCGGGGTAGGACTTTCTCGATGCCCATCACCGTGATAAGCGTCTGCGGCATGGTCAGACACATCCGGCCGTTGCCCTCGGACTCGACCACGCCGAGCGTACCCGTCTCAGCGATAGCGAAGTTCGCGCCCGATACCGCCACCGGCACCGTCATGAACTTGTGCCGCAGAAACTTCCGTGCCGCCGCCGCGAGATGCGCCGGTTCCGAATCGAGACCCGGGTCGACACCGGCCATCTCGTGCATGAAGATATCCCGGATCTCCGACCGGTTACGGTGGATCGCGGGTACCAGGATATGCGACGGTTTGTCGTGGCCCAGCTGGACGATGAGTTCCGCAAGGTCGGTCTCGTAGGCAGCGATGCCCGCCGTTTCGAGGTGTTCGTTGAGCTGGATCTCCTGGGTGGCCATCGACTTGACCTTGATGACTTCGGTGGACCCGGTGGCACGGATCAAGTCGGTGACGATCGTATTCGCCTCGCCGGCGTCCGCCGCCCAGTGCACCACCCCGCCGCGGGCGGTGACGGCCGATTCCAGCTGCTCCAGCAGCTCCGGCAGCCGGTTCATCACATCGATCTTGATCGCGGAACCGCTGTCACGCAGAGCCTCCCAGTCCGGTAGTTCGTCGGTCATCCGGAGTCGCTTCGCCCGGATGGTATGGGTGGCCTTGCCGATGTTGCGGCGTAGCTGAGGATTGGCGAGTTCGTGTCGTGCGGCTTCCGGGAACGGTTCGGTTCCGCGCAGGAACCCCGAACCGTGCGGTGCGCGGGGCGGAATCGCAGGCAGACCCAGCACGATCGGGCTCATCCGACGGTCTCCCGTGCCGGTTCAGTGGAAGCGAGGATCTCCGCGAGATGCACCGTACGCACTCCCATGCGCAATCGCGACATCCCACCGCCGATATGCAGGAGACAGGACGAGTCACTCGCGCACAGCGAGTCGGCCCGGGTGTCCGCAACGCGGCGGAGCTTGTCGGCCAGCATCGCGATCGATGTCTCGGCATTCTTGAGCGCGAAGGTGCCGCCGAACCCGCAGCAGGAATCGGCGTCCGGCAGTTCGACCAGATCGATATCGCGGACAGCTCGCAGCAGTCTGAGCGGCTTGTCGCCGACCCGGAGCATGCGCAGCGAGTGGCAGGTGGGGTGGTAGGTGACCCGGTGCGGGAACCAGGCCCCCACATCGGTCACACCCAGCACGTCGACGAGCAGTTCGGCAAGTTCGTATGTCTTGGTCTTGACCGTGGTGACGCGTTCGCGCAGCCCCGGGCTTCCGTACCTGGACGCGACGATGTCGTGCTGGTGTCGCACCGAACCGACGCACGACCCGGACGGTGCGACGATCGCGTCGAACGAGGCGTCACCGAACTCGTCGGCGTAGTTCGCTACCAGCGGGAGCGCGTGCGATTGGTAGCCGGTGTTGACGTGCATCTGGCCGCAACACGTCTGGCCACGCGGGAACACGACATCGTGCCCGAGCCGAGTCAGCAGCAGCGCGGTGGCCTTGACGGCTTCCGGAAACATCGTGTCTCCGATACAAGTGGCGAACAGCGCGATACGCATGTAGATCTCCACGGTAGTCGGTGTGGTCTGACCACAGTAACCCATGCTCACACGCCTCTCGCAAGACCGACGCGGTCTTTGACCGGTTGTGGGGTCCCGCACGTCGGGAGAGTGGTCTGACCACCGCAGGTTTCTCGTCACCTAGGCTCGGTTCCCATGTCCGATCAGTCGCCCTCTCGGTCCGGCACTCGCGCGTGGGAGCAGGTGCTGGCCCGGATCGAGCACATGCTCGTATCGGGCGAGGCCGGACCAGGCCGGCGCCTGCCCGGAGAACGGGCCCTCGCGGCCGAACTGGGTGTCGGACGATCATCGGTACGTGAGGCATTGCGGGTGATGGAAGCCCTCGGTCTACTGCATGCACAGACCGGTTCCGGACCCAACGCAGGCGCGATGATCGTCGCCCGCCCCACGGGTGGCATGTCGATGCTGATGCGGATGCAGGTGGCCGCGCAGGGTTTTCCGGTGCCCGATGTGGTGCAGGCCCGTCTCGTCCTCGAGACCGAAGTGGTGCGAGCGTTGGCGACGCAACAGCCGACCCCCGACCTCAGCGCGGCCGTCGAACTGCTCGATTCGATGGACGACGACTCTCTGTCCGCCGCCGAGTTCCTGATTCTGGACGCTGCCTTTCACGTGACACTGGCAGACGCAGCCGGCAACCAGGTTATCGCCGCGATGATGGCCGGTCTACGCGAGTCGATCGAATCGTATGTGATCGGAGGTGTCGACCTGCCCACGTGGGCGCCTACCTGCACGCGGCTGCGCTATGAACATCGCGCCCTGATCGACGCAGTATTCACCGGCGATGCGGAGGCGGCGAAACGCCGAATCGTCGACCATATCCGCGGCTATTACGAAGGAATCGGAATACCGGAGTAGGCAGGCCACAGGATCGGACGAGGTTGCCACAAGACGCAGACCCACAGGCGTCGGACGCAACAGTGGGGCACGCGGTCGAACGAGTCGGATACGTAGCCGGGTCGGCCACGGCGGCAGCCCGCGTGCGCTCGTCACGGAGGCCGGAAGTGTTCATACGAAGGGTGACCCAGCAGAGGGACATCGACTGCAGAAGATCACCAAGTTACGTGGCCGGCCGATCAGGCCCCCACGCGATAGCGGTGATGGCCTCGGCGCAGCTCAACCGTGGTGATAGCACAACGGTCAGGACATTGTCATTTTCCGCCCGAGCGAACTATCGCCCGCGAATTCCGTCCAGGAAGTACACGGTGCGACGGTCGTAGTCGTCCCGGGGAGGCCTCTCGCCGTGCTTGAGAGCGAGGGCGCCGTCGACGACGAGGCGTGGAAGTCGTCCGCCGTGAACTCCGGCCGTAGCGCGCCGGAGGTCCGCGCCGCCGAGACGAACTCTTCGTTGGCCTCGCTTCCTACCCTGCAGATATCCATAAGCTGCTGCGAGTGCGGGAATGTCTGTAACAGGACGTCGTTGAAGGCGGGCAGGCGGTACTGGAGGTCGCGGATCGCGGTGAGGTAGTGAGCGATTCGCTCGCCGGCGTCGTCGATGGACCGCGTGTTGTCGATGACCGCAAAGAGCTCCTTCACGACGACCTCTTCGATAACTGCCTCGATGAGCCCGATCCGCCCGCCGAACCGGTTGAAGATCGTGACCTTGCTCACCCCAGCCGCCTTGGCCACCTCCTCCAGCGGCACGGTCAGGCCTTGCCCTTGGAAGGCGCGGATTGCGGCAGCGCGTAGCTGCTCCAGATTGCGTCGAGCATCGGCGCGCAGTCGGGATCGCGAAGGCGCCGTGCCGGTCACGACTCTCACCGTCTCTTCCTGCCACTCACGGCCATACCGTGCCTTGCCGAGTCAGTTTACCTACCGTCGCACACAACAAATAAGTTGACCACCGTAGTCAACTTATGCTTCTCCACCATTGAGACAGATGCCGCGGGCACTCAGGAAGGACGAGAACATGATCGTTGTCACCGGCGCTACCGCCGGGCTGGGCGGTGCCACCGTCGAGCATCTCCTCGAGCGCATACCTGCCGGTCAGATCGGTGTCAGTGTCCGAGACACCGCCAAGGCGCAACACTTCGCCGACCGTGGTGTGCGCGTGCGGCAGGGCTCCTACGAAGATCCGGCCGCGCTGCGTGCCTCGTTCGCCGGCGCGGACCAGGTCCTTCTGGTGTCCGACAACGACCCGACCGCCGATATGGTCGGCCTGCATCGTTCTGCTGTCGAAGCGGCGGGCGCCCGGCGGATGCTCTACACGAGCCAGCACGGCGCCGTCCCAGGCAACCCGCGCTGCACGGCCCGGAATCGGCGTTCCGTCCCTCTTCGCCTCGGGCCCGGCGCTGCCGATGGCGCCCCTGGAACAACCGGTGTGGTCGACGGCCGTGCGCAGCATCCGCCCGGTCGACACCAACGGTTGCGTCGTCGACAAAGCCATCGTCGACACCCTCGACCGGCATCCCGGCGACCTGCTGTCCTTGCGCGTGACCGGCGCCCTGGTCCTGATCACCCGCTCCGGCCCACGGCCGCCGCGGCGTCACCGAATACGGCCACATCTCCATCCCGGCCGCCGTCCGCCACGCCGCCGGGATCCGCATCCGCGAGCGCATGCGGCTCGCCGCCGACCCGACCAGGCGCTGCTGGTCGTCCACCCCTCCATGCGCAAGGATTTCGTTGGGGTGGCTTCGTTGCTCGGGGCCGCTCGGCTCGTGCGGTAGTTCAATAGAGGTAGATGCCGAGGAGTGCCGCCCAGAGGACAAGTAACCAGGCGTCGGTGCACAGTTGCAGCCAGCGTGGGGCGTTTCTGATCTCCATGAAGTAGCGCAGGATGATGCGGCATTTGATCAGTCCCAGGACGACGATGACGGCGACGAGTTCTTTGCCGGTGGAGGTCGGGTCCGGGGTGTGGCCCGGGGTGAGTTGCCAGGCGAGCAGGGTGATCGCGGTCAGTGCCGCCCAGGCCAGGATGACGATCTGCTTGTCTCGGCGGTATCGCGGTTGTTGTGTGGTGTTCGAGGTTGTCATGTGGTCACCTACATGAGGTAGAGGATGGCGAAGATGACGACCCACAGCAGGTCGACCATGTGCCAGAACAGGGCACCCTGTTCCGCGATGGAGATCCGGCGGCCGGCGGGATTCCGCAGTTCGCGGTACACGATTCCGAGGATCACCACCCCCAGAAGTACGTGGACGAGGTGGACGCCGGTGAGTATGTAGTAGAAACTGAAGAATTCGTCGGAGAGGGTGTGGCCGCCGGTGATCTCTTGGTGCCACTCATAAGCTTTGAGAGCGGTGAACAACAGACCGCATCCAGCGGCGGCCAGGATATAGCGCTGTGCTGAGGCGAAGGCTTGTCGCCGGGTGTCGATGACGGCCAGCGCGACGAACATCGAGCTGGTGAGCAGGACAACGGTGTTGGTGACGCCGATGCCCATGTGCAGGTGTTGTTGCGCGGTGGCGAATTCTTCGGGTGCAAAGGCGCGGAAGACCATGTAGACGACGAAGTACCCGCCGAAGAACAGGAGGTCGCCGAGGACCATCACCCACATGTCGATATCGCCGGGCAGGTGGCGTCCTGGCCGATCCGGCGGGCCGGGCCGCGGCTCGGGCCCGGCGGTTGTTTCGAATTCGGATGCGGATTCGGATAGTGTCATCGGGCGACCTCGGCGGGGTACAGGGGTGGAGTCCGGTCGGTTTCGGTGCGGGCTGCGGTGCGCAGGATCGGCAGCAGGCAGGCGATCCAGAGGCCGAAGATGACGACGGCGATATAGAAGGTGATCATGCCGTTCCAGGAGAACGCGCCGGAGCGGAAGAACCACATCTGGGTGGCCAGGACCTCGGTGACGATCTGCCAGATGGAGATATAGGCGAACCATTTCGGGAAGACCTTGTTGCGGTCGTAGAGGATCGCGATCGCGAGGACGAGATAAGCGGCGGTGAAGCAGCCCAGCGACCCGTTGTAGGAAAGCATGCCCAGGTCGTAGAGGAAGTGAAGGGTGGCGGGGTCACGATCGGGGCGGTATGTGGCGGTGAGCCAGCAGACGAGCAGCATGTGGAAGCCGGGTATCGCACCGACCCCCATCCCGGCGATATAGGCGTAGGAAAGCAGCGATCCGGACGACATCCGTTTCATGAAATAGCCGATGATGCCGTTGGCGACCGCGGCGCCGCCGGCGAGCACCAGCAGGGCGGTGAAACCGATCTGGATGCCGAGTTGGTGTTTGTCGAACCACTGCTCGACCTGGAGATCGGTGACGTCGGGTCGCGGCGGGGGTGTGGCGCGGCCGAAGAAGACGACTCCGATCGAGAGCACGGCGTAGAAGATCGCGAACGCCCAGTAGGTGATCATGACATCGGGTCGCCCTTTTGCCTTCGGCTCCAGGGTATCGCCGGCGTCCGCGCGGCCGGCGGTGGTTACGGCGGTCACGACGTCTCCTCGGCTTCTCGGGCCTGGGGGGGCGCGCCGGCCGGGGCGCCCCTCACAAACAAACCACCACAGAGGGGGGGGAGACCCCCACCCGACGTGAATACCCGCCGGCGAGGGGGGCGGGGGGGGCGCCCCGCCCCCGGCGGCCGCCCCGGCCCCGCGGGCGGGCGGGGGGGGGGGAGGGGGGGCCGGCGGGGCGCGCCCCCGCCCCCCGCCGGGCGG
>NZ_JARWNW010000251.1 GCF_029868325.1 Nocardia carnea
ATAAACGGCGGCGCAGGAGGCGGGTTCGCCTTACTCTGTGGCCATGCGCAGGTCGCTTCCACCGATAACCTGCCGGGTCAGCGAAGTTCTGACCGGGCTGCGGCCTGCGGCGCGGGACCGAAGCATATCGGCCCGCATGCCGAAAGAGCTCTACTTACTCGTCCAGGGCTCCCGGAGCGGTCTTGGAGACCTGCATCAGGAATTCCAGGTTGTTCTTGCTCTTCTTCAACCGGTCGATCAGCAGATCGATGGCCTGATGCGAATCCAGCCCCGACAGGACACGGCGCAGCTTGTGCAGAACCGCGGCCTCGTCGACGTTGAGCAGCAGTTCGTCCTTACGGGTACCGGACGGGTTGACGTCCACCGCGGGGAACACGCGCCGCTCGGCGATCTTGCGGTCGAGCTTGAGCTCGGCGTTACCGGTGCCCTTGAACTCCTCGAAGATCACCGTGTCACCGGTCGAACCGGTTTCCACCATGGCGGTGGCGATGATCGTCAGCGAGCCGCCGTTCTCGATATTGCGCGCCGCGCCGAGGAACCGCTTGGGCGGGTACAGCGCGGTGGAATCGACACCACCGGACAGGATGCGTCCGGAGGCCGGCGAGGAGTTGTTGTAGGCGCGGCCCAGGCGGGTGATCGAGTCGAGCAGGACCACCACGTCCTTACCCATCTCGACCAGGCGCTTGGCCCGTTCGATGGCCAGTTCGGCGACCGAGGTGTGATCGGACGGCGGCCGGTCGAAGGTCGAGGCGATAACCTCGCCCTTCACCGAACGCTGCATATCGGTGACCTCTTCGGGACGTTCGTCGACCAGCACAACCATGAGGTAGCACTCGGGATTGTTGATCGCGATCGCGTTGGCGATGTCCTGCATGATCGTGGTCTTACCGGCCTTCGGCGGCGACACGATCAGGGCACGCTGCCCCTTACCGATCGGCATGATCAGGTCGATGACCCGGGTGGTCAGCTTGTTCGGCGTCGTTTCCAGGCGCAGCCGCTGATTGGGGTACAGCGGGGTGAGCTTGTTGAAATCGGGCCGCCGTTTCGCCGAATCCACCTCGGCGCCGTTGACCGTGTCCAGGCGCACCAGCGGATCGAACTTCTGCCGCTGGTTGGACTGTTCACCCTCACGCGGGGCCCGCACCGCACCGGTGATCGCGTCACCGCGGCGCAGGCCGTTCTTGCGGACGAGGTTCATCGAGACGTAGACGTCGTTCGGCCCGGCCAGGTAGCCGGAGGTGCGCACGAACGCGTAGTTGTCCAGGACATCGAGGATGCCCGCGACCGGCTGCAGAACGTCGTCGTCCCGGATCTCGGGCTCGCGGGCCTCGCCGCCGCCCTCGCGGTCGCGGCCACGGCGACGCTCGCGGAACCGGCGACCCCGGCGACCGCGGCCGCCTTCTTCGTCGTCGCCACCGCGGTTACCGTCGCCGCCCCGGTTACCACCGGAGCCACGCTGATCGCCCTGGTTCTGCTGACCGCCCTGGTTCCGGTCCCGCCGGCGTTCGCCCTGGTCGGAGTCCTTGCTGTCCTGTTTGGACTCGGACTTGCCGCCGTCGGACTTGGCGTCGTCGGTGCGCGGCTCGCCGGAATCGCCGGAACTCTTGCCCTGCTGATCGCGACCGCGCCGCTGCCGGCCGCGGCCACGCTGGCCGGAATCCCGGCCGGTGTCCTCGGCGTCGGCGGATTTGGTCTCTGGCTTGGCGTCGGCCTTGGTATCCCCCTTGGCGTCGCCGGTGCCGGCCTTCGACGTGTCGGCCTCCGCGGTGCCGTTGGCATTCGCCGCACCGTTGGTGGCGGCCTGCTTCTCGGCGCCCTTGATATCGCCGGACGCCTTATCGGCGCCGGTGGAGGCACGATCGTTCGCGGTCCGGGCGGGCGCGGGAGCCTCGGCCGGAGCGGCGGCGGGTGCGGCAGGAGCCGTGGTGGCCGCGGCCGCGGCGGGCTCCGCGGACTTACGTTCCTTGGCAGCCTTCGCGCGGGAGTTGCGCTCCGCTGCGGCGGGTCTGCCGGCCTGGTTTTCCTTGATAGCAGCGATGAGATCACCCTTGCGCATACCGGAGGTGCCCCGAATTCCGAGTTCCCCTGCCAGTGCGCGCAACTGCGGCAACAACATTCCAGTCAGCCCCGATCCGATGTCGGTGTTTTCGCTCATCTTCGAAATCTGTCCGGAGTCACTTTCGCGGTTGCCCGAGGGTACGGAGTCGGATTCCACCCCGGGTGTCGCGAGCAGGTCCGTATCTGTCACGGAGATCCTTTCCTTCCCTCGATGGCCGTGTGCTGTGTCGAGGGTTTCGTTCCGTAGCCCGATCTCGCTGCCGGACTCGGATTTGTAGCCGTATCGCCTGCCCCTCCGGGACCGGGTGCTTCGCCACCGAGGAAAATGGTGGAAGAGATCATTCCAGTTCAGAGGCTGCGCGGCACCCCCATGGCATGGAGGCTCGAGCCTGGAGCCTGCTGGAGCGATTGCCCTGATGAAGCACCGGCGTCTGATGCGCGCGATGTACGGACTTGCCCAGGATAGCGGGCAACTACGAACCTCGGCAAGGCGGACGCGCCCGTCAGGCGATCCGGACGCCTTCCGCGAGGCCGGGCTCGAGTACCCGCAGCCCGTCCGCCGCGGCTCGCGCACGCAGTTCGTCGGGGAAAGCGCTGGTCCCGAGTGCGAGCACCGTGGGGCCGGCGCCAGAAACGGTAGCCGCGATTCCGGCGGCCCGCAAGCGGTCGATCCAGGCGGTCGTCAGCGGCAGGGCGGGTGCGCGCTGGGTTTGGTGCAACCGGTCCGCGGTGGCCGGGAGCAGCAGATCGGGGCGCTGGGTCAGCGCGACCACCGCCAGCGCGGCCCGGCTCACATTGAATGCGGCGTCGCGATGCGGGATCAGCTCGGGCAGCAGGCCCCGGGTCTGCGCGGTGGAAGAGCGCTCGTCGGGCACCAGGACGACCGGTCGCAGGCCGGCGTGCCCGTCGAGGCGGACGGCACGGTAGATCCGCTGTGGCGCAGCGATATCACCGATGGCCTCGGGGCCGGGTCCGGTTTCGGTCCAGGAGACGACGATACCGCCGAGCACGCTGGCCGCCGCATTGTCGGGATGCCCCTCGAACTCGGCGGCGAGCTGCACCATCCGGTCGGTGTCGACGGCCAGCGCCGGGTCGAATTCGGCGGCCAGCGCGCAGCCGGCGGCGATACCGCCGACCACGGCCGCCGCCGAGGAACCCAGCCCGCGGGAGTGCGGAATCGTGTTCCGGCACAGCACCTCCAGGCCGTCGGCCCAGACCCCGGCCGATTCCAGTCCGCGTTCGATGGCGCGGACCACCAGATGCTGTGGCCCCCAGGGCACCTCGTCGGCACCCTCGCCCTCGACCCGGATATCCAGTCCGGAATCGGTGCTGCGCACCTCGATCTCGTCGTAGATGCCCAGCGCCATCCCCAGCGAATCGAAACCGGGGCCGAGATTCGCGCTGGACGCGGGGACCCGGACCGTGACGGTGAGCCCGGCCGGCAGGGTGGGAGCGGTGAGCCGGCTCTCGCGCGTATCCAAGATCAGGCCAGTTCGAGTCGGGCGGCGACGGCCACCGGGTCGACCGCGATGGCCTGGACCTCGGGCATACCGAGCAGAGCGGTATCGGGATCCTTGAGACCGTTACCGGTGACCGTGCAGACCACCTTCAGCCCGGGCTCGAGCCAGCCGTCGGCGCGGGCGGCCAGCACTCCGGCGACACTGGCCGCGGAGGCCGGTTCGACGAATACGCCTTCCTTCGCCGCGACCAGCCGGTACGCCTCCAGGATTTCGTCGTCGGTGGCCGCGCGGAACGCGCCACCGGATTCCTCCTTGGCCGCGACCGCACCATTCCACGAAGCGGGCGCGCCGATCCGGATGGCGGTCGCGATGGTTTCCGGTTCCTTCACCGGGGCCCCGTTGACCAGCGGTGCCGCTCCGGCGGCCTGCACCCCGAGCATGCGCGGCAGCGACCCGGTCACGCCGTCGGCGTGGTATTCGCGGTAGCCGCGCCAGTAGGCGGTGATATTGCCGGCGTTGCCCACCGGCAGCGCGTGCACATCGGGGGCGGTGCCGAGCACATCGCAGATCTCGAACGAGGCCGTTTTCTGGCCTTCGATCCGCGCGGGGTTCACCGAGTTGACCAGGCCGATCGCCGGGAAATCGGAGGTGACCTTACGGGCCAGCTCCAGGCAGTCGTCGAAATTGCCCTCGACCTGGATCACCTTGGCGCCGAGCATCACGGCCTGGGCGAGTTTGCCCATGGCGATCTTGCCCTGCGGGATGAGCACCGCGCAGGTCATGCCGGCGCGGGTCGCGTAGGCGGCGGCCGAGGCCGAAGTGTTACCGGTGGAGGCGCACAGCACCGCCTGCTGACCCCGGTACTTGGCGTCGGTCATCGCCATGGTCATACCGCGGTCCTTGAACGAACCGGTCGGGTTGGCACCCTCGACCTTGAGATATACCTCGCACCCGGTGAGTTCGGACAGGTACGGGGCGGGCACCAGCGGGGTGCCACCCTCGAACAGGGTGACCGGCTCCCAGTCGGCCGCGCCCGCGAGCCGATCCCGGTAGGCGGCGATCAGCCCGGGCCAGCGGGAGTGCACGCCGGATTGCGGGGCCACGCCGGAAGGCCCGCCCACCGCCCCGCTGCGCGATGCTGTTGTCATTCTTCGGTGCCTTCCAATCTCAGAACGCTGGTGACAGATGTGACGGATTCCATATCCGCGAGGGCGGCCACGGTTTCGGCCAGCGCCGACTCCGTCGCCAGGTGGGTGACGACGACGAGCCGTGCCCGGTCATCGTGCCCTTCCTGCCGGACGGTGGAAATACTGACCCCGTGCTCGGCGAATTTACCCGCCACCCGGGCCAGCACACCGGGACGGTCCTCGACCTTCAGATTCACGTGGTAGCGGGTGGGGGTATCACCCATCGGCGCGATCGGCAGTGCCGCGTAGACCGATTCACCCGGAGCGCGGCCGCCGAAGAATTTGTTGCGCGCGGCCATCACCAGATCACCCAGGACCGCCGAGGCGGTGGGTGCACCGCCGGCGCCCTGGCCGTAGAACATCAGCCGGCCCGCGTTCTCGGCCTCCACGACCACCGCGTTGAACGCCCCGCTGACCGTGGCCAGCGGATGTTTACGCGGAATCAGCGCCGGATAGACCCGCACCGAAACCCGCTCCTTACCGCCCTCGGCCGGGCTCGGCTCTCCCGGTCCGGCCGGCACCCGCTCGCAGATGGCGAGCAGTTTCACGGCGCAGTTCACCGCTGAGGCGGTTTCCAGGTCCTCGGAGGTGATCGTCGAGATGCCCTGCCGGAACACATCGGCGGCCGTCACCCGGGTGTGGAACGCGAGGGAGGCGAGGATGGCGGCCTTGGCGGCGGCGTCGTAGCCCTCGACATCAGCGGTGGGATCGGCTTCGGCATAACCGAGGCGGGTGGCTTCGGCGAGGGTCTCGCCGTAATCCGCGCCGGTTTCGTCCATCGCGGACAGGATGAAGTTTGTGGTGCCGTTGACGATGCCGACCACCCGGTTGACCCGGTCACCGGACAGCGACTGGATCAGCGGCCGCACCACCGGGATCGCCCCGGCGACCGCGGCCTCGAAGTAGAGATCGGCGCGACTGCGTTCGGCCGCGGCGGCCAGCTCCCCGGTGTAATCGGCCAGCAGCGCCTTGTTGGCGGTGACCACGGATTTACCGGCGTTGAGCGCGGCCAGGATGAGCGCGCGCGCCGGGTCGATACCGCCGACGACCTCGACCACCACGTCCACATCGGGCCGGGCGACCAGCCCCTCGGCATCGGTGGTCAGCAGTTCGGCGGGCAGGCCGCGGTCCCGGTCGAGGTTGCGGACCGCCACCCCGCGCAGGGTCACCGGTGCGCCGACCCGCGCCTGCAGATCGTCGGCATGCTCGCGCAGAATCCGCACGACCTCGCTGCCCACATTGCCCATACCCAGTACCGCGACCCCGATGGGCCGATCCGGGCCCCACTGGCCCGGTACGACATCGTTCACCGCGGGCACGCTCACCTCGGGCATATTCGCCCCTTTCGTCGCGTCCATCAGACCTCCAGACCGAGCAGATCGTCGATCGTTTCCCGGCGCAGGATCAGCCGCGCCGTACCGTCTGCGACGGCGACGACAGCGGGTCTGGTCAGCATGTTGTACCGGCTCGACATGGAATAGCAGTAGGCGCCCGTCCCGGCCACGGCGACGAGGTCGCCGGGCCCGGCATCGGCGGGCAACCAGGTGTCGCGGATGATGATATCGCCGCTCTCGCAATGCTTTCCGACAACGCGGGCGACCACCGGCTCGGCCTGCGAACCGCGCGAGACGAGCTGGCAGTGGTAATCGGCCTGGTACAGCGCGGGGCGGATATTGTCGCTCATCCCGCCGTCGACGCTGACGTAGCGGCGGCGCAGGCCACCGTCGAGGGATACGTCCTTGATGGTGCCGATCTCGTACAGGGTCACCGTGCCCGGTCCGGCGATCGCACGGCCCGGTTCGACCGCGATCCGTGGGACGGGCAACCCGGCCAGTTCGGCTTCCCGCGCGACCAGGACCCGCAGTTTCTCGGCGAAAGCGTCGAGCGGTGGCGGAGTGTCCGAGGGCAGATAGGAGATCCCGAGCCCGCCGCCGAGATCGAGCAGCGATATCTGCGCGGTGCGTTCGACACCGAATGTGTCGACGGCTTCGCGAAGCAGCCCGAGCATCCGGTGGGCCGCGATTTCGAAACCGTCGATCTCGAAGATCTGCGAGCCGATATGGCTGTGCAGGCCGACCAGGCGCAGGTTGTCGGCTTCGAAAACCCGGGCCAAGGCCTCCATGGCATCACCGCCGGAGATGGAGAAACCGAATTTCTGGTCTTCGTGGGCGGTGGAAATGTATTCGTGGGTATGCGCCTCGACCCCGACGGTCACGCGGACCAGCACATCCTGCACCACGCCCGCCGCACCGGCGACGGCTTCCAGCCGGTCGATCTCGAACAGCGAATCGACCACCACATGCCCGACCCCGGCCGCCACGGCGGCCTCGAGTTCGGCGACGGATTTGTTGTTGCCGTGCACGGCAATACGTTCGGCGGGGAACCCGGCGTGCAGCGCGACCGCCAGTTCACCACCGGAGGCCACGTCCAGCGACAGACCCTCGTCGCGGACCCACCGCGCCACCTCGCCGCACAGAAAAGCCTTGGAGGCGTAGTGCACTCGCGAATCGGTCCCGAAGGCGCGCACCATATCGCGGCAGCGGGACCGGAAATCGTCCTCGTCCACCACGAACAGCGGGGTACCGAACTTCGCGGCGAGTTCGGTGACCGGTATCCCGCCGAGGCGCACCACATCGTCGGCGTCGCGGGTGGCGCCGCGTGGCCACACGTTCTCGGGCAGATCGATCATCTCCCGCGGATCCGCCGGGCGCTGCGGCAGATTCGGCGCATGCGGGATATCGGCGTGCCGAGGTCCGGCCGGATGGACACTCATCGGTCTCCCTTCCTCACCCACTGCCGGAACAGTCGGTCGTTGCGATGGTGGGTGGCGGTCACATCCGCTCCGGTGCGGTGACGCCGAGCAGTGCGAGCCCGTTGGCCAGCACCTGCCGGGTGGCGTTGGCCAGGACCAGCCGGGCGGCGTTGACCGGGCTCACGGGTTCGTCGCCCATCGGCAGCACCCGCAGGGCCTTGTTGGACTGGAACGGGTGGTAGGCGCCGGCCAATTCCTCCAGGTAGCGGGCGATGCGGTGCGGTTCGCGCAGGGTGGCCGCGCTCGCCACCACCCGGGGGAACTCACCCAGGGTCCGGATGAGCGCACCTTCGAGATCGGAGTCCAGCAGCGCGAAATCCGGTGTGACCTTGTCGTATTCGAACTCGGCGGCATTACGGGCGATCGACGCCGCGCGGGCGTGTGCGTACTGCACGTAGTAGACCGGGTTGACGCTTTCCTGTTTCGTCCACAGGTCCAGGTCGATATCGATACTCGAGTTCACCGAACTGCGCACCAGCGAATAGCGGGCGGCGTCCACGCCGATGGCTTCGACCAGATCGTCCAGGGTGACCACGGTGCCGGCGCGTTTACTCATCCGCACCGCGACACCGTCGCGCAGCAGGTTCACCATCTGCCCGATCAGTACCTCGACACTGTCGGGGTCGTCGCCGAACGCCGCGGCGGCGGCCTTCAACCGGCCGATATAGCCGTGATGGTCGGCGCCGAGCATATAGATGCACAGGTCGAAACCACGCGACCGCTTGTTCTGCAGATACGCGATATCGCCGGCGATATAGGCGGCGTGGCCGTCGCTCTTGATGACCACCCGGTCCTGATCGTCACCGTATTCGGAGCTCTTGATCCACCAGGCGCCGTCCTTCGAGTACAGGTCGCCGGAGTTCTTCAGCGTCTCCACCGCGCGTTCCACCGCACCCGAGGCGAACAGCGAACTCTCGTTGAAATACACATCGAAATCGGTGCCGAATTCGTGCAGCGTTTTCTTGATATGGGCGAACATGAGCTCCACGCCCTCGGCGCGGAACAGTTCGATACGCCGCTCGGGGTCGAGGTCGAGTGCACCGGGATGCGCGGAAACGACCTGGTCGGCGATTTCGGCGATGTAGGCGCCCGCGTACCCGTTCTCCGGTGTCGGGGCGCCGGTGGCGGCCGCGACCAGCGATTCGGCGAACCGGGTGATCTGCGCGCCGTGATCGTTGAAGTAGTACTCGCGGGTGACCTCGGCGCCCTGCGCGGCGAGAATACGCCCCAATGCGTCGCCGACGGCCGCCCAGCGCGTACCACCCAGATGCACGGGACCGGTCGGGTTCGCGGAGACGAACTCCAGGTTGATCTTGGTACCGGCCAGGGCGGCCGCGGTGCCGTAATTCACACCGGCGGCCAGCACCTGCTGCAGGATCACGCCCTGCGCCGACGCCGCCAGCCGGATGTTCAGGAAGCCCGGACCGGCCACTTCCGCGCTCGCAACAGCCGATGTATCGCCGAGCGCTTCGGCCAGCCAGCCCGCCAGCTCACGCGGATTCGTCCCCGCCTTCTTGGCGACCCGCATCGCCACATTCGTGCTGTAGTCACCGTGTTCGGGATTACGCGGACGCTCCACATCGACCTTGTCGGGCAGGACTGCGGGGTCCAGTCCGCGTTCGGCGAGTACCTTCGCGGCCGTCGCGTGAAGGAGATCTGCAAGGTCGGCTGGAGTCACGAGTCTCTATCCTATGGTCCGAGTGGGTGCGCGCCGCGAGTGGGCACCGCAGCAATGCACTGTTCATCACGTGGGAAAGAGCTAGGACCGGTATGCCGAACAGGACCAGCGCCAAATCGGCGAAAGCCGTCAAGGCAGCGGGCAAAGTCGCTCCCGCCCGGGCGGGCGGCGGTAAAAAAGGAAACAAACCACCGCTCATGCAGCGCATCCCGTGGCTCACGGTGGGCGCTGTGGTGGTGCTCGTCGCGCTCGTCGGGGCGCTGGCGGCGAGCCTGCTCCCGAAGTATCAGGAGCAGGCCGCGCTCCGCGAACGGCAGGAACACGTCCGGCAGCTGCGCGAATCGCTGGGCCAGCAGTTCGCGCCGACCGAACAGAACCAGGACCCCTCCACGCAGATCCAGGGCGTGGCGATACAGGAATACCCGGCGGGTCTGCATGTCGACGCCACCCAGCGCGTCGCCTACGACAAGACGCCGGCGTTCGGCGGCCCGCACGACGCGTCCTGGGCCGACTGTATGGGCACCGTCTACGACACCGCGATCCGCGAGGAGAACGCCGTCCACTCGCTGGAACACGGCGCGGTGTGGATCACCTACAACCCCGAGAAGGTCGACGAGGACGGAGTCGACACGCTGAAGGCCTGGGTGGACGGCGAGCAGTACATGCTCATGTCCCCGTACCCCGATCAGGAAGCGCCCATTTCGCTGCAGTCGTGGGGGCACCAGCTCACCGTGCCGGACGCCGAGGACGAGCGGATCGGCCAGTTCGTCACGGCACTGCGCCTGAACAACTACGCCTACCCCGAGGTCGGCGCCAGCTGTTCCAACCCGACCTTCGGTACCGAGAATCCGCCCGCCTACGACCCGAGCGAGCCGGGTCCCGACGCGGTGCCGATGGACGGCGGCGGTATCCAGCCCGACCAGACCGAGATGGGCGGCGCACCGGGCGGGCTGCCCGGTGGTATTCCGGCCATCCCGGGGATGCCGGGCACGCTGCCGCAACAGCAGCAGGCACCGGCTGGTGCACAGCCGGAGCCCGGGGCCGGGCAGTAATGCCGGACACCGAGACCGCCGCAGATGAAGCGCAGCCGGCCCGCGGCTGGCGCGCACAGGTGCGCGCGCAACGCGTCCCGCTGCTGATCATCGGTGCGATCGCCCTGCTCGTGGCCGGGTTCGGCGCCGGTGTCCTGCTGGCGCCGGACACCACCGGCGACGCCCGTCCGGCCGGGCCCGTGGACATCGGGTTCGCGCAGGATATGTCGGCGCATCACGCGCAGGCCGTGGAGATGTCCGGTATCGCGCTGAACGGTTCCACCGACCCCGACGTCCGGCGGCTGGCCTTCGACATTCTCACCACCCAGCAGGGTCAGATCGGACGGATGCAGGGCTGGCTGCAGATGTGGGACGCCCCGGCAACCGCCACTGGCGAGCCTATGACTTGGATGCCGCAGGAAGAGCACGGCGGTCACGGTCACGACCACGGCGGTGCGGAGAAGGCCGCGATGCCGGGCATGGCCACGACCGACGAACTCCGGCAGCTCCGCGCCGCCCGGGGCGCGCAGCTGGACACACTGTTCCTGCAGCTGATGCTGCGGCATCACCAGGGCGGGGTGCCGATGCTCGAATACGGCGCCGAACACGCCGAGACCACGGAGATCAAAACACTCGCCGGTCAGATGCTGCCCGCCCAGGAGGGCGAATCCCGGTTGATGACCACAATGCTCGCTGACCGCGGCGCCCAACCGCTACCGTTCGGGTGAGCCGCCACCACACGTTTTGGCCCTACCGCGGCTGATGCGTTACGCTGTGGTCCGCCCGATCGACCGGACTTCCGGACCTTCGGGTGGATCCCCGCCCTCGTAGCTCAGGGGATAGAGCGTCTGCCTCCGGAGCAGAAGGCCGCAGGTTCGATTCCTGCCGAGGGCACAGCCGAGAAAAGCTCCTGACCGGGAAATTCCGGTCGGGAGCTTTTCTCGTTCATGGCATCGGCCGGCGACAGGCCCCGGATCAGCGGCGGGCCAACCGCACGACCGGGTATTCCCGGGGGGATTTCTGCTGATACTTCGCGTAGCGCGGCTGCTGTCCGGTGATGCGCTGCCAGGCCTGCGCGCGATCGTCGCCGGCCAGACGGTGCGGTGTCACCGGGACAGCCGGGCTGCCGTGCACTTCGACGGCCGCCTGCTCGGGATGGGCCATCAGGTTCACATACCAATCGGGATCCCGCTTACCGCCGCCCGAGGCGACCACCAGCCATCCGTCGTCATCGGCGAACCAGGTGATCGGCGTTTCCCGCGGTTGCCCGCTCCGGCGGCCGGTCGTGTGCAGGATCAGCAGATCCATGCCCAGGTACTTACCGCCCTTGCGGCGGATCTTGCCGGTGGTCCGCGCGTTCATCTTCCGCTGGAACCACAACGACAGCGCGCCGGGCGAGCCCTTCTTCTGTCCGCCCTGCTTCTGCTCCTGCGACATACACCTACCTCCCTCTCGGTCCTGATCGTCCGGCACCATCCGCTGGGCCCGGGCCGTTGTGCACGACGCTAGTCGCGCCGCGATGACCAGCGCTTCTCGATTCCTGACCGTTCTCGCGACCCGGTACGTACGCGCCGGTACCCGGCACCGGTCCGGTGTTTGTCATAGTCTTCCGGTGGTATCGAGGGGACCGGACAGGCGTGGGGAACGGAGAGAATATTGACGCGCTGCTGCGGCCCGTCACGTCGCACCGTACTGGGTGCGCTCGGCCTCGCCGCACTGCTTCCCGTGGCCGGGCGGGCCATCGCGCAGCCGGGACCGGTTCTCGCCACCGACCTGGAAGTCGTCACGGTGACCGATACCTCCGCGGTGCTCACCTGGACCACCCGGACACCCGATGCGGCGGGCCGGCCCATTCCGGTACCCACCGACGGCGAGGTCTGGCTGGCTCCCGCCGACAGTTCGCGGCCACCCCGCCAGATCTGGGGTTCCGACGGCACGACCCCGTTCCACTACGCGCAGGTCGACGGTCTCGAACCGGGCCGCACGTACCGTTTCGAAGCACGCGGCGCCGGAGTGCCGGCGACACCGGCGGTTTCGGCGGCCACGGGCCTACCGGGTACCCCGGAAACCAGCGGAACCTTCACCACCCTCGTACCCCCGCCCGGCCGGTTGCTGCGGACCCTGGCTCTGGCCAACGATATCCACTACGGCGAAACAGTCAGCGGTTTGGTGGCAGGCGATCTCCCGCCCGGTTTCCGGCAGGAGCCCGGCCTGCCGCCGTACCCGCAGGTGATGCTGGATGCCCTGCTCGACGATCTGCGCCGCCCCGATCGTGGCGCCGCAACCCTGCTGCTGGCCGGCGATCTGAGCGCCGAGGCCGCTCCGGAGGACCTCCGCGCGGTACGCGACCGGCTCGACCACTGGGGCAACGCGGGCACCGACTACCTCGCCGTGCGCGGCAACCACGACCGCCCGCATACGGGCGGCGAATACGCCGGCTGTCCGGCCGTTCCCGGTACCGCCGGGCATCATGATTGCTGGAGCGATATTTTCGGACCGCGGCAACAGCTGGTCGAAGACGAACTGGGCGGTTTGCGGCTGCTCGGTCTCGACACCAGCGCGCTCGACGGGTCCGGCGGAGTGCTCGACCCCCCGCAGTTCGACCGGATGAGCGAATTGCTGCGCAACGAACCAGACCGTCCCACAATCGTTTTCGGCCACCATCCGGTCACCGTCGAGGCAGGCCTGACCAATACCGGCGGCCCCGGATTCATCCTGGACCGCGCGCACGCCCTGCGGCTCCAGCAACTGTACGAGAGGGCGCCCGGCGTTTTCCTGCAGCACAGCGGGCATACGCACCGCACCCGCCGCACCCGGCCCGATACCGCCTGTGCTGTCGAATTCCTGGAGGTCGCGGCGGTCAAGGAGTATCCCGGCGGTTACAGCCTGCTGCGGATCTACGAGGGCGGGTACACGGTGAACTTCTACAAAACCCGCACCCCGGATGCCCGCCGCTGGAGCACGCTGACCCGCGGCGAGTACCTCGGACTACTTCCCGATTACGCACTGGGCACCTTCGCCGACCGCAATCACGTTGTACTGCGCGATTTCTCGGGGTTGCGCTGAAGCCGAACCACGGCCGGAGCCGGGAACGAACCCCGGCCCCGGACGGTCGAATCGAGCGAGCGGCGGGAATCGAACCCGCGTGAACGGCTTTGCAGACCGTTGCCTCAACCACTCAGCCACGCCCGCGTGACCAGGTGATCATCGCCGGTACGCGGCGTCGCGGGCCAGGGTTCGGATCACGCGGATCGCAATCGGGGCGCGGAGCGGATCAGCGATCGCGGAATCCGGTCCGGGCAGCGCCCCGGCGAGAGAAGCGGCGCAGACCGTGCCGAGCGAACGTGCAGACCCTGCCGAGCACAGCCTGCAGGCGGTCGCGACGTCACCCGCGGACCACCGGCGCCGGGCCGCGCGGTGGGGTCGGCCTCCCGGGCGCCGTGCGATGATCGAACACATGTCTCGTCCCCGGCCGCTACCCCTGGACCCGATACAAGAGGCCCATCGTCAATGGGTCGGCCACGGCTGGGGCGCGGTCGCCGACGGGATGGCGGCCGTGACCTCACTGGTCCGCGCCCAGCAGATCGTCATGGCCCGGGTGGACGAGGCGCTGCGGCCGACCGGGCTCACCTTCTCGCGCTACGAGCTGCTGCAGTTGCTGAACTTCAGCACCACCGGCGCGCTGCCGATGGCGGTGGCCAGTGCGCGGTTGCAGGTCCATCCGACCAGTGTCACCAATTCGGTGGATCGGCTCGAGGCCGCGGGCCTGGTGAACCGGGTACCGCATCCGAACGACCGGCGCGCAACCCTGATCGAGATCACCGATGCGGGGCGTTCGCTGGTCGCCGAGGCCACCGAATACCTCAACGAGCGGGTGTTCGCCCGCCCGGAACTCCCGCCGGACCGGTTACGGACGCTGCTGCAGTTGCTGGCCGAGTTCCGGCATACCGCGGGCGACTTCGACACCGGCGAGGAACCGGCCCGCTGGCACGAACCCTGAGCTCCGGCAGGGTGCGCACGGGGCCGGCAAACATTGAGCGGTGAACATACCGGTCGGCCTTGTACGCCCGATCGGTAGCAAACGAATAACGGCCAGGCACCCGATCAGCAAATTTCTCGGTGATTCGGCTTGGCATCCCCGGCCGCACAGCGCACCATATGTTTATGGTGCTGGTCCTCGGGGTATCGGTGGGCTCCTCGGGAGCGCGCGCCGTACTCACCCATTCCGATCAACCGCACCTCCCGCCGATCGACCGCTGCCATATTCCCCGCCCGGCCGGTGCATCCCTGATCGACCCGGTGCTCACCGCGGTCCGGCGGATGCATACCGCCGCCCGCGAGCGTGACGAGTACATCACCGGCACCGCCGTGACCTGCCGGGACCACACACAGGTCGAACTGGTCGGTGAGGCACTGGGCACCGGCCGGGTCACCCTGGTGGACGAGCCGCTGGCTCAGCTCCGGTACCTGCGGTTCACCGAACAACTACCGGTATCGGGTTCGGTGATGCTGTTCGACCTGGGATCGTCCGGGCTCACCCTGACACAGGTGGACTGCCGCACCGATTCCGTGATCGCCGCGGCCCAGTGCCCCGGCCTCGGCGGCGACACCTACGACGAACTGCTGTGCGAATGGCTCGACCGGGCGGGAGTGTTCACCGACGAGGCCGCCGCCGGGCGATACCGGGAAGCGCTGAGCAGCGCCCGGGTGGTCACCGCGGCCGATCCCGGCACCGCCGAACGCGCGGTGATCACGCGCAGCGATCTCACCGACCTCTGCGCCGAACCCGTGGCAGCGGCCGCCGACCTGATCCGGCGGGTCAGCGAACGATCCGAGACGCCGGCCGAAACCGTCGCCCTGCTCGGCGGCTGCGCCCGCAATCCCGGGCTACGCACCCGGCTGGCCGAACTGCTCGACCTCCCGCTGGTCTGCGACCGGGAACCGGAGTACGTCTCGGCGCGCGGGGCGCTGCTGTTCGCCGCCCAGCGGCCGGCCGCCGCAACCCGTACCGCGCATATCCGGGCGGGGGGTCAGGTGGTGCCGCTGAGCCCGCCGGTGACCGGCCGGCGCAAGGTGTATGCGGCGGCGGCCGTCACCATCGGCCTGGGCGCCACCGTGGCCGGTCTGCTCACCGCACAGAACGGTACGGCGCAACCGGCCCGCGGCACCTACGTGCCGACCGACGTTCTCGACGCCCCGCCCGCACCCTGACCGGCCCCGGCCGCACCCCGGGATCAGCGGTTGGTGAATTCGGCGGTCCGCTTGTCCACGAACGCCGCCATCCCTTCCTTCTGGTCCGCGGTGGCGAACAGCGAGTGGAACACCCGCCGCTCGAACCGGAGCCCCTCGCTCAGGGTGGTTTCGAAGGACCGGTTCACGGCTTCCTTGGCGATCATGGCGACCGGCAGCGACATCGACGCGATGGTGCCGGCGACCTCGAGCGCGGTATCGAGCAGTTCCGCGGCAGGAACAATCCGCGATACCAGCCCCGCGCGTTCGGCTTCCTCCGCATCCATATTGCGGCCGGTGAGCACCAGGTCCATGGCCTTGGCCTTACCGATCGCGCGGGTGAGCCGCTGCGAACCACCGATACCCGGGATAACGCCCAGCTTGATCTCCGGCTGCCCGAACTTGGCGGTATCGGCGGCGATCAGCAGATCGCAGATCATGGCCAGTTCACACCCGCCGCCCAGGGCGTACCCGCCCACGGCGGCGATGGTCGGCTTGCGGAACTGGGCCAGCCGCTCCCACCGCGCGAAGTAGTCGTCCATGAACATGTCCATATAGGACTTGGGCTGCATTTCCTTGATATCGGCACCGGCGGCGAATGCGCGGTCCGATCCGGTGATCACCACCGCGCCGATCTCGTCATCGCGTTCGAGTTCGTCGAGGGCCGCGACCACATCGTCGAGGACCTGCGCGTTCAGTGCATTCAGCGCCTTGGGCCGGTTCAGCGTGATGAGGCCGACCTTGTCCTTACGCTCCAGCAGAATCGTCTCGAAGTCGGTCACAGCACATCCTCTTCGTCGAAACGGTTACGAATATCGGTGACGATACCGTTCGGGTCTTGCGGGTCGCGGCGGCAGTCCGGCCCGGCAGGTCACCGGCGCCGGTCATTCACCGCTCTCCAGCCGGTGCACGATGTCGCCGATCCAGCCGTCGATCCAGCCGGTCAACTGCCGGTGATCCATTCCGGTCACCGTCTGCCGCTCCCCCACCGACCGGATCAGGTACCGCCCGTCGCCCGGCAGGTCCCGCCACAGCGCGGAGGTCTGGGTGATACCCGGTAGCCGGAAAAGCAGCCTGCTCTGCAGCACCCGCAGGTATCCGGTGCCGGTCGCCGGAGTTTCGAAAAACGTCCTGCACTCCGCGGTACCGATGCCCGGCTCAGAACCGGACTCCACCGTGAACTCGGGTCGCGTACCCGCGCCCACGGCCGGTAGCAACCCGGCCACCGCCGCAGCCAATTCGGCGCCGGGGCATTCGATTACGTCGAAACCTCTACTGTGCTGGGTTGTTTCCCCGATGCGCTGCCGCAGGACGTAGCCCCGCGGGCCCTGGCGGACCGCGTGTACGTAGGTGCACGATTCCGGGGTTCGCGGGTCACGTTCGTCCCAGCCGCGGGCCACCACGATCACGTCCGGCCGGGAGATCGCGCCGGTCATCTCCTCGAACGCGGGATCCGCCCGCGCAGCCAGTGTCCGGCGCGCATCCCCCCGGGCGGCGGCGTAGGCGTCCGCGGACCGGATCCGGCTGGTGAACGTGAACGGTTTGGGTAGCTTGCCGCGGCGGAAATCATCGCAGAGGACCTTGAACTCGATATCGGTGAACAGCCAGCGGCGCGCGGCCTCCGGTGCCTCGGCGAAAATATCGCGCGCTCGGCCCGGCGCGGCCGTCACTCGTCCTCCCGGTTCCATTCCAACCGCGACATCACGAAGGCGACCTGCTCGCCGACCCATCTCACCATCTCGTCGGTACCCGATCCCGCCACCACCGGCGCCGGATGATCCAGCGGGATCACATAGCGGCCGTCGGCCGGCAGATCACGCCACAACACCCCCATATCGATCCGGCCACGCGGACCGAATTTCGAGCGCCCCTGATACACCCGGATATATCCGCTGCGGGTGGCCGGGGTTTCGAAGAAAGCCTTGGCTCGATAGGTGTCGTCGTCCTCGGGTTCGTCGTTGTCCGACACCATCGAAATGCTCGGTGCGAAGCTGCTTTCCCCGCCGGACTCCGACGAGCTCTGCGGGAGCGGGATATCCGGCAACCGACCGGATCCCGCGAAAGGCAGGCCGGCGAGCACCGCATCTCCCAGCGATTCCGGATGGCAAGTGGTGACGTCGAAACCCCCACTGTGTGCCATGGTCTCCCCCGGCCGCTGCGAGATCAGATAGCCGCGGGCGCCGCGGCGTACTGCCAGCATACGGGTCCGCTCCGCGGGATTGTCGAAATCGCCGTCGGTCCAGGCTTGCGCTGCGATGTAGACATCCGGTTTGTCCAGCGCTTTGCCGAGTTCGTCCAGATCCGCATCGGCCAGCCGCAGCAACCGCCCGCGAATATCCGCCTTCGCCATTTCGTAGTCGTTCTCCGGCCGGATCCGGCTGGTGAACGTGAAGGGCCGCGGCAGGTGCGGCTGGCCGTGCTTCTCACACAGCACCTTGAACTCCAGGTCGGTGAGCTCCCAACTACGGTTCACGGTTCGATCACCGGTTTCACCCGATCCGGGACATCCCAGGCCGCATCCAGGTTCTCCCGGCCCTGGAGATACTTCGCCGGTTTGTATTCGTTGTTCTGACCGCCCGCGCTGCCGGCACCCGCACCCGGCGCTCCACCCATCGGTGCACCGCCCATCGGATGCGACGAACCCGTCGGTGACTGGTAGCCGCCGGCCGTCTCCGTCCCGGGGCCCGCCAGTGCCGCCCGGGGGAACAATTGCGAGCTCTGCGGCTCCGGATAGGGCGACAGCGGCGGCGTAACGGCACCCGCCGGCACACCCGCACCCCCACCGGTGCCGCCACCACCGAGCGCGCCGGCCAGCTGATCCAGTTGCTCGCGCGCCGGATCCAGCATGCCTTGTAGATGCTGTTGCAGCTGGGCCGGATCGAGCATTCGAGCCAGCTCTTCCATACCGGGAAGTCCGTTACCGAGCTGGGTGAATGCCTGGATGCCCTGGGTGAGCAGGTTGGACAGGATACCCAGCGGGTCCTGGCCGGCCGCGCTGGATCCGCCGGCGCCGGTACTGGAAGCACCGGAGTCGCGGCCACCCGCACCGCCCTCACCGGTCACCGATTCGAGCAGGTCACCGGCCGAGGAATCCTCGCCGAACAGCGTTTCCGCCGAACCGTACGGCGAATTCTCGTCGTACAGCGACGACAGCGGCGTGTTCTTCAACTCTTCCGGCATTTCCTCCAGCGGTATACCGGTGAGTTCGGACAGGGCATCGGCCAGACTCGGGTCGCCCGAACCGTCCGACGCCGTGATCTTACGATTCTTCAGCGATTCCGGCAGCTGGGATTCCGGGAGGCCGGTGAGTTTGCTGAGAATATCGGCGGCCGTGGGGTTCTTCGGCATCTTGCCACCCCCGAACGCGCCGAAACCACCGCCGGAGGAACCGTGCTCACTACCGCCCCCGGAAGAACCGGAGCCGCCCAAGCCGCCACCGGAGGACCCGTAACCACTCCGGCCGGGACCGAGGCTACTGCTGTTACCGCCGAGACCTGCCCCCGAAGAACCGCCCATGAATTCCTCGGCGGAGGGCATTTCGGGTATCGAGGGAATCTGCGATCCCGTTCCCCCGCCGCCCTGCGAACCACCTCCGCCGGATTTCCCGGAGGACCCGGTCGGGCTCGACTGCCCCGAAGACAGATTGGGGATCGACGACGGGCTGGAACCCGACCCACCCGAACCCAACCCAGCACGTGAACCGGACCCACCTGGGCCGGAACCCACACCACCACCGGTCGGACCGCCGGAACCGGAGCTACCGCCCGGCCCGCTACCGGACCCCGCTCCGCCGCCGTAGCCCGAGCCGCTTGCGCCTTGCTCGTTCTGCGCGTCCTCGTAGCCTTGCTCGTAGCCGTCGTCGTACCCGTCTTGGTAGCCGGAACCGCTACCGCTACCACTACCGGCCCCACTGCCGGAGCCATCGCCACTACCGGAACCACTACCACCACCGGAACCGCTACCACTGTCGGAGCCGTCGCCGCTACCGGAACCGGAACCATCGCCACTGCCGGAGCCGTCACCACTACCGGAACCACTACCACCACCGGAACCGTCGCCACTACCGGAACCATCGCCCTTGCCGCTGCCTGCATCCTTCGTGACCGGACCGTCCAGCAGCGGCATACTCTCCGCCGTGTTCTTCATACCCGTGAGATACGTCTTCTCGAGGGCGGTGCGGAAATTGTCGGTGAGGTTGTCGCAGCCGTACTCCGTATCCGTATCCGCAGGCATGACTTTCTTGGTCTCGTGCAACCAATGCGCCGTGTAATCGAGCAGTTTGCTCACCTGGACGATCGAGGTGAACAAAGGTTCCATATTCTCCTGGTAGGCGGTGACGGCATCGGCCGCACCCTCCGCACCCGAGCCCGTCCAGGACCGGTTCAAGGCCGCGATACCGTCCACGAATGTGGACAGCTTGGTATCGAGGTCGGTACCGAAAGACATCCAGGTGGCCGCATTGTCCATCACCGGTTGCGCCTGGATGGCCTGGCCCAGGTCGTACATCTCCTGGAGCGTCACCGAATCCTTGGCCTCCACGGTCACCACGGATCCCGGATCCTTGTCCGGGAAATCCTTGATCGTCGAGGGGAATTCGGTGGTGGATACGCTCTCGAAACCCTGATTATCGGCCTTGGCCTCACCGAGGTCGGTGCCGTCGGTGCTCGGCTTGTACGACTGCGGGTTACCCGGGAACTTCACCTCACCGAGGCCTTTGAAGGCATCCGCGGAATCCGTTTCGGCATTGTCGTAGGCTTTGCCGGCGGCGATGAACAGATCACCCAATTCGCGCACGATCTTGGCGTGTTCGTTGAGGACGGTGCTGAGCCGGGTGGCTTTCTTACTGAAGACCTCGGCGAGTTCCCGGCCGGAATTGAGCGTGCCGAACGGCGCGAGATCGTTCAGGCCGACCTGCGCAACCGCATCCGCCATACCCAGCAGGTCATCGTGCAGATCAGCGGCGGCCTGGGCACTTTTCAGCGCGTCGGCCGGCACGAACTCCAGCTTGCCGCCGGTCACCTGCCCCGTCAGCCCTGTGATGAGTCCCGGATCGAGAGGCATAAGAGTCACCTTTGTCTATCGGAAATACTGCCTCGCCCGCGCCATCGGACCGCGCGGCAGCCCGGGCTCGCCGCCGCGCGTGGTTGTCAATCCCGGTCCGCGACCACCGAGTGAGGGCCCGCGTCGTCCGGTTCGTCCGGCTTGTTGCCGGGCCAGTCCGGCGAGTCCGGCGACATTGTGGGCGTCGGCGGCGGCTGCGGGATCAGGCCGCCGAGATCCGGTGCCCCTTCGATCATCTCGGACAACTTCGGCATCGAGTTCCGGTGCGTCAGCAGCGGGTCCATCAGCTCCCGGGCCTTCTGCTGCACCTGGGCCGCCGCGTCCTGAACTGCCTTGGTGACGGCCGCCGCGATCTCGTCCATGGTCAGGTCGAGAACATCGTCGGCGAACTTGGTATCGATGAGGACACCGTCGGCATTCACCGTCACCTCGATCCGCTTGTCCTCGGCGAGAACTGTCGCGGTGAGCAACGAACGCTTCTTCTGAACTTCGGCGATACCGCGCATCTGATGACTCAGGCCGGACAGCATCGTCGCCATATCCTCTTGCAGACGTTCGTTCACCACCGCGCTACCTCAGTCCCTTCCGGTCCGGGAGGCGGCGCTCCACACCGAAGCGCACCCTTGCGGATTACAGCGCACGACATTGAATTCTCGGTGGCGTGCATGCGAATTCGGCGCGATACCAAGGCTTCGAGGTGATCAGAACCGGCTGTCCATCTCGTTCAGCTGATCGACCGCATCGCGCTGCCCGGTGGCGAACGCGCCGAACGTGCCGCCGATCCCGTCGACACCGTCCAACAGATTCGGTTTCGAGGTGCCGTACCCATCGTTGTTCTTACCGTTGATGAACTTTTCGCCCATCGAATCGTTACCCCACGGCTGCTTCGTCGAGTCGTTCTCGATCCCGTCCAGCCGGTCACGGAGTCGTTTCCCGACGGCCAGCACCGAATCCGACAACTCCTGGGTCAGATCCGCCGCATGTCCCAACGCCCGCCGATCCACCTCTACGCGATCCGCCATGATCTCCTCCTCACCGCCGGCTCACGCCGGTTCATTTCAAGGTGAACGGCACATCGACCGAGGAGCTCCCCCGGCCCGCGCCGCCGAACATTTCTCCGGGTGCCACCACCGTGCCGTCCGGCACCACCGCGCCGGACGGAATCACCGCGCCCTCACCTACCACCACGTCGTTGCCGACCTGGGCACCCGGATGAACCACCACCCCCCGCGCCAGGACGGTGCCGGCGCCGATGACGGCGTCGCTCTCCACCGACACACCCGACTGGACGACGGCGCCTCGACCGATCCGCACACCGTCGCCGACGACCGCACCGGCATCCACCTGTGCGCCCGGCTCGATCGTCGCCCCGGGGTCGACCTTCGCCTCGGGATGTATCACCGGCGGCTCCGGCGGATCGTCGGGCGGTTGCTCGCCCGGATCGGTTCCCGCCGGTACCGCGTTCTCGGGTAGCCAGCCCTCACCCGCGGAATCCGGTGCCCGGAACTCGGGGATCGGGTAGGGCACCTTCATCGGCCAGCGCTGCGGTCGCGGTTTACCGCGCACATCCTTGCCCTCGCCGATGAAATGCGGGTCCCGGTTCTCGTCGAACCAAGCCCGGGCAGCCTGATAGTGCTCCACCGAATTTCGTTCCAATCCCAGGACCTGCCACATCTCCGGCGGCCGGGTCCGGTCGCCGTCGCCCAGCCCGGCGGGCACCCTGTTCCACTGTTGCTGGAGCGTGTGATCGATCTGCTGCTGCAGATCGTCCATCGCAGCCTGCCGCTGCTCCCGCTGCTCCGGCGTTTGCTGGTTCTCCTGCTCATGGATCGACCGCAATTCATCCAACTGCCGCCGGCGCTCGCGCTGCTCTCGCAACTCTGCTTCGTGCTGCTGTAGCCGTGCCACCTGCTCGCGCAACCACCTCTGATGCGCGATCTGCTCCGCCCGATCCGGTCGAAGCAATCGCCCCGAAGGCGGACGGTCCGGATCCGGCCCCGGCGGCGGAGGCGTACCCGGCGGGGGTGGCGTACCCGGCGGCGGGGTTCCAGGAGGCGACGGCGTACCCGGAGGTGAGTGCGGCGGAGGCGGCGGCGGTGAGTGCGGCGGAGGCGGCGGCGTGTCCTCACGACGCACCACCGACGGATCCGGCGGCAACGGCGCATCCTCACCACGCACCACCGACGGATCCGGCGGCAACGGCGCATCCTCATCCGCACGCAGCGACGGCGACCCTGCCCTCGAGAGGTCCGGGGACCCCGCACGCGACGGCGGCAGCCCCAGCCTCGACGGGTCGGGCGAACCCGCAGACGAAGGCGGCAACCCCACACGCGACGGATCCGGCGGCGGGGTTCCCGGCGGCGGTGGCGTACCCGGCGGCGGCGTATCCCCTCGCGACGACAACGGCGGCCCGCCGGTCGATGACGAATCACCCTGCGGCGCCGGCGTGCCGGAACTGCCCAACGGCGATACGTTCCTGTCCAGCGGGCGGTCGAAGATACTGTCGCCATCCGGCAACGGGGACACCGAGCGCACCGCCGCCCGGTCCGGCGGCGAGGGCGCGCCCTCATCTGCACGCGGCGGCAGTGCCCCTGTCACCGAGGGATCCGACGATCCGGCACGCGACGGCGGCACCCCCGCGGCCGACGGCGGCGCACCCGCACGCGACGGATCCGCTGGCCCTGTCGTCGAGAAGTCCGGCGACCCCGCGCGCGACGGCGGCAACGCAAACCCTTCCAGCAACCGCGACGGCGGCGGTAGCGGGCGCACCGGTATCGGGTGATGTAGAGGCGGCGTATCCCCTCGCGACGACAACGGTGGCCCGCCGGTCGGCGACGAATCGCCCCGCGACGGTGATGGGGGCCCACCGGTCACCCCGGAATCACCCCGTGGCGCCGGCGTGCCCGGACCGCTCAACGGCGATACGTTCCCGTCCAGCGGGCGGTTGAAGATACTGTCGTCATCAGCCAACGGGGACACCGAACGCATCCCGTCCACTCCCGGAGCCGGCGACCCGGCGAGCGGAGTGGCGTCGTACAAATCTGCGGACGTATCGGACCCCCAGTCGTGGATTCCCCTGGTCTCGAAGCCGCCCGGCCCGGGGTCTCGTGGGCCGCCGAACGACGTGCCTCCTTCGGCTCCCCACGCCGATGTCTCCCCGGTCGTCGAGAACCAGTGACTGTGCGGCAAAGGCGAGAACTCCGGTGCCGAATGCGACCGTCCTGGACCACCGGTCTCACCGAAAGCCCCTTCTGCACCATGACCACCGAATCCGGCACTGCCACCCGGCGCAAAACCACCCCCACCGAACTCACCACCACCACCCGGAGTAATTCCCGAAGCCGCGATGACTCCGCGTCCATCCGCCTCGCTTCCTTCGCGGCTCCCCTCGCGGCTCACCTCCGGGCTCCCTCCCCGGCTCACCTCCGGGCTCCCTCCCCGGGTCCCCTCGTGTCCACCGTCCCGGTCCCCTCCCCCGCCGTCCCCGGTACCGGCATTGCCGGCGAATAACCCCGGCCCCTCATATTTCGACAAGAACCACGCATTTCCGCGCAACCAGGAGTCTTTCCGGAAGGCCGACCTGTTGGTGAAGCCGTCGGTCGTTTGTGGCACATAGCTGTTGAAAGCCGAGGCACCGCGGGCCCCGCCCACCAGCGCGCCCTGGGCGAAGTTCCCGACCCAGCCCGGCCCGTTGGTGAACGCCGAGAAATCGCCGCCGGCGGCCAGGGCCGTGGCCAAGTTGCCGAATACCGCCCCGAATCCGTCGGACATGGCGCCGATGAACATTCCGTTCGCCGTCCGGCCGGCAACATTGTTCAGGTATTTTCCCGCCACCTTCTCGATACCTTCGCCCAGGTACCGGCCGAACTCCCGGGCCGGGATGGCTCCGGCGGCGCCACCGAGAGCGGACAGGCCGAACTCCTGCCCGTTGAACGAGCGTCGTTTACCGTCGGCGATCTGTCCGGCTTGGATACTGCCGTTGATCGCCATCGGGACGACCGCGCCTTCCGCGGCCCGGGCACCGTACACACCCCAGCCCTTCGCGGTGGGCCAGCCGGGATTGCCTTTTGCCAGCTCTTTCCAGAAATGGCGCTGTGTGGTCGGCGCTCCCGCCCGCCGGGCGATGTTCTGGATGGTCTTCTGCACAAAGTCCTGAATGATCTTGAGGTACGACCGGGTGGAGGCGATCGCGGCCGCCTCCACCGCGGGGGCGGTCGGCGGAAACAGCCAGGCCCAGGCGATTTCGATGGCAAGCCAACAGAGGGTGACGATGATGGTGAGTTTGGTGGCCTGTAACTCGGTGCCCATATCGAAGGTCGAACCGTATTGGGCTTCCATCGAGGTGGCCAGTTGCTCCAGCGATTGGTCACCGCTGCGCAGCATGTCGTAGCGGGCACCCATTTCGGTGCGGGCGTCTCCCTCTTCGTAGGCCTCCATGGTGGCATGTTTGGCGTCGTCGATCTTTACGAGCAGGTCGAGGAGTTCTTTGCTCGCCTCCTGCCAAGCCGCGGCGACTTCCCAGGCTTTGTCCTCGTCGCCGTCCGGCCACTGTGCACCCGCTATCCAGCCGAGCCACCGGAGCTCGGGAGGGAGGTACAAACTCATAGCAGCGCAGCTCCGACGGCTCGGGATCGCGGACCAGGGTCGGTAGACCGGTTCGATTCTGGCGTGCGCCGTTGAATTCTCCATGGCGCGCAGGCGAATTCGAACCGATTTCCCGGAGAAGCCGCCCGTGCGAGCCCTGGCCGTAATCAAGAAACCGCACGCTGCTGGTGTCGATGATGGTGCTGGTGGGGGTCGCGGCGGTTTCGTGCCATTCGTAGCGGCAGGGGTGTGGAAATCGCTCAGCAGGGAACGTTGCAGGTCAGGGACGAACGCCGAGTCGTGGCGGGCCGGACCCAGCGTGCTGTTCCGCGCCGATTCCGGTGGCGGCACCCACGAATTCCTCGCCTACTGCCACCGCCGCCGAGTCCAGGACGGCCATGTCGATATACGCAACTCAAAGAACACGGCAGGCCCCGCGCTGATCTTCACCCAGGATGTGTGGGACGCCTTCACGCTCGAATCCAGGTAGGTGGTTCCGCCTTCTCTGCCTGAAGTCGCTCACTCGGGACGACGCCGCGCCCATTCCTGGTCGTCTTGTGGGCACGGCTCAGCCATAGCGAGCCACCGCCAGTATTGCTCGGTGGAATCAGGCGCCGGTCCGGCACGTCATACACTTGCGAGCGAAGTATCTGGCAGCTGACGGGAGCAGTAGTGGGGCATCGGACGACAGCAGCGGTCGCGTTACCGGTGGGAGCCCTCCTAACGCTAACCGGTTGTGATGCCACCGGGGAATCGGTGACACCGGAGACGAGTGCAGATGCGGTGCCGACGAACCAAGTCCTGCGGGATCCGTGCGCCCAGGTAAGCGACGATATTCTGCGGCAAATGGGCTTAGATCCGGCGATGCGTAACAACACGATTTCGGATGTGGAGGACGACGAGGGGTGGAAGTTGTGCTCCTGGAAAGACAAACCTGTGCGGGAGAACTATAAGCTCGGCATTTGGGCGACAACGCACGCGATCGAGGATTCGAAGCAGGACAAGAACAACATCAGCTTCACCGATATTACTATTTCTGATCTGGCGGGTGTGCCGTTCAAGCGGGCAGAAGACACGCACGATGAGGTGTGTGATTTGAGCTTTCGGGCACATGGTGGCGCGATCGACATATCGATCTACAAGGCGGTTTCGACGCGGGATGACAGGGATCCCTGCGACATGGCAAATCCGCTGCATAAGTTCTTGTCCCGGTACTCCTAGTTCAGGAGGGGTTTCCGCGAGTTTGGAAGAGAACATATCGCAGTGGGAATACCGGGCTGGCGAGGCGCAAGCCGGTATGTCTACCGCACTGTCCGATCTCTGACGCCGCATTGAACGGTAGAGATACACAGCGAGTTGAAGGATTTGTCGGGTGGAGCCGGATCACAGAATCGTGGTAGTTGGCCAGGGGTACGTCGGGCTTCCGATCGCGATGGCGGCGGTGGATGCAGGATTGACCGTCGTCGCGGTGGAAAACGATCTGCGGCGACTGACAGACCTTCGCTGTGGCAGATCGTACGTCGAGTCGGTTTCGAATCAGCAGTTGGTGGCGGCAACCGCTTCGGGTGCCTATCAGCCGGTTGAAATGCTGTCTCCCGATATAGATTTTGATGTCGCCGTCATCGCGGTGCCGACCCCACTCGGCATCGATGGGGCGCCGGACATATCGGCGATACAGGCGGCGGCACGGATGGTTGGTGCTGTCATGCGACCGGGATGCCTGATCACCCTCGAGTCGACGTCCTATCCGGGAACCACCGAAGATGTCGTTGTTCCTATTCTCAGCGATGCGTCGGGATCGACCGCCGGACGTGATTTCCATGTTGCGTTCAGCCCCGAACGAATCGATCCGGGATCGACATGGGCGGTGGCGAAGATTCCGAAGCTGGTTGGCGGGATCGACGTAGAGTCGACTGCCCGGGCCTGCCGGTTCTATGAGAAGTTCATCAATGAGGTCGTTCCGGTGCGGGGTACGCGCGAAGCGGAGCTGGCGAAACTGATCGAGAATACGTTCCGATTCGTCAATATCGCGTTGGTGAACGAGATGGCCGCCGTATTCAGTGACTCCGGAATCGATCTGCTGGAGAGTCTTCGCGGGGCAGCAACCAAACCGTTCGGGTACCTGCCGTTTCATCCTGGCCCAGGAATCGGAGGGCACTGCCTGCCGGTAGACGTCGTCTATCTGACGTGGTATGTCCGTACGGTCCTCGGTCGTACGCTGCGTACGGCCGAGGCTGCGGTGTCAGCCAACGTCGATACACCGCTGCAGGTCGTTGACCGTATCGCAGAAGCCTTGAATGATCGAAACCGAAAGGTTAAAGGCGCTCGAATCGTGTTACTGGGGTTGAGTTACAAGGCGAACATCGGTGATATCCGAAACTCCGCAAGCGTCGCCGTGGCACGTGAGCTCTTCAATCGCGGCGCGATTGTGCAGGCGATCGATCCTCACGTCGATCCGGGACTGCCCGAACTGGCTGCCTGGCCCATGATCCCGTTGACATCAGAGGCGTTACGGGTCGCCGATATCGTTGCGCTGTTGGTTGATCATGACAGTTTCGATACCGTCCAGATTCGTCAGGAATCGACGGTATTGCTCGATTTCACCGGACCACGTACAGGAGCGAACACATGACCGGGAAACCGAGGACACATGCGAGCCCGCCCAGGAATGATGAGCGCGGCTATTTCGACTCCGCGCCGACCCTTGATCTGGTCGCGATCGACCATCCATATCGTCGGCTACCCAAGGTGGCAGTAGTGACCGGCGCCGCTGGCTTCATCGGCTCTCACCTGGTCGAGGCATTACTGAACCGCGGTGTCGAGGTACGGGGCCTGGACAACATGAGTACGGGATCGGAGGAGAACCTCGCCGACATCGCACGTCGGGCGGGGCGCAATTGGCACCGCTTCGAACTCATCACAGGCGATATCCGCTCGCCCGACGACTGCGAACACGCGCTACGCGGCGCAGATACGGTGTTTCACGAGGCGGCGTTGAACTCCGTACCTCGCTCGCTCCAGATCCCGATCACGGTTGCCGAAAACAACGTCCTCGGAATGGCGACACTGCTGCACACTGCGGTATCGGTCGGTGTAGAACGATTCATCTTCGCCAGTTCCAGCTCGGTCTACGGGAACGTCCCCGACATGGTGCGCCGAGAGGACCTACTGGGCGTCGCGCTGTCGCCGTATGCCGCGAGCAAGCAAGCCGCGGAATCCTTCGCTCGCTGCTATCACGAGATGGGAAATATATCGGTCACCGGACTGCGATACTTCAATGTTTTCGGACCTAGGCAGAATCCGCACGGGCCCTATTCTGCGGTCGTACCGAGGTGGATTCAGGCGATGACAGAGGGCCGCGACGTCCAGATCTACGGCGATGGCAAACAGCAGCGCGACTTCACCCACGTGGCGAATATTGTGCACGCCAACCTGCTTGCGTGCGACACATCGTGTGGCGGGGGCGAGATATTCAACGTCGGCACTCAGCGGGCGATCTCATTGCTCGACTTGTTCGACACGATCAAGGCGACCACAGTGGAGGTAACGGGTAGCGAAGACATAACCACACATATGCCCTCGTTCACCGATGAACGGCCAGGAGACGTCCGCTCGGCCTCAGCGGATCTCACCAAGATCAATACTGTGCTCGGGTACGGTCCAGTGGTCGACTTCACCAGAGGAATGCAGCAGACCGTCGGGTGGTTCGTGGATCATCAGCGCTCGTAAACGGGATATACTTCGTTCACGCTGCGGAGCCGCTCTTCCAGCAGGATTCGGCATCCTCGAACCAAACGATCGACCGGTTCCCACGCGATACCGAGCCGAAGCCGAGCGTCCGGATCCGGGTCGACCTGGAATGGTGTCCCGGCTGTGACCTGCACACCGGACCGCTGTCGACGATGGTAGCCGAACTATACCTGGGCGCCGCGAGGTGTCACACCGATTCTGCGGCATCGGTTTTCGCGGAAACGCATGTCCATGTCGGGGGCGCTGGCCTACCGTCCCGACCGCAGTGAGGCCGCGTTCGTGTTCGCTATGAAAGAGGGTACCTACAACACCGGATCGCTCGTCGTTCGCGCAGGCCGTAATCAAGAAACCGGCATACTGCTGGTGTCGATGATGGCGCTGGAGGGGGGCGCGGCGGTTTCGTGCCGTTCGTAGCGGCAGGGGTGTGGAAATCGCTCAGCGAGGAAGCGTTGCAGGTCAGGGCCGAACGCCGGGTCGTCGAAGTTGAGGAACCTTACCTCTGCCGCGCTGGTAAGGGAGACGATCTCGTCATATGCCGGGGGTTTGCCATAGAAGCCCACCCGGCTGCCCTCCGTTTTGAGATGCACCAGCGGTCGCGGGTAGTGCTTCTGGATGTGGCTCGGAATGGCGGTGGTGCCCATCAGGCCCTGGAAGCGGTCCTCGGTGACGAAATCCCGTAGATCGCGATAGGCGTCCAGCACCCACTGCTTCCGGAACCAGGCCGGCGTATGCGTTTCATAGTTGAGCGTGCCGTAGCCGAGGCGTTTGAGCAGGTCATGCGTCCGCCACAGACTGTCCTTCCACAGGCCTGTGCCGCGACTATCGAGGGTCGCCAGATCCTGTAGATAGCGGTTCCGCCGGGCCTCGTCGGGCGTGAGATCGCGGATCAGAACGAAGTCGTCGGCGAAGCGGATGTATTCCTCGTCCAGTTCCGGTAGCAGGGCCGTGAGATAGAACATCAGGAAGGTATTCGTGACGGGCGTTCTGTAGGGGCCGATCCAGGCGATTGCCTCGTGTGGAACATGGAAGATTCCGCTCTCCGGACCCGCCAGCCATTCCGGCCGATCGCCGAACACCACCACCCGCCTCACCCACGGCATGTAGCGTTCGACGCTCCGCAGCGAATACTTCAGTTCGAGGTCACCGAATGGACTGTGTTTGAGGAAATAAAGAACATCCATCGCCTGGACTTTCCGGAGGGGGGTGAAGGGCAGGGCTCAGTCGAAGTCGTGAACTGAGTATGGCCGAGGCTATTCGACAGGTGTGGCATCGGGTCCCAGAAGGTTCCGGTCGCGCTTGCCGCGTCACCGGCGGGCTGCTCGGCGAAACCACCGGGGGTTTCGCCGGAGGCGCTGTTGATGAACCCTGCCATACGTCGGCTTCCTCCCTGAAATGCTCCCTGCCATTGTGTTTCATTCTCCCCAGTGGGAAACGCGGAGAATACGATGGCGGAACCGACGGCGCAGGACCGCGAAACCGAGACCGCCAAGGCGTGAAACCACACCGGGGCTGGACCGTTGGCCTCGATTTTTCGTGAGGGGTGGGTTGGTCCGATGGGGGTCAGCCGAACCGGCCCAGCTCCTGAGGCACGAAGCCTCAGTTGCCGGGCCGGTCGGGGGGTTACCGGTCAGGCACGAACACGTGTGCGGCCAGGCGCCCACACGACCGTGCCGCTGCTCTGAGGATCTTCAGCCGGCGGTCTGCGATCCACCGCTGCGTTCGCGGACCTCGGTGATGATCGCCGAGAAGTCCCGGCCGCCGGAGGTTTCGTTGAACTCGCGGTAGATCTCAGCCGCCAGTTCGCCGATGCGACCGTGGACCCCGTTGGCCCGCAGGGCTTCCGCGGCCAGACCCAGATCCTTGTTCATCAGGGCGGTGGCGAACCCGGGCTGGTAGTCGTTGTTCGCCGGGCTGGTCGGCACCGGGCCCGGGACCGGGCAATAGGTGGTGAGCGCCCAGCTCTGCCCGGACGCCGTGGACACCACATCGAAGAACGACTGGTGGCTCAGTCCCAGCTTCTCCCCCAGCACCAGCGCCTCGGACAGGCCGATCATCGAGATTCCGAGCAGCATGTTGTTGCAGATCTTGGCCGCCTGCCCGACCCCGGCGCCGCCGCAGTGCACAACCTTGGCGCCCATCACCTCCAGCACCGGCAGTGCCTCGGCGAAATCGGCTTCCGCCCCACCGACCATGAAGGTGAGCGTGCCGGCGGCCGCACCCGAAACACCGCCGGAGACCGGTGCGTCCAGTGCCCGATGCCCGGCAGCAGTCGCTGCCTCCGCGGCCGCTTTGGCATCACCGACATCGATGGTCGAGCAGTCCACGAACAAGGTGTTCGGCTGCGCGACCGGCAGCAGTTCGGCGTACACATCACGCACCAGCTTGCCGTTGGTGAGCATCGTGATGACGATATCGCGACCGGTGGCGGCCGCGGCCCCGGTATCCACCAGTGCCACATTGTCTTTGCGGGCCTGCTCCTGCGCCGCGGCCGACGGGTCGTAGGCGTGCACCTCGTATCCGGCCTTGACCAGGTTCGCCGCCATGGGCCCGCCCATATGGCCGAGGCCGAGGAAACCGATCGTCTTGCTCATTACTTTTCCTCCGGAATCGTCAAACCCAGTTCCCGTTCGCCCAGTTCGGCGAAGTACGCGTCGACCTGGGCGGTGGTGACCTCGGTCAGGGCCGCGGGCGACCATTGCGGGTTGCGGTCCTTGTCGACCACCTGCGCGCGAATCCCCTCGACCAGATCGTGCGAGGCCAGCGAGGCGATCGATACGCGGTACTCCTCGTTCAGCACCGCCTCCAGGCTCGTGGCCGTGCGGGCCGACCGCAGCGAGCGCAGGGTGACCTGTAGCGCGACCGGTGATTTACCGAGTATCGCGGTGGCGGCCGCATTCGCCTCGGTATCGGCGTGCTCCTGTAGATGGGCGACGATTTCGGCGACCGTCTCCGCGCCGTAGCAGGAGTCGATCCAGTCCCGCTGTCCGAGCAGCGTCGATTCCGGTGCCTCGGCCGCGTATTTGGCGATCGCGATATCCGCGGATTCGGTCTGCAGGGTGGTGAGCAGGGCCGGAACCTGCTCGGCGGGAACGTAATAGTCCGCGAATCCGGTGGCGATCGCATCGCCGGCCTTCATCCGCGCCGTGGTGAGCGCGATATGGGTGCCCAGTTCGCCCGGCGCCCGCGACAGCAGATACGTACCACCGACATCCGGGATGAACCCGATCCCGACCTCGGGCATCCCGATGGTCGATTTCTCGGTGACGATCCGGTGGCTGCCGTGCGCGGACAGCCCGACCCCGCCGCCCATCACGATCCCGTCCATCACCGCGACATACGGTTTCGGGAAGCGGCCGATGAGCGCGTTGAGAATGTACTCGTCGCGCCAGAACTTCCCGGTGGCCGAATCCGCCGCTGACCCCACGTGCCCGGCCGCCTGCTGTTCCTTGGCGTCGTGATGGATGGCGACGATATCGCCACCCGCGCACAGCCCACGTTCACCGGCGCCGGTGATGGCGACGGTGCGTACCGAATCGTCGGTGGCCCAGGCCCGCAACTGCTCGGTGATGGTGCGCGTCATGGCGTGGTTCAGCGCGTTGATGGCCTTGGGCCGGTTCAGGGTGAGGAGTCCCAGGCCGTCACGCTGTTCGACCAGGACTTCGGGTTCGTCGCTCATACAGTTCCTTCCACGCACGCCGGCGACTCCGATGCGATCACGACGCGCTCACCGCGGACGCCGTCATCGACCGGGCCACGACCAGGCGCATGATCTCGTTGGTGCCTTCCAGGATCTGATGCACCCGCAGGTCCCGGACGATCTTCTCCAGACCGTATTCGGCCAGGTAACCGTAACCGCCGTGCAGTTGCAGGGCGGCGTTGGCGACCTCGAAACCGGAGTCGGTGGCGAATCGTTTGGCCATGGCACACAGTTCGACCTTGTCCGGCGCGTCCGCGTCCAGGGCCGCCGCGGCCCGCCACAGCAGGGTCCGGGCGGCTTCCAGTTTGGTCCGCATATCGGCCAATTCGAACTGCAGGGCCTGGTTGTTCAGCAACGGTGCGCCGAATGCGGTGCGCTGGGCCAGGTAGGGCACGGTTTTGTCGAGCGCGATCTGCGCCCCGCCCATCGAGCATGCCGCGATATTCAGCCGGCCGCCGTTGAGCCCGTTCATGGCGATCCGGAAACCGTCGCCCTCTGCGCCGAGCCGGTTGGCCACCGGGACGCGGGCGTCGGTGAGGATCACCTGCCGGGTGGGCTGGGCGTTCCAGCCCATCTTCTTCTCGTTCGGGCCGACCTCCAGGCCGGGGGTGTCGGCCGGGATCACCAGGGTGGAGATACCGCGCGCACCGGTGTCCTGGGTGCGGACCATCATCACGTACAGGTCGTTGCTGCCCGCGCCCGAGATGAACTGTTTGGCGCCGTTGACGATGTAGTCGTCGCCGTCGCGCACCGCCCGGGTGGTGATGGCCGCGGCATCCGACCCCACCCCCGGTTCGGTGAGCGCATAGCTGGCCAGCAGGTCCATCGCGGTGAGCCCGGGCAGCCAGCGGCGGCGCTGTTCGTCGTCACCGTAGGCGTCGATCATCCAGGCCGCCATGTTGTGGATGGAGATATAGGCGGCCACGGCCGGGCAGCCGGTGGCGAGTTGTTCGAAGATCCGCACCGCGTCCAGCCGGCGCAGCCCGGACCCGCCGAACTCCTCGCTCACATAGATTCCGCCCAGCCCGACCGCACCCGATTTCCGCAGGACGTCCACCGGGAAATGTTTTTCCTGGTCCCATTCCACGGCATGCGGGGCCAGGTATTCGTCGGCGAACTCCCGGGCGGTATCGCGGATGGCCCGCTCGTCGGCGTCGAGAGTGAACATGCTCATTCCATCGTCGGGATGACGAAGCTGTTGCTCTCCTTGAGCCCGGCCGGCCAGCGCTGCGTCACCGTCTTGGTCTTGGTGTAGAAGCGGATCGAATCGGGGCCGTGCTGGTTCAAATCGCCGAACCCGGAGCGCTTCCAGCCGCCGAAGGTGTAGTAGGCGATCGGCACGGGGATCGGGACGTTGATGCCGACCATGCCCACCTGGACCCGGGCCGCGAAGTTACGGGCGGCGTCACCGTCGCGGGTGAAAATCGCTACGCCGTTGCCGTATTCGTGGTCGTTGGCCAGCGCGAGAGCTTCCTCGTAGTCTTCGGCGCGCACCACGCTGAGCACGGGGCCGAAGATCTCGTCGGTGTAGATGGACATATTCTTGGTGACCCGGTCGAACAGGGTCGCGCCGACGAAATAGCCGTTCTCCGCGCCCTCCACGGTGAGCCCGCGCCCGTCCACGACCAGTTCGGCGCCCTCGTCGATGCCCTGCTGGACGTATTTCTTCACCCGGTCCACACCGTCGAGACCCACCAGCGGCCCGTAGTCCGCGCCCGGATCGTCGGATTTCCCGATATTGAGCTTGTGCACCCGATCGGTGAGCTTCTCGACCAGCCGGTTCGCGGTCTCCTCGCCGACCGGTACGGCCACCGAGATCGCCATGCAGCGCTCACCGGCCGAACCGTAACCGGCGCCGATCAACTGGTCGGCGACATCGTCGAGGTCGGCGTCCGGCATGACGATGGCATGGTTCTTCGCGCCGCCGAAGCACTGGGCGCGTTTACCGTTGGCGGTGGCGGTTTCGTAGATGTACTGCGCGATCGGGGTGGAGCCGACGAAGCCGACGGCCTTGATCCGGGGGTCGTGCAGGAGGGTGTCGACGGCTTCCTTGTCGCCGTTGACCACGTTGAACACGCCCTCGGGCAGACCGGCCTCGAGGAACAGTTCGGCGAGCCGCAGCGGGACCGAGGGGTCGCGTTCGGAGGGTTTGAGCACGAAGGCGTTACCGCAGGCAAGGGCCGGGCCGGCCTTCCACAGCGGAATCATCGCGGGGAAGTTGAACGGGGTGATCCCGGCGACCACACCCAGCGGCTGGCGCATCGAGTACACATCGATCCCGGTGCCGGCGCTCTCGGTGTATTCGCCCTTGAGCAGATGCGGGATACCGACGGCGAATTCGATGACCTCGAGCCCGCGCTGGATATCACCCTTGGCGTCGGGGATGGTCTTCCCGTGCTCGCTGGACAGCAGCGCGGCGAGGGAGTCCATTTCGTCGTTGACCAGGGTCAGGAACTTCATCAGGATCCGGGCCCGGCGCTGCGGGTTCATCGCTGCCCAAGCAGGCTGCGCCGCTTCGGCATTCGCGATCGCCTGCTCGACCTCTGATTTGCTCGCCAGCGGCACCCGGGCCTGCACCTCGCCGAGGTTGGGGTCGTAGACATCGCCGAACCGGCCGGACGCGCCGGGGACCTGCTGCCCGCCGATGAAATGTGTGAGTTCTCGAACCATGCGATTCCTGCCTCGTGTCGGGGGTGGCGGGCGCGGCGCTGCGGCCGTCCGTCACACGAAGATCATTCTTGCGGGCGTCCAATAGTTGGACGTCCAAGCAAAACGATACACCCGGGCCCCACGACAAACCAGACTTCCCCGCAAGATATCCACCAACTGCGCAAACACCCCGCTCCGCGATTCATCGGTGTGGTTGCGCAAAGCCTATCCGCAGCCGGCACCCGGCGGAACTATCCCTCGGCGGACTTCTTCGCCGACCTGGTCAGCAGGTAACTACCGATCCCCAGCACCACCGCACCGACCACCAGAATCGCCCCGGACGCCCCCGCCGACTCCCCCGTCCAATCCACAACCGCCTCCACAGCCGCCATCGTCAGCGCGGCCGCACCGCCGAGACTCAGCACCCAGGAACGATCGGTGGCATAGAGAGCGAAACACACCACCGCGACCACGGTCGTGAGTACATACGCCGGCCACATCCGATCGGATATATCGACGGTCTGGGCCCCGGCCACCGCCAGCACCACCCCGGCCACATAACCGGCCCACCGCTCGAGAACGGCACCCAACCGGGTCACGCCGAGCCAGCCGAAACCGAGCACGAGCAGTCCCGGACCGGTCAGGTCGTCGAGCCCCAGCACCTCGTCCAGCAAGCCCGATACCGAGGCGGCGCTGAACCCCGCGCACAGCAGTAACCCGAGCAACGAGGGCAACGCGGCATACCCGGCGACGGCGGCGAGCAGCCCCGCCACGGCGGCATACACCCAGGTGAGGTCGGTGGTGTCGTTCCCGTCGTCCAGAATGGCCCCGGCCGCGGCCGCAATACTCACCGCCGCCAGCGCGAAGAACACCGCCGCGAGCCGCGTACGAGCGGTATGACCGGTGGAGGCAGGCCGGCGCCACGCCGGCCGGAAGAGCATCGACCACCCGCCCGCGGTCGCCACACCGGCCACCGTCACACCCACCGCGACCAGCACGAACAAAACGAACCGGCCCAGCTTCGCCATATCGTCCCAGGACTCGGCCAGGACCAGCACCACACCACTCAGCAGCAATCCGGCACCCGCATAGGCCGCGATCTCGGCGAGCAACCGCGCCGGTGTGGGCCGCGGCTCCGGCTTTGCCAGCGCCGTCACCACCGCCCCCAACTGGGTTTCGTCCAGAACGCCCCGGCGTACCAGGTCGGCCAGGGCCGCGGGGGCACGTTCGGATACCGGACCTGCCGCCACCGCGACGCCGGCATCTGCGATCGGGTCGCCGCTGCCGCCACCATCGGGTGTCATTCCGCTATCCATTCCAGACTTCGATCGCCCACGACCGGAATCGGTGCCAGCGGATACGGTCGGCGGATTCTTGCGTCGCACGCCGACCAGACGCCGGAGACCACCGAAACCTGCAGGGCGCGACTCACCCCGGCCACCCTGTTGCGACGCTTCCGGCGCCGAATCCTGTTCGGCCACAGCACCCAGTATGCCGCCCCGAACGCCGACTTTCGCGGCGCGAGATCAAACCCGCCCACCGGCGCTGGTCACGCGCTACGCTCGGGCCCGCGAACCGACGATCATCGCAGGAAGGCAGCGCTGTGGACATCGGCGATATCCGGATCATCGACGCGCATATCCACCAGTGGGACCCGTTCGGCAATCCGCGCGAGTTCAGTCGTACGGCCAAACTGCTGCGCACCCTCCCGCTGCCCCTCGGGCTCGCCGTGCGGCTGGCGCCGCGGCGGGACCGGGAGTTCATCGGGGAGCCGTCGGCGTATCTGGGTCCGTATCTGCCCGCCGACTACCGCACCGACGCCGGTGCGGTACCGGTCGAGTCGGTGGTGCATATCGAGGTCGAGTGGGCCGGGCCGAAGGCCGAGGAAACCCGCTGGGTCACCGCCTTGCCGTTCGGTGTGGACACCCCCGCACTCGCGGCGGTCAGCGGGGGTGGTTCCCCGGCCGATCCGGGTTTCGCCGAACTCCTCGAAGCCCACCTGTCGGCTTCGCCACTGGTACGTGGTATCCGCAGTGGGGTCGCCCACCACCCGGATACCGGAATCCGTAGTTTCGCCGACGGACCGAACACCTTGCGCAGCCCGGCATTCCTCGACGGTTTCGCCGCCCTCGCCGAACGCGATCTGGCCTTCGAGGCCTGGGTGTACTCGCATCAGATCCCGGCGGTGACCGCGCTCGCCCAGCGCTATCCGGAAGCCACGATCATCCTGAACCACCTGGGCACGCCCGCCGGGATCTTCGGCCCGGTGGGCAAACACACCGGCCGCGATACCGATGCGCGCACCGGAATACTCGAACGGTGGCGCACCGCTATCGCCGACCTGGCCGAATCCCCGAATGTGGTGGCGAAGGTCAGCGGCCTGATGATGCCGATTCTCGGGCATCCGGTACCGCGCGCGGGCACCCCGACGCCGGTCGCCGAACTCACCGACCGCATCGGCCCGCTGCTGCGGCACGCCGCCGGCACCTTCGGCGCCGACCGCCTCATCTGGGGATCAAACTTCCCGGTCGACCGCCCGATCACCTCGATCACCAACAGCGCGGAAGCAGTGGCGACCGTCCTGGCCGATCACCTCGGTGATTCCGCAGCGCTGGAGAAAGTCTTCCGCACGAACGCCCAGCGCGTCTACCGGCTGGACTGAGGCGATTCGGTCGCGCTGCATGATGATCGTGATCGGCGTGGGCTCGGCTTTCGATGCCCACCGATACGGGCGTGGGCGCTACCTCCCGGTCATCGACGCGTACATCGTGACCAAAGCACGGTTGCCGGCGGCCGCAGTGGTTTCGTCGGCGCAGAGCATACGCAGCGCGCGCCGCAGCAGAGCCGGATCGAGCTCGTCCAGCGCCGGTCCGCCGCGGGGGGAGGGCAGCTCGGGTAGTTCGAGGGCGTTGCCGTAGGGATCGGTGGTTTCGTCCACCTGCTCGGTGGCCGTTTCGACTCCGCCGATCAGTCGGTCGATACTCAGCCCGCGTACGGCGAGCAGATCGCGGGGATGGTCGTCCAGCCGTTCGGCCAGCAGGCAGACGACCGCGATCGCATGTTTGCACGGCCAGCCCGGGTCCGGGCAGCTACAGCCGAAGTCGATATCGGCGGCGGTTTCCGGCACCAGATGCGGGGCGAGTTCGCGGGGCAGGTCGCCGGACACTATCCGCGCCAGCATCCCCGGCGCGGACCGGATCACCTCCACCACCAGTTCCACTTCCTCCGGCCGCAACCGGCGGATCTCGCAGGTGGTGGTGAACGGGCGCGGCTGGCTGCCCTGTACCTCGGCGGTGACGAGCCCCGGTTCGATGCGGTAACTCACCACCTGACCCGCCCGCGCATAGGTGCGCCCGCGCGCGAGCCGGCCGGGGTCGGCGAGCCGTTCCATCACCTCGAGCAGCGCCTTGCCCCAGAAGTTGCGGGCGAATCCGCCGCGGCGGTTGCGGGTCGATGCCCCGCCGGATACCGGCCGGCGTTTCCCGTATTCGGCGAAATCGGCCACTACTCTCCCACCGCCTCGGCGCCCAGGCTGAACAAGCGGGCCAGATCGTCGTCGCCGAGTTCGGTGATCCAGTTCTCCCCCACTCCGATCGCGAGATCGGCGAGTTCGCGTTTCCCGGTGATCATTTCGTCGATCCGCTCCTCGATCGTGTCGACGCAGACCAGTTTCCGCACCTGCACCGCGCGCTGCTGCCCGATCCGGAAGGCGCGGTCGGTGGCCTGGTTCTCCACGGCAGGATTCCACCAGCGGTCCAGATGCACCACATGATTCGCGGCGGTCAGGTTCAGCCCTGTTCCGCCGGCCTTTAGCGAAAGCAGCATGAGCGGCGGTCCGTCCGCCCGCTGGAATGCCTCCACCATGCCGTCGCGGCGCTTCTTGGCTACCCCGCCGTGCAGGAACGGAATCGGGCTGCCGAAACGCTCGGTGAGATACGGGGCGATGAGCTCCCCGAACTCCCGGAACTGGGTGAACAGCAGCGCCTTCTCCCCTTCCGCGAGCACGGCGTCGAGCACATCCTCGACCAGCGCCAGCTTCCCGGAGCGATGCGCGCCCCGGCGCAGCACGGCGGAGGAATCCCCGAGGAAATGAGCCGGATGGTTGCACACCTGCTTCAACTTGGTGAGCGCACCGAGTACGGCTCCCTTGCGGGCCATTCCCTTGGCGTCACGCAGTTTTTCGAGCATATCCTCGACAACGGCCTGATACAGCGCCGCCTGTTCGACGGTGAGATTGGCCCGCACGGTCATCTCGAATTTCTCGGGAAGATCATCGATCACGGCCGGATCGGTTTTCACACGGCGCAGCAGGAACGGCGAGGTTACCGCGCGCAGCCGGGTGACGGCGCTCTGATCGTTCTCCCGTTCGATCGGCACGGCGAAACGGGCACGGAAAGTCTGCGGGCTGCCCAGTAACTTCGGTACCGCGAAATCGAAGAGGGAGCGTAGTTCCTCCAGCCGGTTCTCCACCGGGGTGCCGGTGAGCGCGAGCCGATGCCGGGCCGGTAACGCCCGCGCCGCCCGCGCCTGCCGGGTGGCGGCGTTCTTGATGTGCTGCGCCTCGTCGAGAACCACCCGCTCCCACTGCTGCCGCGACAGATCGGCGATATCGCGGGCGAGCAACGCGTAGGTGGTGATCACCAGATCGGCCCCGGCCACGGCTGTATCCAGATCGCCGCCCTGGGCGCGGCCGGGCCCGTGGTGCACCAGAACCTGCAGATCCGGGGCGAACCGCGCGGCTTCCCGCTGCCAGTTGCCCACCACCGACATCGGGCACACCAGCACCGTCGGCCGCGGAGTGGTGACGCCTTCGCGTTCGTGTAGCAGCAGCGCGAGGACCTGGATCGTCTTCCCGAGACCCATATCGTCGGCGAGGATCGCCCCGCAGTTCAACCGGTTCATCGTGGCCAGCCACGCCAGCCCCCGCTCCTGGTACGGGCGGAGCTGCGCCTTCAGCCGGGCCGGTGCGGCCACCGGTTCCTGCGCGCGGCCGGAGTCGAAAAGGGCTGCCGGCCACCCCTCGGCGGTGACCTCGGTGAGCGGTACCCGCCCGGCCTGGTTCGCCGCGATCTCACCGAGAAGATCGGCGAGAGTGATCTCGTTGTCGCCGGTGTGCAGCGCGACGAATTTCGCGGCGGCGGCGAGGGCACCGTGATCGGCCTGCACCCATTCCCCGCGTAACCGCACCAGATCCGATTGCACCGAGATCAGCTGCCGCATCTCGGGCTCGGACAGCACGGTATCGCCGAGTGCCAGCTCCCAGCGGTAGGACACCAGCCCGTCCAGGCCGACCGTGCTCTGGGCGGCGGGCACCGCGGCGCCGCTCACCCGTAGCCGCAGGGTCGGTTCGGTGATATTCCAGGCTCGCGGCAGCAGCAGCGGGATCCCCGCGGCCGACAACGCCTGTGCGCCGTGCGCCACCAGATCGGCCACCACTTCCGTCGGCAGAAGCAGGTCGAGGCTGTGCGAATCGGCCGGGACATCGCGGAGCCGCGGATAGGCGCGCTGCGCTTTCCCCAGCCATTCCAGGCCGGTCCGTACTTCGTCCGCGATTCCCGGCACCGGAATCGGCCGCGGCGCCGCGCCGTCGGCACGCAGGCAGACCTCCAGCCGCCACAACGCGGAATCCCCGGGCATTTCGGCGAATTCGCCGTCCGGCTCGCGCAATCGCAACACCAGCTCCGGTTCGCCGGACGATAGCGTCTCCCGCCAGTGCCGCAGCACTTCGGCCACCTGGTAGCTGCCCGACTCCACCGGAACGTCCGCCGACAATGCGTGGGCCAGCGGATGTGGATGGGCATCCGCGGCGAGCAGTTCGCGCACCATCGGATCGGTGAGCTCGGTGACCATATCGTCGAGCACATCGGCCGGCTCACCCGCGACGCGCAGCGCCGGCGGTGCCAGCGCCGCGAGTTCGGCCAGCCAGGCACGCTGACCTGGTCCGCCGACCGGCCGCCAGCGCGCCCACCACTGGCCGTCCTCGCGCCGCAATTCCGGCACCACCGCGCCCGCGCGTATCCACCTTTCCAATCCGAGTGCGAGGTGCGCGAGGAACCGCAGATCACCGGCCACGGCCGCGGCCGGCAACCGCTGCCGTAAGGCGGCGGCCGCGGCGGCGGGCACGAGCGCGTGAGCCCGGACGGTTTCCCGCCGGGCACCGGCCTCGTCCACCAGGAGCACTTCGGCGCGGTGCCGGAACCGCGACTCCGCCAGTACCGAGCCGAGCAGGCCCCCGACCGCCTCGCCCTCCTCACCCGGGGCACGCCACAGCAGTAGCCCGGCTCCGGGCGACCACAGTCCGTGCAGCATGGCCCCATCAAATCAGCCCGGTCCGACACGCCGTGAACCGTCCCCGCCCACTCCCGTCCGGACCCCGCTCCGGCGCGCCGGGCCATTTCTGGATTTATCCCCCATATCGGCACATACTGGGAAATATCCGCTGGTCACCGCTGTTATCCGCCATCCACGCCCGCCGGGCGGAGCCCGCACCGGGCGAGCTGTCCGGCAGCGGCATGCGGCAGGCGGCGCACACCGGCCCCGGAACAGCGGTCCCCACAGCACACAGCGGCGTCATCGAACAGCGGAGGGCAGCAGTATGACAATTCTGCTCCAGGTTCTCGAGCAGAGCTACACGCCGACCACACCCTGGGAGCGGCGGAAGTTCACCTTCGTGGATGCCGGCAAGATCGTCGGTATGCGGCTGGACGGCCAGTGCGGTGTCTGGCTGGATCTGTCCCGGCCCGGCGAATCGCAGCGGCTCGCCCACACCGATCGGCCCGAGGATGCCATCACGTTCCTGCTCACGGCCTTCGCCAAGATCGCCGAATGTCTCGACAGCGGCGGTTCCTGGGTGATCGGCCACGACGGGGCGCATATCGAATCCCTGGTCGCTACGCGTTTCCCACCGCGTAGCAGCGGGGTCGACAACGACGAGCTGCTGGCCCGCGCCTGGCTGTGATCCACCGGGCGCCGGAACCTGTCGGCGCCCTCGGGTATACCGGTAACCGTGATGACACGGGGGAAGATTCACACGGTTTCCGCACTGCTCACCGCCTGCTTGGTCGGCCTGCTCGCCGCCTGCGCGGTCCCGCCGGGCCTGCGGCCCGCACCCGGTAGCCCCGGGCGCGCTCAACTCGAACAACTCCTCGCCGCGGTCCGGGTGGTTCCCGAACGCCCGCACACCGGCGGCTACGAGCGTGATTGCGGGTCCGGGCAGGGGTGCGTTTTCGGGCCGGCCTGGTCCGATGATCACGACGGCCCGGGCGGCCACGACGGCTGCGATACCCGCAACAATGTCCTCGCCCGGCAGCTGGTGGAAGTCGCGTTCCGCCCGGGCACCGGGGGCTGCGTCGTCCAGTCCGGCATCCTGGCCGATCCGTATACCGGCAATCGGATGGTGTTCAGCAAAGAAAACGCCCAGCAGCTGCCCGTGGACCATATCTATCCGCTGGCCGCCGCCTGGGATATGGGAGCCGCCACCTGGTCACCGGCGCAGCGCATCCGCTTCGCGAACGATATCGAGTACAACCTGCAGGCCACCGACCGCGCGACCAATACCGATAAAAGCGACAGCACACCCGCCGAGTGGTTACCACCGTCGCGTCCGGGACACTGCTACTACGCGGGCCGGTACCTCACGGTCGCCGTGCGGTACCAGCTCCCGGTCACCGGCGCGGACCATGCGGTATTGCGCGATATCACGGCGCGGTGCGACTGATATGCACGACACCGAGACGCGCGCCGCCCCGGACGCCGTGGGTCGCGAGCCGGCCGTGCGCCCGGCTACCGCGGGGCGGCGGGGATCGGCGCCTCGAACCCGCCGTGCGTCAAGGCCGGCGTCCGGCCATATCGGCGAGCAGGCTACCGGCAACCGAGCGCATCCACACCGCGCTGGACCAACGCCGGATCAGGCACCCGTCGCCACAGGCCGTTTCGAATCGTGCGCCCACTGCGACCACGACCCCGGATACAGGGCGGCCTCCACACCCACCACCGCGAGTGCCGCGATCGCATGCGCGGCAGTGATGCCCGAACCGCAGTACACCGCGACCGGTTCACCGCCGAGGTCGTGGTATCGGCGGCGCAGCAGTTCCGCCGGCAGGAAACAGCCGTCCTCATCGAGATTCTCGCTGGTCGGAGCGCTGATTGCACCGGGGATATGCCCCGCCCGGGGATCGACGGGTTCCTGTTCCCCGCGATACCGTTCGGCGGCCCGGGCATCGATCAGCACACCTTCCCAGCGGGCGGCGGCGTCGGCATCGATCACCGGCAGCCGGCCGGGGTCGAGTTCGATATCGCCGAGTTCGGGATCCGGTTCCACGCCGGTCGCCAGGTCGCCGCCGCTGCGCAGCCATGCGGGCAGCCCGCCGTCGAGGATGCGCACATCGGTGATCCCGGCCCAGCGCAACAGCCACCACGCCCGCGCGGCCGACATACCGCCGAGGGCGTCGTAGACAACGACCGGATCCCCCGCGCACAGGCCCCAGCTGCGGGCGCATTTCTGGAGCTGCTCCGGGTCCGGCAGCGGATGCCGGCCCTGGGCCGGGGTGGGTAATGCGGCGAGTTCGGTGTCGAGGTCGACGAACACCGCGCCCGGGATATGGCCGTTCTGGTACTGCTGAGGCCCCTCCGGGTCACCCAGCTGCCAGCGGACGTCCAGCAGGCGCAGGTTTTCTTCCGTTGATTCCCGGAGTTCTTCAGCCGAGATCAGTACCGCGTTCACCGCAGCTCCTCGTCCAAGAGTCTGGAACAGTTTTTTCACCGTACGCGCGCGTGCTCTGCCGCGTCCATGCGGCCACCGCAGAGTTCACCTATCTGCGGGCCTGCTCAGATCCGGGCGAGCAGGGTCAGCGGATCTTCCAGCGCACCGGCGACCGTGGCCAGGAACCGGGCCGCCAGTTCACCGTCGATCATGCGGTGGTCGAAGCTCAGCGTCAGCGTGACCACCGACCGCACGGCCAGCTCGCCGCGGAACACCCACGGTCGCGAGTTCACCGCACCGACGCACAGAATCGCCGCCTCACCCGGGTTGACCAGCGGCGTCCCCGATTCGACCCCGAAAACGCCGACGTTGGAGATCGTGAACGTCCCGCCCCGCAGCTCGGACAGCCCGGCCCGGCCGTCGCGGGCGGTCTGCGCCAGCCAGCCGATCTCCCGGCACAGTTCCCGCAGGCTCAGCGTCTGTGCGTCCTTGATGTTGGGTACGAGCAGTCCGCGCTCGGTGGCCACCGCGATACCCAGGTTGACGAAATACCTGGTGACGATCTCCGAATTCGCCTCGTCCCAGTAGGTGTTGATCCCGGGATATTCGGCCAGCGCGGCAAGAACCGATTTCGCGACCAAGGCGAGCGGCGTGGGGGTCAGCCCCTCGAATGTCTTGGTGGCGCGCAGATGATCCAGCAGTTCCAGCGACGCCGTGATATCGACCGTGCTGGAGGTGGACGCCTGCGGGATCGTGCGGGCGCTGGCGACCATGGCGGCCGCGGTCCGTTTCCGGATTCCGGAGATCGGCGTGCGCTCCTCCCGGACCGATCCGTCGGCCCGCTGCCCGATCCGCGCGACCTCCTCGGCGGCGTGCTCGCGCGGTGCGGGTTCCGATACCGGCACCGCACCGCGAACATCGGCGACGGTGACCGCGCCTTCCGGCCCGGATCCGGCCACGTACCAGAGGTCGATCCCCAACTCCCGCGCCAGCTTTCGCGCACCGGGGGTGGCGGAGACCCGCCCGCCGCCGACCCCCGAGCCCAGGGTGTCCCCGCCGTGTGGTGCACCGGGCGGCGCCGCCCCGCCGCGGTCCCCAGCTGCCGCATCGGGCCGAGTACCCCGTGCGGTCTCGGCCGGCGAACGAGCACCCGCATCAGCACGGGTGCCGCCAAAGGCCTCCGTATGCTCCGCGCCCACCGGGGCCGACGTTTCCTCGGCGGCACCGGCTCCTTGCACAGGCGCTGCGGCCGTCTCGTCCGCCACCCCCGCATCCGCGCCGATGACACCCCCCTCGTAGTCGACCCCGGCGGTCGTCGTTTCCGCAGGTGGAGCGGATGCCGCGGCACGCATGCGGCGCCGGCGCGACGGCTGATTCTCCGTCTCCGGCCCATAGCCCACCAACACCGACGTGCGACCGTTGCCCTCCGGTGCGGGCGTGCTGCTACGGATCCGCAGCAGCGGCGCCCCGACCTCGATCGTCGACCCGGGTTCGGCGAGCAGTTCCACCACGGTGCCCGCGAACGGCGAGGGCAGCGCGACCACCGCCTTCGCGGTTTCCACCTCGGCGATGGTCTGGTTCAACTCGACCTCGTCGCCCACCGCGACGGTCCAGTTCTGCAGTTCGGCGTCGGTGAGCCCCTCGCCTAGGTCGGGCAGCCGGAACTCCAGGATCTCGCCCGATTCGGCGGTAGCGGCATCGTCCACGGTGGGCACCTCCGGCTGGCGTCAGGGTGGCGGGGCACTCAGGCGGCAAGTGTGCTGTCGACCGCCGCCAGGATGCGGTCCGGATCGGGCAGGTGATGCTTTTCGAGCTTAGCCGGAGGATAGGGAATATCGAATCCGCCGACCCGCCGGACCGGTGCTTCGAGTCGATAGAAACAACGTTCGGTGATCCGGGCCGCGATCTCCGCGCCGATTCCGCCGGTGACCGGCGCTTCGTGCACCACGATCAGCCGGCCGGTCCGGTCCACCGATTCGGCGATGGTGTCGATATCCAGTGGCGCCAGGCTGCGCAGATCGATCACTTCGAGCGAAATGCCCTCTTCTGTAGCGATTTTCGCCGCGGTCATCGCGGTGGCGACAGTACCTCCGTAGGCGACGAGGGTGGCGTCCGACCCCGGTACGCAGACCCGGGCCCGGTCCAGCGGCAGCGAATCCGTTGCGGCGGGATCGAGTTCGGCCTTGTCCCAGTAGCGGCGTTTGGGTTCGAAGAAGATCACCGGATCGTCCAGCGCGATCGCCTGGCGGATCATCGTATAGGCGTCGGCCGGGTTGCTCGGCGAAACCACCCGCAGGCCCGCGGTATGCGCGAAGTAGGCCTCCGGCGATTCGGAATGGTGTTCGACGGAACCGATCCCGCCGCCGAACGGGATCCGGATCGTGAGCGGAGCGCTCACCTTGCCCCGTGTCCGGTAATGGATTTTGGCCACCTGCGAGACGATCTGATCGAAGGCCGGGTAGACGAAGCCGTCGAACTGGATCTCGCATACCGGCCGATAACCGCGCAGTGCCATCCCGAACGCCGTGCCCACGATGCCGGATTCGGCCAGCGGCGTATCGATGACGCGGCGGTCGCCGAAATCCTTCTGCAGCGTATCGGTCACCCGGAACACACCACCCAGCCGGCCGATGTCCTCACCCATCAGCACCACCTTGGGATCGTCCTCCAGGGCGGTGCGCAACCCAGCGTTGAGCGCCGCGGCGAATGTGGTGATCATGAGCGGACTCCTTCCTCGCGCAGGGTGGGCGCGACGTTCTCGCCGGCGGCCGGGTCGTCGGCCAGGTACTCGGCGTAGTCGCGGCGCTGGGCCGCGACGAGGTGATGCGGTGTCGCGTAGACGTGGTCGAACAATTCCAGCGGTTCGGGATCGGGCATGGCCAGCGTGGCCGACCGGATCCGGTGCGCCACCTCGTCCGCGCGTTCGTCCACCCGCCGCTGCCCGGCCGGATCGAACAGGCCCTCGCGTTCGAGCAGCCGCCGCATCCGCAGGATCGGATCGCGGCGGGCCCAGTCCCCGGTTTCGGCGGAGGTGCGGTAGCGGGTCGGGTCGTCGGCGGTGGTGTGCGGGCCCATGCGGTAGGTGATGGCCTCGATGAAGGAGGGACCGCCACCAGTGCGGGCGCGGGCGGCGGCCCGGCGGGTGACGGCCAGGACCGCCAGCACATCGTTACCGTCCACCCGGGTCGCCGGGATCCCATGACCCACCGCTCGCTGCGCGATCGGGGTCGCGCTCTGCAGATGTACGGGTTCGCTGATCGCCCAGTGGTTGTTCTGGCAGAAGAACACGACCGGGGCGCTCCAGGTGGAGGCGAAGGTCAGGGCCTCGGCGATATCGCCCTGGCTGGTGGCGCCGTCACCGAAGTAGGCGATGGTGGCGATCTCCGCACCTTCCAGGTGGGCGGCGTAGGCGTAACCGGTGGCGTGCAGGCCCTGCGCGCCCACCACGATCGCCGGGTTGGTCATATTGATCTCCGCCGGATCCCACGACGAATGCGCGACCCCGCGCCACATCGGGGTGATAGCTCCCGGGTCCACTCCGCGGCAGTACGCGACCGCCGCTTCGCGGTAACTGCTGAAGACGTAGTCGTCGGGCTGTAGCGCGTGTGCCGAACCGACCTGCGCGGCTTCCTGCCCCTCCCCCGGCGCCCACAGACCCAGCTGGCCCTGCCGGGCCAAGGCGACGGCCTCGGTATCGATCCGCCGGCTCACCACCAGATCTTCGTAGAGCTGCCACAGGTCATCCGGTCCGATATCGGCGACCAGGGCCTGATATTCGGGGTTGTGCACCCGAGCGCCGTCGGGCTGGATCAGTTGCACCGGATACTCGGTTGTGCCGGGCATCGGCCTCGCCTCCTCACGCGGGTCACGCGCTGATGTGGCCTACAACACACAGCATCCACGCCTAGGCGAACTGCGCAAGTCTCGATCCGGCAACTGAGCATTCCGCACGGTTTTGGACCGCCATTTGCTGTCATACTGCGCTTTATGACCAGCCAGGAAAGCACCGACCCGGTACTGGACGCCACGGACGCGCGACTACTGCTCGAACTGACCGCCAGCCCCCGCGCCACCGGCGTCGAGCTGGCCGCGCGGCTCGGACTCTCCCGCAATACAGTGCAGGCCCGGCTCGCGCGCTGGGAAGCCGCCGGCGTCCTGCGCAGTTTCGAACTCCGGGTGCAGCCGCGCGCGCTCGGGTACCGGCTGTCCGCATTCGTCGCGGTGGTCGTGGACCAGCATCGCCTCGACGCCGTGGTCGACGAATTGGCCGAGGTACCGGAGGTGACCGAGGCATGCGGTATGACCGGCCCGACCGATCTCACGGTCCGCGTGGTCGCCCGCGATGCCGACGATCTCTATCGGATCGCCGGCCAGATCCTGAAGATCCCCGGCGTGGTCCGCACCAATATGACACTGGTGATGCAGGAACTGGTCGGCCCCCGCACCGCCCCGCTGCTCCGCCGCCTGGCCGAGCGGGACTGAACCGCCACGAACCCGCTTATTAAGCGACATACCTAGGCTTGTGTCGCAGTAAGGGATAAGGTGCCGATATGGAGCTCTCAGGCACAGCAACCGACACCTTCTCCGGCCGGACCGCCGTAGTCACCGGCGGCGGCTCCGGTATCGGCGCGGCACTGGCCCGCGGGCTCGCCGGCCACGGCGCGAAGGTCGTCGTCGCCGACCTCGACCCCACCACCGCGGCGAAGGTCGCGGACGAGATCGGCGACGCCGCGATCTCCGCCGGCGGCGACGCCGCCGACCCCGAGGTGATCGCACAGCTGATCACGGCCGCGGAAACCACCTTCGGCCCCGTCGACTTCTACTTCGCCAACGCCGGTATCGGCGGCGGCGCAGGCCTGGACAGCACCGACGCGCAATGGTCGGCCGCCCTCGAGGTCAACACCCTGGCGCATATCCGCGCCGCCCGCCTCCTCGTCCCCGGCTGGCTGGAACGCGGCAGCGGCTACTTCGTCTCCACCGCCTCCGCCGCCGGCCTGCTCACCCAACTGGGCTCGGCACCGTACTCGGTCTCCAAACACGCCGCCGTAGGCTTCGCCGAATGGCTGTCGATCACCTACGGCGACAAGGGAATCGGCGTCAGTTGCATCTGCCCGATGGGCGTGGACACGGCATTGCTCCGGGAAGGCATGATCCCGGAGAACAACGCCGAAGCGGGCCGGTTGGCGATCACCGCCGTGAAATCCGCAGGCGCCGTACTCAGCGCCGAAGAGGTCGCCGACACAGTCCTCGCCGGGGTCGCGGCGGGCGAATTCCTGATCCTCCCGCACCCCGAAGTCCTGCAGATGTACCGGAACAAGGGATCGGACTACGACCGCTGGATCCGCGGCATGCGCCGCTTCCAAGCTGCCCTGGAAAACCCCGGCAACTGACCCCAGGGAAATCACAATCGCAAGTCCGGCGCCGGCGGCCGATACACCGACCAGCGGTTCTGGAGCTCGGCAGGATCGACGAAGCGCGACGGCTCGACAAACCGGCGGGACTGTTGGATTACCCCCGGGGCGGGCAGTTGTCAGGACTCCGGCGGTGAACCGGCGGCCCTTGCCAGCGCGGCACCCCCGTCAGCAACCGAGGTGTCGTCGTCCGCCGCATCCTCCTCCCGATTGGGCGGATTCAGAGGGGGAAGCCGCCGTACCAGGACTTCCAATTCCTCGTACATCCGCTTGTTTCCTTGCGCCTCCCGGACCGCTTCGACCCAACCGCTGTACTGCTCCCAGGCCTTGATCAGGCGCGCACCGGCTGTGTGGTCGACCACCTCTTGGTCGAAGATCCCCATGTTCACGCCCGCGGCGATGTTCTCCAAGTACCCGAGGTAGGAGCGCAATCCCATATACTCCTCACTGTTCGGGACTTTCGCCCTTTCCAGGAATCCGTCATCGGCGTGCACCTTCGAATACAGGTCGTACTGGCGCGCAATCGTATTACCGATGAATTCCAGCGTATACCGGCGGCATTGGCGTCGATTCTCCTCGATCGCCTCTTCCGTGGCACGCTCCACCGCTAGTCGCGACTCCTTGACCTGATGCGTAAAAATCCGGATCTGCCATATGAAGCCAGCGCACCCGAGAACAAACGTGGCAATCATGACGAAATCTGACACCTCGTCGATTTTAGCGTCAATCCTGTTGCCGCTCAGCGGATTACGACAACCAGTTTCAGCTCTTTCACCAAGACCTGGGGCCGTCGTCGCCGACGCACCCGGCTGATCCGCCGAGCACATGACCCGGGTAAAACGGGTCCCCAGCATACCCAGCACGTCGCTCAGGATCACCGTGCCCCATCCAGATCGCCCGGACCCGTGTCGCATGCACCCTCTCGCCGAACCTACGGACGACGCCCAGGACCATTCACCACTTGTCCGGTCTCGGTGAGGATCGGGGACAGCATGTTCAGCGACGCCTTCAACCTGCATGCGGGCATGGAGCGGCCCGCCGCGTGATCTCCTTTCAATAGCTGGTTCCAGGCTTGCTGCAAACCTCCGGGTATGCCCGCGCGGTCTGATCGAATCGTTTCTCGGCGACGGAAGCACCGAGGACATCGAACAACGTATTCGTACGCGACTGAAGCGCCAGGTGATGGTGTCCCGCAAGCACGGTCCTCTCCAGCGCGAGGTACTGCTCCACGAGTCCGCCACGCGGCCCGTGATCGGGGTCACCGGAAATCATGGCCGCTCGGACGAGACAGCCGGCCGAGGTCAGCCAATTGGCGAACGTAACCGTACGGAAGGCAGACTCACCCCCGAACGAGCACAGCAGTTGCGAGCGATCGGAGTCTCGCTCGACTGATCGACCACCCCCGACCGGTGCCTCCAGCCTGCGTTCACCAGATTCAGTCCCCTGCCGCCGAACTGATCATTCTGGGTAGTGGTATTCGATCGCCCTGTCATCGAACGGAATACCCTGCCGGCGCAGGCTGTCGACTACCTGCCGAGTGAATCGCCGCGCGGGACGGTAGTGAGTGCTGTGGTCGGAAAGAAGCTGGACGCGGCCCTGCACGACCTGGATTTCGCCGGCACCGGCGACGGGTTGCCCCGCCAGGAAGCTGGAGTGATGGAAGCGGCCGAGGATATGTTCCGGGGAAGAGTAGAGGTGGCCATCGGCGTCCATGACGAATATCGCGCGGCCGCCATCGGGAGTCCAGAGAGTCCGTGCCTGGGTGGTATCGAACGGTTGCGTGTGGTCGTTGTTCCGGTAGACCACTCCGTGGTTCGCAAAGAGCCGATATGAGGCAGCCTTCTCGGTAGTGAGGTAGTCGACGGCCGTGCTACCCCACACCGGATTACCCAGGATATGTTCACCCCGAAATTCGGGCTGCAACGGCGTGGTGTCATAGACTATGTTTTCATATTCGATTTCTTCGGGAGAAATAACCAGCCGGATCTGTTTCCGGTCGAGCTCGGAGCCGTCGACCAGTTCCCTCACGATCTCGTGGGCAGGAACAGTTTGGTTCGTTGTGATCAACAGAACGTCCGAGCTATTCTCCCAGTAGTCCGCAACCAGCAACACCGCCGCTCCGGACCTCAACCGGAGAGGCAAATAGACACCGTATTCCTTGTCATGATAGAAAATTCGTCTCAGCGCATTGCTTACCGCATGAAATGAGGCATGTATACGCGCCACAGGATGCCCGGACCGCAGAAAATCTACGACAGCCTCACGCGGCAGCAGGAGGTAGGGCAACACCGGCCAGGGCCTGGCGTCGTCCATTCGCTGGACGACCTCGGCGACGAATGCTCCCATATCTTCCGCGCTGTGCGTGGTAGGGAGAGTGGTCGGCACGGGATACCCTTGGCGGATACCATCAGCGAGTATCTGGTATTGCTCCTCCTGGGTCTTGGTTCCTATAGGCCGGCGGAGCAGATCCTTTGCCACCGCATCCGCAAGACTGTCATCGAGTTCGCGGGAATGAACACCGTGAATGATAATGTTGACCACACCGGCCCAGGGGCTAACCACTTACATCCTCCAATGATCAGTAGAACGCGCGCATATTTATTTGATCCAGGGTGATTTGTACGCCCAGGTTTCGCAGATGGTGAGCAGCCTGCAATGTATACGCTTGCATGGGCTGATAGTGCCCACTCGAATCGTTCAAGAGTTGCAGCTCGCCATTAATCACAACTAGCTCACCAGCCGCGGAGACCGGTTCTCCAGCCAGAAAACTTGAATGATGAAACCGTCCCTGCCCATGACTGTTAGAGGCATACAGATTGCCTTCCCCATCCATTACGAATATTGCGCGGCCACCACTATGCGGAGTTTCGGATTCCGCGTCGGTCGTATCGAACAATTCTCCGTGCGAATCGTAGATCAATCCGTCCACCACAGTTAGCCTGTACTGCTCTCTTTCGTTTTCGTCCACGTACTCCACTGCCGTATCCCACACGACCCCCGCCGTGTTCTCCCCGCGAAATGCCGGGCTCATCTCGGTCGTATGCGCCGGTAGCGGCCGCGGTCAGCGCGTTCTTGCCGCCTCGGTGAGATCATCCATGGCGATCTCGTCGCGACGCCCCGCCGCGACCTGGACGGCCTTGATGCCGAGATCGAGTGCGGTTTCTTCCAAAGTTGCGGCCCAAGCGCCACGCACACCGGCGCGGGCCGCGGCTTTCAACGCCGCCTTCGACACCAGCCGTTGCAGGAGTTGTTTGATCGCGGTGCGGACCGCGATACGGGCGCGGTTTGGGCCACCACTGCTTTTGCACCCGCGGCCGGTGCTCCGACACCGGTGGAAACGGCCGCCAGAAGGATGGCCATCTCGACTGCGAATATCGCCAAACTGGCCAGAATCACCAATTTGGTGTGCTCGATATCGGCCGCCCCGTCGCCGATCTCGTCACCCAACGTTTCGATATGTTTGATCAGGCCGTCGAACGCGCCCTGGCCGTGCCCTAGGTCGGTCCAGCGATCCGAGATCGCCTGTGCTGTGTCACCCTCGATCGCGGCCAGCACCTGATCGATCGCATGGTTGGCGTCCGGACCGATTTCCTGAAGGTCGGCGGCCAGCGTCACCCACGCTGTCTCCACCCGCCGCATCGCGGTATCGTCACCCTCGGGCCAATCTCCGGCCCCGACGACGTATTTGCAAACCCACTGCAAGGCTTCGGGGATCTCGATACCCACTCAGCACACCCCACCGAACAGTGCGGCCGAACCGGTTACGTGGCAGCAGTTTCCGCGTTCCACCCGCGTAAACGACCAACCCACCTCGGCCCCCTCCACTTCGACAACAGATCCATCACCCATAACCGACGCTGCCGAACACCATCCGGTTCCATCGCGCCCTGGAGGTTTTGAATCCGACCCCGGGCGACGATACCGGGTCGGTCGACGGGGAGCACCGCCGAGACGGCGCTGCCGCCGCATTCTCGATCGTGTCACGACCGCGGAAGGTGTGTCATGATCGACCGATGAGTTTGGGGGATGCCTTCGGGTTGACCGGTACGCCGATTTCCTGCCGAGACACCATGGGACGGACGGGGATACGCGGTACCCGTCGCCACGGAATCTACGCAGTACGTTTGCCGGGTTGGGCGACTTCGTCCTGCAGTTCGGCTCTTTCTTCGCAGCTCTCGCGGTACTGCTCATACTAGTGGCGAAGTTGGGGTTCTCACCGGCCGTCGGCTCGTCGGCGATGCTGATACCCATTGTCGTCATCGTAGGGAACCGGATCCTGCTGCCGAAAACGGTGCATTCGAGCGTCGGCGAGTTGATCTTCGGACTGGTGGAGATCCGCGGTAGCGACGGCGCGTGGCCCGGTTGGCGCGATCTGTTGTCCGGACACGGGCAGGGTCGGGACGGTGTGCCCAATATCGTCGCCGTACGTCGCTGCGATGTCCGCCGCGCCTGAGCCCGCGACACCGGACAGCGCGCTAGGTTCCCGGGGCCTCGGTGACCAGTGCCCGGGCCGCGCTACGGATGACCTCGGGGATCTCGACCGGTTTACGCGTCTCCTCGTCCACGTAGACATGGACGAAGGTGCCGGTGGCAGCAAGTTCCAGGTCCTGTCCGGCTTCCCGGAAGATCGCCAGGTCGTAGGTGATGCTGGAGCGGCCGAGGCGGGCGATTCGCAGGCCGACCTGCAGTTTGTCGGGGAAGCTGAGCGAGGCGTGGAACCGGCAGGAGGTTTCCGCGACGATCCCGATCGCGGGTAACTCACGGATATCGGTGCCCGTCGCGTCGATCAACCACGCATTGACGGCGGTATCGAAGTACGCGTAATAGGTCACGTTGTTCACGTGCCCGTAGTGGTCGTTATCGGCCCATCGGGTGGGCACCGGCCAGAGCACCGGATACTGCGTCGTCACCCGGGCGACGATACCGGGTCGGTCGGCGGGCAGCGCCGCCGAGACGATTCTGACCGACCCCGGCCGGGCGCGAGACGCCCGTGCCACGGTCGGCCTCCCGCCACGGTCCCGGCCGTGGGGCGGATACGAATCAACTGGCCGAGGAAACCGCGGCAGAACCGCCGGCCCGGTGCTCCCGCGGACTGACACCGAAATGTCGTTTGAACGCCGTGCTCAAGGCGAACGCGCTGCCGTACCCGACGCGGCGGGCGATGGCCTCGACCGTGTCCTCGGTGCCCTGTAGCAGGTCGGCGGCCAGGTCGAGACGCCATTCGGTGAGGAATGCCATGGGTGGTTCGCCGACCAGTTCGGTGAACCGGCGGGCCAGCGCGGCCCGTGAGGACCCGACTTCCTGGGCCAGCGCGGCCACGGTCCAGGGGTGAGCGGGGTTGTGCTGGAGTAGCCGCAGGGCCTTCCCCACCAGTGGGTCGCCGTAGGCGTGGTACCACGGTGGGGCCTCGGTGCCGGAGAACCAGGTACGCAGGGTCGAGATGAGCAGCAGGTCCAGCAGGCGGTCCAGCACTACGCCTTGGCCGGGTAGGTCCTTGACGGTTTCGTCGGTCAGCAGGCCGAGCAGCCGATCGTCGGAACGGCCGCGCGGCAACACCAGCATGGGCGGTAGTGCACGCAGCAGGCGCCGGCTCACCGCGCCGACATATTCGTAGGAGCCGGTAACGAACACCGTTTCCCCGTCCGGATCGTTACCCCACTGCCGTACCCCGAGACTCATCGTCTCGCAGAGCACTTCACCGTCCAGAGTCGTGGTGACCTGTCCCGGGTTGATCAGGATCTGCGGTTCGGTCGCGGGATCGTCCGCGACGGTATAGGGATGCGGCCCCCGGAACACCGCGACATCCCCGGCCTCGACCCGGCGCTGCTCGCCGTCGGCGGTGAGCGCCCACGCCCACCCCCGGACCACGGCGACGAGCGTCAGCGGCGATTCGTCCTGGATCCGCAGCGACCACGGCGGGCGGAGCATCGACCGCAGCACGAACGCACCCCGGGCTCGCGGGCCCTCCAGCAGTGCAGCCAATGCATCCACTCCGCCAACCATAATCTGCACAAGCGCCGGGGGCTACGGCCTCGTTCACGGCGACACCGGCGCCGACCGGGACGAGGCGGCGCATCTGCGGTTCGCCGTCCCGGAATCTTGCGGCAGCCGTGCCACAACATCATCGCCGGAAACCGGCTTCGAGCGTTGTGCCCGGGTCGGCAGCGTGAGCGCGCCGGTCAGGCCGATACAGAAGCTCGGCAGAGTTCGCTACAGATACATCCCGCCCTCGGTGTATTCCGTGCGCACCGCGATACTTTCGGCCCGGTCCCGGAGTGCGGCGAGTTCGGCGAGCGTGGCTCCGGCAGCAGGAATATCGGCAGGCGTATCGCCCAGCCAGGTCCGCGCCTCGGTGGCGGTCAGCTTGCCGATTTCCACCTGCGCCAGGCATCTCCCGGGCCGGGTCACAGCAGGGTGCAGCCGGGACAGGTCCTCGTTGGTACTGATGGCGACCAGTACGTCACGGCCTTGCCCCAGCATTCCGTCGGTGAGATTGAGCAACCTGGAAAGCCCCTGTCCCGAAGAGGATTTGGCTTCGGCGTGGATCAGCTCGTCGCAGTCCTCCAGGATCAGCAGCCGCCAGCGGTCGGATTCGTCGTCCTCGCCTTCGGCGCCCATCGCGGCCCGCATCAGGTAGCCGGGTTTGGCGAACAGCATCTCCGGGTCGAGTACACAGTCGGCCTGGCACCAGGATGACCACGCCCGGGCGAGGGAACGCAGGGCCGTGGTCTTACCGGTGCCGGGCGGGCCGTGCAGGAGCAGCAACCGGCCGCGGATATCGGCCGGTTGCATCGCCATCAACCGATCCAGCGCACCCGCGACGGGGCCGCTGTAGTTACCCCGGATCTCGGGCCATTCGGGGGTGGTGACGGCGAGGGCACGCCGGGTCGCTCCGCGGTCGCCCTGATGCCAGAAGCCCATTTTCACCGCGGTCAGGTCGGTGGGGGCGGGCTGTTCTGCGTCGCGGACCGATTCGGTGACGATACGTTCGGCCAGCTCGTCGCTCACCGCGACCACTTCCAGTGTCGCCGATTTATCGGCCCAGCGATCGGCACGCAGGGTCCAGCCCTCGCCGAGCACCAGGGTCGACTGCGCATCGGCTTCGACGACCGACCGCGAGACCTGCGAGCCCGGCGGCCGCAGCAGGGCGTCGGGTCGCACTCGATCCAGCTGTTTCTTGCGGTAGTACGGTTGCACGCCCCGGCCGAAGAGGCTCAGGGTGAGCATGTCGAGCAGGTCTCGGGGCGTGGAATACGAGTCGAGTACAGCCGACCAGGGCAAAGCGTCGGCAGGGTCGGCGGTGGTGGGATCGAATTCGATCAGGCGAAGTGGTTCGTTGCGTTCGGGCATCGCCGACCATGATCCGCCCGCGGTTACCACACCGTCCACATATTTTCCCTTGTCGACGGCACATCATCGACGCTCAGGATTCAGGAGCCGAGGGCCAACTCGACCATCGGTACCGTCTCGATCCCCCTGCCGGTGGCCTGCTCGATGATGCCGCTCAATTTCCGGTAGGCCTTCGGATGCCGGATCCGGTAGTCGGCCAGCACCACGGCCGTCTCCTGAGGCTCCAGCGGCCGGGCCACCGCGGGCACCCGGTAGCGGGTGGCGATGCTCACCCGGCAGTGCGGGCCGGCCAGCAGGTTGCGGTACCACTGCGAGGTCTCGCCGAAGCCCGAGGCGATGATCACGGTGTCGGTGTCGGGACGGTCCACTGTTTCGAGTGCGACATACCGCGCTTTTCCCGAGGTGCGACCGGTGTGCTCCAGCAGGAGTAGGCGGCCCCCGAAGAGAAAGCCGAGCCGGGCTCGGAACGCCCAGATCGGGGCCCGTACGAACCAGCGAGTACGCAACAGTTTTACGCCGAGATCCGCCATTCGTCGACGCTAACAGCAAAGGGCCCCGGCACACGCTCGGTGGTGCGACCGAACGCGCGCCGGGGCCGCCGGAATTCGCGCGCTTACAGCGCTTTGAGTTCCTCGGTGACCGCACCCACCGATTTCTTCGCGTCACCGAAGAGCATGGCGGTGTGGTCGGCGTAGAAGAGCGGATTGTCGATACCGGCGAAACCGCTGTTCATCGAACGTTTCAGCACGATCACCGATTTCGCCTGATCGACATTGAGGACCGGCATACCGTAGATCGGGCTGGCCGAATCCTCGCGGGCGGCGGGGTTGGTGACGTCGTTGGCGCCGATCACCAGGGCGACATCGGTGCGGCCGAATTCGCCGTTGATATCGTCCATTTCCTTCATGGCGTCGTAGGACACCTCGGCCTCGGCGAGCAGCACGTTCATATGCCCGGGCATCCGGCCGGCCACGGGGTGGATGGCGTATTTGACCTCCACACCTTTGGCTTCGAGCAATGCCGCCATCTCCTTCACGGCGTGCTGGGCCTGGGCGACGGCCATACCGTAGCCGGGGACCACGATCACCTGGTTGGCATACGCCATCTGGATCGCGGCGTCGGCGGCGGAGGTGGCCTTGGCCTGCTTCTGCTCACCACCTCCGGCAGCCGCGACCGCACCGCCGCCACCGAATCCACCGGCGACGATGGCCGGGATGGAACGGTTCATGGCCTTGGCCATCAGGTTGGTGAGGATGGTGCCGGACGCGCCGACGATCATGCCGGCCACGATCATGGCGGTGTTGTTCAGCGCGAGACCGGCCGCCGCCGCCGACAGCCCGGTGAGGGCGTTCAGCAGCGAGATGACCACCGGCATATCGGCGCCGCCGATGGGCAGCACGACCATGAGGCCCAGCACACCCGCGGCCAGCAGCAGCCCGACCATCCACCACTGCGTGACGCCGCCGTCGGACGCGCCGAGACCGATCACCACCGCCGCGGCGATCGCCGCCACCAGCAGCAGCAGGTTCACCGGCTGCTGCAGTTTGCCCAGGCCGATCGGTTTACCGGGCAGGATCTCCTGCAATTTGCCGAACGCGATGAGCGAACCCCAGAACGAGATCGAACCGATGATCGCGGCGAACAGCGAGCCGACGATGATGTGCACCGTCGGTTCCTCACCGTGATGGAAGGTGGAGAACCCGGTGGTGTCGATGAATTCGGCCCACGCGATCAGCGCGACCGTACCGCCACCGACACCGTTGAACGCCGCCACCAGCTGCGGCATGGCGGTCATCTTGGTGCGCAGGGCGGGCGGCACACCGAGTGCCACACCGACCACCAGGCCCGCGACGATGAGGATCCAGTTGCTCGTATCGCGGACCGCGATGAGCGTGGCGATCACCGCGAGGGCCATACCGCCCGCGGCGATCCAGTTACCCCGGACCGCCGTCTTGGGGCCGGTGAGCCCCATCAGGCCGTAGATGAAGAGGGCGAAGGACAGGATGTAGAGGATATCGACCAGATTGTCCATGGATCACTGACCTGCCTTCTCGGCACCCGCGCCGGGCTTCTTACCTTTGAACATGCCCAGCATCCGGTCGGTCACCACGAAACCGCCGATCACGTTCAGGGTTCCGAACACCAAGGCCACGAACAGGATGATCTGCACCCCGATCGAGGGGTCTTCCATCCGGCCCAGGGTGACCAGCGCACCCAGCACGACGATGCCGTGGATGGCGTTGGTGCCCGACATCAGCGGGGTGTGCAGGGTATTGGGGACCTTGGAGATCACCGCGAAACCCACGAATCCGGAGAGCACCAGAATGGCGATATTCGCCAGTAGCTCGCTGTACATCATTCGGCTTTCGTTGTCGGTTCGGCGTCACGGGTGACGCAGGAATCGGCCAGCACCTGATCGGAGAAATCCGGAGCCAGCTGCCCGTCGGCGAGCATCAGTTCCAGCAGCGCCGAAATATTCTTCGAATACAGCTCGCTGGCGTGCTCGGGCATGGTGGCGGGCAGGTTCAGCGGCGAACAGATCGTCACCTCGTGCTTGACCACGGTTTCGCCGGGTTCGGTGAGTTCGCAGTTGCCGCCCGTTTCACCGGCCAGATCCACGATCACGCTGCCCGGTTTCATTCCGGCGACCGCGGCGGCGGTCACCAGGCGCGGCGCGGGACGGCCCGGCACCAGCGCGGTCGTGATCACGACGTCGAAGCCCTTGATCGCGTCTTCGAGGGCCTGCTGCTGTTTCGCCTTCTCCTCATCGGTGAGTTCGCGGGCGTACCCGCCCTCACCGGCGGCGTCGATACCGAGATCGAGCCACTGGGCACCGACCGAACGCACCTGATCGGCGACCTCCGGCCGCACGTCGTACCCCGTGGTGCGGCCACCGAGCCGCTTGGCCGTGGCCAGCGCCTGCAGGCCCGCGACACCGACACCGAGCACCAGCACCGTCGCCGGTTTCACCGTGCCCGCCGCGGTGGTCAGCATCGGGAAGAAGCGGGTCGATTCCGACGCCGCCAGCAGAACGGCCTTGTATCCGGCGACATTGGCCTGCGAGGACAGTGCGTCCATCACCTGGGCGCGCGAGATACGCGGGATCGCTTCGACGGCGAACGCCTGCACCTGCTTCTTCTTCAGCGCGTCGATCTGGTTGTCGGCATTGCGCGGCGCCAGGAACCCGATGAGAGTCTGGTTCGCGGCCAGTTTCGCGACCTCGGCATCGGTGGGCGGTGCGACCTTCACGACCACATCGGCCGACCAGGCATCACCGATGGTGGCACCGGCCTCGGTGTAGGCGGTATCGGGAATGAGCGCGCCCTGTCCGGCTCCGGCTTCGACCACGACCTCCACGCCCTGTTTCACCAGGGCCGGAATGATCTTCGGCACCAGGGCGACCCGCCGCTCGCCCGCGGCGGTTTCGCGAACGACACCGACACGCGCCCCGCGTGGCGACGAATCGCTCACGGTCTGCGTTGTCTCCACTTGTCTGTTTCCCTCTCCTACTGTTCCGGCCGCCGATTACGGCGCCGGGCGGGGTGTTCGTGAACACCCCGCCCGAAATCCTCGCCACCGTACATCGACGGAAGTGAGATTAGCTGAGATGCCCGTCACATCCGCACCGCGGGGCCCACTACCTTCGCATCGGTAAATGCTGTTCAGAACGGTCAACGAGGGAACCGTTCCGGCAGGTCTGAAAAGTTTGCTAATTCCACCCGGCCACCGGGCCCGCCCGGGCCGTACGCCGTAGAGTCGCCCTGTGAGCGAATGCGTTTTCTGCCGGATCGTGGCGGGTGCCGCGCCGGCCCACCGGGTCTACGAGGACGACACCGTCTGCGCGTTCCTCGATATCCGGCCGATCACCCGCGGGCACACCCTGGTGATCCCCAAGCGCCACGCCACCGACCTGTCCGAACTCGCCGCGGAAACCGGTGCCGAACTGTTCCGGGTCGGGCATCGGATCGCGCGGGCGGTACAGGGTCCGGCATTCGCCGCCGACGGCGCGAACCTGCTGATCAACGACGGCAAGGCGGCGTTCCAAACCGTCGGCCACGTGCATTTGCATGTCCTCCCCCGCACACACGGTGACAAGTTCCGGTTCGCGTCCGGTCTGGTACTGCGCCGCTCGCATGAGCCGGAGCGGGTCGCGGCCGCGCTCCGCGCCGGTTTGGCCGCACTGGACACCGCCACCGAAACAGATACCGGCTGACCCGGTTTTCGCACCGAATTGCCCAGCACTCAGCCCACGGAAGGCAGCGCCCATGTCCGATCTCCCCGACCGCCCCGAACTCGTCCGGCTGCTGTCCGACCAGTTCGATGCCTTGGCCGACCTGGTCGGCGGGCTCGACGAGGACCGGTGGCGGATACCGTCACCCCTGCCCGGCTGGACGGTTTTCGATGTGATCGGCCATATCGTCGGCACCGAATCGCTGCTGCTCGGCGATAAGCCGCCGGCCCGCGCCGCACAGGCACCCGATATCGACGTCAAGACATTGCCGCACGTCCGCAACGATATCGGGGCGTTGAACGAGATCTGGTTGCAGCGGTTGCGGCCGCTGTCGGGTACGGAGCTGCTGCAGATGTACCACGAGGTGATCGATCGGCGCCGGAAAGCGTTGTCCGCCATGGACGATCAGGCGTGGCTGGCACCCTCGCAGTCCCCGGTCGGCGAGGTGCCCTATGCGCGGTTCATGCGGGTCCGGTTGTTCGACTGCTGGATGCACGAACTCGATATCGCCGACGCACTGGGCGTGCGGGTCGAGGAGGGCGGTGCGCGTGGCGAGGTGGCGTTCACGGAGTTCGCCCAGTCGCTGCCGCGGGTACTCGCGAAACGCGGTGGCGCACCGGCCGGTTCACTGATCACCCTCCGGTTGACGGGGCCTCTCGCGCGGACACTGCATATAGAGGTCGATGACCGCGCCGCCTACGTGACCGCTCCCGATCGAGAGGCCACGGTGACACTGGAATTGGATTCGGGTCTGCTGGTGCGGCTCGGCGGCGGACGCCTCGACCCCGAAACCGCGCTGGACCGCATCACTTTCCACGGCGATGCCGAACTGGGCCGGCAGCTGGCCCGGAACCTGGCGTTCACCATCTGAAATGCGACTCTTCCTGGCCAGTTACCGGTTCGGCGAACACTACGACCGGTTCGCCGAACTCGCCGGCACACCGGGCCCGATCGCGGTGATCGCCAACGCCTGCGATTCCTGGCCAGGTGCACGCACGGCGGCGGTGACCAGCGAACTGGTGCCGCTGCGGAACCTGGGCTTCACCCCACAGGAGGTGGATCTGCGCGAATACATCGGCCGTCCGGACGAATTGCGCCGGACCCTGTCCCGGTTCCCGGTGCTGTGGGTGCGCGGCGGTAACACCTTCGTACTCCGCGCCCAATTCGCGCGCAGCGGCGCGGACACCGTGATCCCGGAACTGCTCGCCGCGGATTCGTTCCTGTACGCGGGTTACAGCGCGGGCGCTTGCCTGCTCGGACCGCACCTGCACGGGCTGGAAACCTCCGACGACCCCGGGGAAGTGGCGCCGACCTGCGGTATCGACCCGGTGTGGGAGGGACTCGGATTGATCGACCGGCCGATCGTCCCGCATCTCGACTCCCCCACCGACCCCGACGGTACGGGCAATGCCCTCGCCGCCCGCTTGCGCGCCGACGGCACCCCGCATTGGGCGCTCACCGATGCCGATGTCGTCGTCCGAACCGGTACCGAAATACAGTCCTACACACGCTGATTCGATCCGCTCCCTTCGCGGGCGCGCGTAACGCGCCTCGACAGCAGCAGTACCCGAACACCACAGACCGGTAGGGAATGGATGTGCACATGCCGAATTCAGCTGCGGCGGAAAACGACCCAGCGCATGGCCGAGTACATGTACACGGCTTCGCACGCACCCGCCAGTAGTCGCGAGAGGTGGTACTGCACACCCAGCGCCGCGAGACCCGCACCCACACCCAGGATGAACGCCAGGTAGTTGATCACCACCACGACGGTGTAGACCACCGCTTGCCGCCCGGCCGGTGCGTGCGACCGGAAATTCAGGGTGCGATTGAGGTAGAAGGCCAGCGCGAAAGCACAGATATAGCCGACCGTCACCGACAACCAGCCCGGGAGACCGAGCCCGCTGCGCATACCGGTCAGGATCAGCAGATCGACGCCGAAGGTGAAGCTGTTGATCAACGCGAAGCCGAGGAAGGTCGGCGCGACGATCCGGTCCAGGCCCCAGGGCAGCCGCGCGACCACCGCCGCACACCACCGGGCGAACCGGCTCGCCCACGTTTCCGTTGTCGTCGCCGCCTCCTGCACCCGGCCAGCGTCGCAGGGGCAGGTGACGGAGAGGTGAGCACTCGGCAAACCACGAGCTCGCGATCGTCAGGGTGCCCCCACCCAACCACGGCGGTTTGTCGTTTCGGCAAATTTACTTGCCGATATCGTCCTCGTTCTGGATAGTCGGTGCGGAGGAGGTGGTCGAGGTGACCGAACAACTGGCGAACGATTCGCTGGACAACGACTACGACGTGGTGGTGGCCGGCGGCGGCGCGGCCGGACTGAACGGAGCGCTGATGCTGGCGCGCTCCCGTCGCACGGTAGCGGTGATCGACGCGGGCGAACCCCGCAATGCCCCCGCCGACGGAGTGCACGGACTGCTGGCCCGCGACGGGATGCCGCCCGCGGAGCTACTGGCGCGCGGCCGTGCAGAAGTACGCAGCTACGGCGGGCACGTGGTGTCGGGAGAAATCACCGGGGCCACCCGAACCGACCACGGATTCGCGATCGACCTGGCCGACGGGCGCAGCGTCCGGGCCCGGCGCCTGCTGATCACCACGGGACTCACCGACGAGCTCCCGGATATCGCCGGCCTGCGCGAACGCTGGGGTCGCGATGTCGTGCACTGCCCCTACTGCCACGGCTGGGAGGTCCGCGACCGGGCGATCGGCCTGCTGGCCACCGGCCCGATGGCGATGCACCAGGTGCAACTGTTCCGCCAGCTCAGCGACGATATCGTCTTCTTCACCCACGACGGCCCCGAGCCCACCGCCGAAGACGCCGAACGGCTGGCGGCACGCGGTATCCGCGTGGTGACCGGGAAAGTCACCGCCGTCGAGACGGGCAGCGACGGGATCACCGGTCTGCGTCTCGCCGACGGAACGGTCGTCGCCCGGGATGTTGTCGCTGTCGGAACACGGATGGTCGCGCGAGCGGGTTTCCTCGACGATCTGGGTTTGGCCGCGATCGACCACCCCACCGGCGCCGGCCGCTACATTCCGGCCGACCCGACCGGCCGCACCGAAGTACCCGGAGTATGGGCGGCAGGCAATGTCACCGATATCTCCGCACAGGTCGGCGCAGCCGCCGCAGCGGGCGCGATGGCCGGGGCGCAGATAAACGCGGACCTCGTCGAAGAGGAGATCCGCACGGCAGTTGCCGCCCGCGGTTCCGCAATCGACGAGCCCGCTGACGCCCGGCTCGCATAAGGCGGTTCCGGCCGCTGAATCGGACCCGTGAACCACGGCTCCCCTCACCCGAGCCCGTGAACCGGCCGCAGGCGGTCCCCGCGCTACGCGAACGGAGTGGGCCCCGGTGGCGGACACCTCCTGGAACCCGGCGGCGAAGACCCGAAGGTACGGATGTGGGCCGTGTGATCCGGGCCCGAGCGCTACCGTTGGCAGCGTGGACCTGCGCGCATTGACCGACCGGCTGCCCGCCGGTGCCGTGATCACCGACCCCGATATCGTCGCCGGGTATCGGCAGGACCGCGCCCTGGACCCCGGCGCCGGAACACCGGCCGCCGTGGTCCGGGCCACCGGGACCGCCGATGTGCGCGAAACCCTGCGCTGGGCCGATGAGCACCGGGTTGCGGTGGTTCCGCGCGGTGCCGGTTCGGGACTCTCCGGCGGGGCGACCGCGCTCGACGGCGGGATCGTGCTGAGCACCGAGCGGATGCGCGATATCCGGATCGACCCGGTCACCCGGACCGCTGTGGTCCAGCCCGGGCTCTTCAACGCCGAGGTGAAGCGGGCGGCGGCCGAGCACGGGCTGTGGTATCCGCCGGATCCTTCTTCCTTCGAGATCTGCTCCATCGGCGGTAACGCGGCCACCAACGCGGGCGGGCTGTGCTGTGTGAAATACGGCGTGACCACCGACTACGTCCTCGGTATGGAAGTCGTACTGGCCGACGGCAGCGTGGTGCGGCTGGGTGGGCCGCGGTTGAAGGATTCGGCGGGACTGTCGCTGACCAAGATGTTCGTCGGCAGCGAGGGAACGCTCGGTGTGATCACCGAGCTCACCCTGCGCCTGCTGCCCGCCCAACCCGCGCAATGCACCGTGGTCGCCTCGTTCGCGACACTCACCGCCGCCACCGAAGCCATCCTCGCCATCACCGGCGCCCTGCGGCCCGCCATGCTGGAATTCATGGATTCCGTCGCGATCAACGCGGTGGAGGACGAAATGCGGATGGGACTGGATCGCAATGCCGCGGCACTGCTGGTCGCCCGGTCCGACGCTCCCGGCGAACACGCCGCCCAGGAGGCCCGCGTGATGCTGGAGGCCTGCCGGGCCGCCGGCGCGACCGAGGTCTTCGAAACCGCCGATGCCGAGGAGGGCGAGGCTTTCACCGCGGCCCGCCGCTTCGCGATCCCGGCGGTCGAGCGGATCGGCCGGCTGCTGCTCGAAGATGTCGGGGTGCCGCTCCCCCGGCTCGGTGACCTGGTCACCGGTGTCGCCGAGATCGCCCGGCGCAACGACGTCCTGGTCTCGGTGATCGCGCACGCGGGTGACGGCAACACCCACCCGTTGATCGTCCACGACCCCGCCGACCCCGGCGAAACCGAACGTGCGCACCGCGCGTTCGGCGAGATCATGGACCTGGCCCTCACCCTCGGCGGCACCATCACCGGAGAACACGGGGTCGGGCGGTTGAAGAAGGCCTGGCTACCCGATCAGCTCGGCCCCGATGTGATGGCGCTGACCCGCCGGATCAAGGACGCGCTCGACCCGCACGGGATCCTCAACCCGGGCGCCGTCCTCTGACAGCGCCCGGATCACCACCTTCAGGAACAAACCCGGCACGGGCGGCCGTTCCAACAGAGGTGAGCACCGAACTCCGACACAATGCGGCCGATACCCGTTTCGAGATCTATCTCGACGGCTCCCTGGCCGGCTATGCCGACTACGCGGAAACCGAGAGCCCGAAGGTCCGCAACTTCCATCACACGATCACCTTCCCCGAGTTCCGAGGACGCGGGGTGGCCGCACAGGTGGTGAAGTACGCGCTCGACGAAAGCCGCGCGGCGGGCTGTTCGGTCACCGCCACCTGCTGGTACGTGGACGAATACATCGGCAAACATCCGGAGTACGCCGATCTCGTCCACCGCTGAGGCGGCTGATCAGCTGGTCTCGGCCAGAATCCACTCCCCATACGCAGGGTTCACGCCGGTCACCGGCACCGCGACAACCTGCGGCACCTCATCCGGGTGCTCGGAATTGGCGCGCTCGATGATCGCGTCGACATGCGATGCCCGGGTGTGCAGCACCACCACGGCCTCGGACGCATCCTCCACCTCGCCTTGCCACCGGTAGATGGACCGGACCTCGGGGTGGATGTTCCCGCATGCCGCCAACCTGTCGGTTACCAACCGCCGGGTGAACTCCGCCAGCCATTCTTCGTCGGGTCCGCTGACGGTGACGTCCACAAGATCGCTATCGCTCACGGCGTCCATGATCCACCAGCGCAGCGGGTCCCGCGCGGTGAGCCCACGCTGAACGACCCGCGCCACCGACGCTGCCGACCCGAGCTCGCCATCGGCGAAAACTGCCCGGCACCAGCGAGTTACAGCTTGTCGAAGCGTTGATGTACTGTGAGCCCACCTCATTCCGAGGGGCGGAGGTCCAGGTCCTCACTCCGCGCCCAGGAAGGAGGTGGTGGGGATGGCGACACATCGCCGGAAAAAGTGTGAGGCCCCGGTCGACTATGGCATCTGCATTGGCGTAGCTGCCGTAATCGCCGGGGCACTCGTACTGGTCCGCTGGATGCGAGCCCGATAACAACCCACCAGGTGGGGCGCCGTAGCAGCGGCGTCCCACCGCCAGCATCACTCACGTGACTGCCCCAGAATACACGGCTCACCGCACATTCTCCCGTGATGCGACTCCCCAGATTTCGCAACACACCGGGCCCCGAAGCCAACAGTCCGAAATGCCCGGGCGAAGTACTGGTCAACCTCTGGTTGTGTACGGCCCCGCGACCGCGCGGCTGTCGGTGACCGCAAGATCGGTATCGACATCACTTTCGACAATCGCACTGACCGAGCGCGCTGCCGGCTCGTAGAGCCCGGACACATTGCTGTCCAGCCAATGCGCGACCCCGTGCGATCCGGCGCTCGTCACGCCCGCGATCTGGACGATAACGCGACCGTCCTCCTCGCGGCGGCCGAGGAAACCGATATCGGGTCCCGGCTCACCCGCCGCCGGGGCGGTGTACCGGAGCCCGGTGGCCTTGTCGACGAGACACCATTCGCCGTCGGTCTTTTCGAGGCTCAATGCCTCGTCGGCGGCGAGTAGTTCTTGCGCCACCGGAGCGGAGCCGGGGTCGCCGATCACCACCGTGTCCCCTGCCGGAACATCCTCGGCGTCGGGGGCGATCTCGAATCGTGACGAGGCGAGTGACAGGCGCGCCAGGACCTTTTCGACGAGTTGGCGGGCCGCGCGGTCGCTCGCGTCGACGGCATCGTCCGCCCCGGCGTCACGCCGGGGGATCCCGACCGTCACCGGCCCGACACCGAAGAAGGCGCGCTCGGCCGGTGGCGCACCCGACTTGATCTGGCTGATCCGGCCTTTGGTGATCCCGAGCAGTTCAGCTATCTCGGTGTAGTTCAGTCCTTTTCGGTGCGCCTCTTCGATCGCCTCTTTGCGCAGGCGCGCCAGTTCGGCGGCTCGCTGCTGGTAGAGCGTGATCAGTTCGGTCGCCCGCCGCCCGCGCTGTATCGGATCCGGCTCGGAACGGACTTGCTCGAACTCGCTTGTGCCACCCACGCCCTGAGTCTAGAGATACCGACTTGACCACATCAGCGGGTCGACGTAACATCTCGGTTTATCCCCCCTAAATGTTCTGCGGTCCACCCTGATCCACCGGTTTAGGAAGCATAAATCACGGCATGATCGCCCGTGCACCGATTCGCGGTATGCGGGCCCGACGAACATACGAGGTCACCCGATGAACCATGATCGTCCCCGCTTGCCCACCAGAGCCCCCGCCAACCGTGCCATTGCCGCGACACTGCGGCTGTGGCGCCTCGGTGAATGCACCGACCCGGCAATCCTGACCCGCGTAGCCGCCGGGTTGCGCGCACTACCCCGCCATCCGCAACGCACCTTTTCCGGCGACACCGTGCAGGACAACCGATGAACGCATCGACGCCGGTCTGCCACTGCGAGAACGAGCCCTGGATTCACCGCGGAATGCTCTGCACGACAGCCACTTCCGGCCGCTTCCGCTGCCCGGAAACGCGGCACTGCCTACACGGCACCACCATCGAGAACGGGCGGATAGCCGACCACTGGAGGAACGTCCCCGGCGAATGCCCATGGGTCGCAACGCTGGTCACCGACAGTCCCCGCTGCTCCTGCGGCCGCGGCCCGTGGATCAAACTCCGCCACCTACGCCTGTTCACCCGCAAAAACCTCACCGGCCCGGTGGTTTCCCTCTCCTGTCCAGGCCTGTGTCCCGGACCGCGGGTAGCCGTCCACGATCACCACATCTGCGATCACCCACGCGACAACCACACTCCATGCCCGTGGTCGGGCACCCGGATCGCCCCCGTCGGCATCGCACCCCCCTTGTTCGTTTCGAAGCCCCTTGCCGGATGAACCGGGCACGACTCCGCGTGGGACCACTCAATCGAGCTTGTGACTGGTGGCACCACCCGATCGAGCTTGTGACTGAACGAAAACAGAGTCCGGAGCGAACTCCGGGCCACCGTCCGTCATGATCCCGCGATACCGGTCCGGCGATGGCCAGGCCGGTGCTCCCCCGCGATTCGCGCGGCCTGCACAGCCCGCGACGGCGGCCTGAGCGTGAATCCCAGGCCACCGCCCCGGACAACTACCCCTTCAGCAGGGCGCGGGACATGACGACCCGCTGGATCTGGTTGGTGCCCTCGTAGATCTGGGTGATCTTGGCGTCGCGCATCATCCGCTCCACCGGGAAATCGGTGGTGTAGCCGGCGCCGCCGAACAGCTGGACCGCGTTGGTGGTGACCTCCATCGCCACATCCGAGGCGAAGCATTTGGCGGCCGCCGAGATGAAGCCCAGGTTCTTCTCGCCGCGTTCGGCGCGGGCGGCGGAGGTGTAGACCATCAACCGCGCGGCCTCGATCTTCATGGCCATATCGGCGAGCATGAACTGGGTGTTCTGGAAGTCGGCGATCGCGGTGCCGAACTGCTTGCGGTCCTTGGTGTAGGCCAGGGCCGCGTCCAGGGCGCCCTGCGCCAGGCCGACAGCCTGGGCGCCGATCGTGGGGCGGGTGTGGTCGAGGGTCTGCAGGGCGGTTTTGAAACCGGTGCCGGGTTCGCCGACGATGCGGTCGCCCGGGATCCGGCAGTTCTCGAAGTACAGTTCGGCGGTGGGGGAACCCTTGATACCGAGTTTGTGCTCGAGCGGGCCGACCACGAAACCTTCGTCGTCCTTGTGGACCAGGAACGCCGAGATACCGTTGGCACCCTTGTCCGGATCGGTCACGGCCATCACCGTGTACCAAGACGACTTGCCGCCGTTGGTGATCCAGCATTTGGACCCGTTGAGGATCCAATCGTCACCTTCCTGCCGGGCGCGGGTGCGCATCCCGGCGGCATCGGAACCGGCTTCCCGCTCGGAGAGGGCGTAGGAGGCCATCTCGCCGTTGACGATATCGGGCAGCACCTTCTGCTTGAGTTCCTCGGAACCGTTGAGGATCATGCCCATGGTGCCGAGTTTGTTCACGGCCGGGATCAGCGACGACGAACCGCAGACCCGGGCGACTTCCTCGATGACGATGCAGGTCGCCACGGAATCGGCGCCCTGGCCGCCGTAGGTCTCCGGAACATGGACGGCGTTGAAGCCCGCGGCATTGAGTGCCGTCAGCGCCTCTTCGGGGAAGCGCGCATGCTCGTCGACATCCTTGGCGTACGGGGCGATCTCCTTCTCACAGAGGGCGCGGATGGCAGACCGCAGCTCATCGTGGAAATCCTCCAGCTTGAACAGATCGAAATCCGGGTTTCCCGCCATTGGGTTCACTCCTGTTTGCCGGTGCGGTGCCACTCGTCGGCACTCGGTGTCAGATCTTCCGCCACTATACCGCCTGCAAAACACTACTTGCCGAGCAAGTGATGGCACTCAGTGTCAATCACTCGCCGTTTCCGCCAAACCACCGAGCCGCTGATGCAGCAGTTCGGCCACATGCCGGGCCGGCAGATCGCGCCGGAACACCGCGAGCACCAGTTCCTCCTCGCCGGACTCGCGCCGGTCACCCCGCGGAATCGTACTCAGCTCGGCCCGCAGATCCGCGGGTCCGGCGGCCGACTCCCCGCGGACCATCCGGCGCAGCAGATAGTTGTGGGTCGCGGTCACCGCGGCGGTGAACTGTACCCGCGCCAGATCCGAGGAATCGGGCAGTCGCTCCCGCAGATAGTCGGTGAACAAGCGCTCGTAGCGGAACACCGTCACGATCTCGCGGTCACGCAGCGCCGGTACCCGGCGCACCACGTGATAGCGGCGTTCGGCGATATCGCGCCAGCGGGTGAACCGCTCGAAAACCTGCACCGCCGCCTCACACACCGCCTCCCACGGATCGCCCTGGGCCTGCTGCAGGAACTCCTGCGCGGCGACCAGCTGGGCTTCGTGATCGGCGAAGATCACATCCTCCTTGGACCGGAACTGGCGGAAGAAGGTACGCCGCGAGATACCGGCCGCCTCGGCGATCTCGTCGACCGAGGTCGCCTCGTAACCCTGGTCCGCGAACAGGCGTAACGCCTCGTCGACCACGCCGAGCCGGAAACGTACCAACTCGCCACCGCCGGACCGGCGGACGGTTTCCTCGTTTTCCATACGCCAACCGTATCGAGCGCCGTCCCGAGATCCGCGGAGCTGTGGGTCGAAGTCCAGCAGCCACGCATCCCGCGGAATCGACCCGAACCGACGCGGAGCCCGGCGACCTCAGCCCAGCAAACGCTTGCGCAGCGCTTCGTCCTTCTCCAGGACCATGGTCTCGAGACCGGCCTGGAACTGCTCCATCCGCGCCCGCAGCGCGGGGTCGGCGGCGCCGAGAATGCGCGCGGCGAGCAGGCCGGCGTTGCGGGCACCGCCGATGGAGACGGTGGCCACCGGAACGCCGGCGGGCATCTGGACGATCGACAGCAGCGAATCCATACCGTCGAGGTATTTCAGCGGCACCGGAACACCGATCACCGGCAACGGGGTCGCGGAGGCGACCATGCCCGGCAGATGGGCGGCGCCGCCGGCGCCCGCGATGAGGACCTTCAAGCCCCGGCCCGCGGCATCGCGCGCGTAGTCGAGCATGCGCTGCGGAGTGCGGTGCGCGGAGACCACGCCGACCTCGAACCGGATCCCGAACTCCGCCAGCGCCTCGGCGGCGGCCTCCATGGTGGGCCAGTCCGAATCGCTGCCCATAATCAGCCCGACCGCGGGAGAACCCGGGATACTGCCTGCCACCACGTCACTCATGCGGATCCCATCCGTCGGTCCATACCGCGCGCGACATCCAGTGCGCCGCGCGCTCGGCTCGTTCCCGCACCGCGGCCACCTCGTCGCCCAGCACGTTCACATGCCCTATCTTGCGGTCCGGGCGTTCGCCCTTGCCGTACAGATGCACCTTCGCGTCGGGCATCCGGGCGAACAGATGGTGCAACCGCTCATCCATCGACATGTCCGGCGCCTCGGGCGCACCGAGAATATTCGCCATCACGGTTACCGGCGCCAGCGGGCTGGTGTCACCGAGCGGATAGTCCAGTACGGCGCGCAGATGCTGTTCGAACTGTCCGGTGCGGGCGCCGTCCATGCCCCAGTGCCCGGAGTTGTGCGGGCGCATGGCCAGTTCGTTGATCAGGATTTCCCCGGTCTCGGTCTCGAACAGTTCGACCGCCATCGCCCCGACCACCCCCAGATCGCGGGCCAGCCGCAACGCGAGTTCTTCGGCCTCGGCTGCCAGTTCCTCGGACAGGTCCGGGGCCGGCGCGATCACCACGGCACATTGGCCGTGCCGCTGCACGGTTTCCACCACGGGCCAGGTCGCCGCCTGACCGTAGGGCGAGCGGGCCACCATCGCCGACAGTTCCCGCTTCAACGCGACCCGGACCTCGGCCATCAGCCCCACTCCGGTACCGAGCTGCTCGGCGGCGATCTTCGCCGCCTCCGCTGCGTCGGCAGGCATCCATACGCCCCGCCCGTCGTATCCGCCGCGGATCGCCTTGAGCACGATGGGCCAGCCGTGTTCGTCGCCGAAGCGGATGGCGTCGGCCTCGGATTCGACCACGGTGAACGGCGGGACCGGCAGGCCGCGCGCGGACAGTTCGGTGCGCATGGCGCGCTTGTCCTGGGCGTAGCGCAGTGCCTGCGGCGGCGGCAGCACGGCGACTCCCTCGGCGACCAGCGCCTCGAGATGTTCGGTGGGTACGTGTTCGTGGTCGAAGGTCAGCGCATGCGAACCGGTGGCGGCGCGCCGCAGGGCGTCCAGGTCGGTATGGCTGCCCAGTACGACATCGGGACTGACCTGGGCGGCCGGATCATCGGGCCGCTCGGCGAGGACCCGGAGCCGCTGCCCCAGTGCAATCGCCGCCTGATGCGTCATCCGCGCCAGCTGGCCGCCGCCGACCATGGTGACGGTCGGCATCGCCGCAGGATCGAATCTACGAGCATTCACGTCGGACAATACTGTCACGTCCTGCGCGAACAGTGGCTAGCGGTATGCTCTGGCCTTGTGTCAATCGTCGACGACGTGGTCCGCGTCCTTCCGCAGCCCCTGCAGGATATTGCGTTCCGGAATCGTGAGCTGATCAAGTTCGCGATCGTCGGCGCCACCACGTTCGTCATCGACAGCGGGATCTTCTATGCCCTGAAGTGGACGGTTCTGGAGGAGAAGCCGGTTACGGCCAAGATCATCGCCGGTGTTATCGCGGTGATCGCCTCCTACATCCTCAACCGCGAATGGTCGTTCAAGAATCGCGGCGGGCGGGAACGCCATCACGAGGCACTGCTGTTCTTCGCGGTCAGCGGCGTGGGCGTCGTGCTCAGCATGCTCCCGCTCTACGTCTCCCGCTACGCCTTCCAGCTGCACCAGCCCACGGTCAGCTTCATGGTGGAGAACATCGCCGATTTCATCAGCGCCTACATCATCGGCAACCTGTTGCAGATGGCGTTCCGGTTCTGGGCGATGCGGCGCTGGGTCTTCCCGGACGAGGTCGATCAGATGCTGGAAGATCTCGAGGAATACGTGGAAGAGGAACACCACCGGCGACCGCTCGGCCGCTGACCCCGAGGCGGCGCCCTCAGCGGGGTTCACCGATCCGCCGGCCCTCCGGCCGCGCCGCGAGCGGTTTACCGAGGAACACCGCGAACAGCGCGGGGCGGCGTCGCTGCAACTCCAGCCGTCCCCCATCGGCCTCGATCAACGCCCGCGCCAGCGCCAGCCCCACGCCCGTGGACCCGGCGCCGGAGAAGCCGCGATCGAAGATATGCGGCGCCAATTCGTCGCTGACGCCGTCCCCCTCGTCGGCCACCTGGACACATACCAGCGGATCGCGATCCCGGCCCGGCCGAACCGTGCGCACCGAGACGATGCAGGTCCCGCCGCCGTGCATCAGCGCATTGTCGACCAATACCGTCACCGCCTCCCGCAACCGCGAACCAGTGATCGGGGCGCGCAGCGATTCGTCGCCGGTCAGCGACAGCGTGCGCCCGGCCTCCCGGAACGGATGGGTCCACTCGGCGACGATGCCGCGTAATTCGTCCATCACCGGGACCGGGTCGCGGTCGGTGGCATCCTCGTGGCGGGAAGCCCGGACCAGATCGTCGATGGCCTCGGTCAGCCGGTCGACCTGCGCCATCGCCTCCTCGGCCTCGTGCACCACCGCCGGATCGGAATGCGCGGACAGTTCGTCGAGCCGCAACCGCACCGCGGTGAGCCGGCTGCGCAGTTGATGCGAGACGTCGGCCACCAGCGCATGCTCGCGCTGCAAACGCCCGGCGATCTCCACGGTGGCCGAATCCAGCACATCGGAGACCCGGTCCAGTTCCTCGATACCGTGCCGGCGCGGGTCGGCGCGGAAATCGCCCATGGTGAGCCGGGCGGCCCGGGCGGCCACATCGCGGATCGGGTCGGCGACCCGCCGCGCGGTGACGATGGCAACAGTGATCGCCGCGCCGAGGGACAACGCCACAGCCAGCCCCACCCCGGCCACCGCCTGCCGCTGCCGGGCCTTCATCGGCGTGGCGGGAACTTCGAGTCGCAGCGACCCGTCGGTGCCCATCGACAGCGATTCCACCAGCGGGTCGTCGACGGCGACCGCACCGATCTCCACCTTCGCGGCGTTGTCCTCCGGCGACGGATACACGATCGTCAGGCGGCCGCCCTCCGGAACGAGCGGCTGCACGGTGCGCAGGTCCAGACCGCCGCGCACCACACCGGTGCCGCGTTCCTGCCCGATGACCTCGGTGGAGATCTGTTCCAGCCGGCCGCGCAGATCGTTGCGGGTGATGTCCTCGACCCAAAGCCAGGCGGTATAGGTGAGCGGAATCCCGAGCACCACCGTGGTCAGCATCAGCACGGTCAGCATCGACCGCAGGATCCGGCGCCGCACGTCAGTCGGTGTTCAACCGGAAACCGACACCGCGTACGGTGACGATCCGCCGTTCCGCCATCGGGCCCTCGTCCCCGATCTTGCGCCGCAGCCAGGACATATGCATGTCCAGGGTTTTCGAACCCCGGAGCTCGGCGTCCCCCCATACCTCGCGCAGGATGGTTTCGCGCGACACCACCTGACCGGCCCGGTCGATCAGCACCTTGAGCAGCTCGTACTCCTTGTTCGCCAAACCGACTTCCACCCCGTTGACCAGCACCCGGCGGGCCGCCGGTTCCAGCCGGATCCCGCCGACCTCCACCGTGTCGTCGCCGATCCCGCTGCGCCGTAACAGGGCCCGCACCCGGGCGAGCAGTTCGGCCAGGCGGAACGGTTTACCGACGTAATCGTCGGCGCCGGCGTCGAGACCGACCACGAAATCGACCTCGTCGGTGCGGGCCGTGAGCATCAGCACCGCCATTTCGGCGCCGCGGGCACGGACCTGGCGGCATACCTCCAGACCGTCCATCCCCGGTAGTCCGAGATCGAGAATCAGCAGGTCATGGTGTCCCTCCAGCGCCCGGTCCAGCACCGCGGGGCCGAAACTCTCCACGGTCACCGAATATCCTTCGCGGCCCAGCGCCCGCGACAATGGCGCGGCAATCGCCTCGTCGTCTTCGCCCAGCAATACGGCGGTCATGCGCACAAGGTTACGGTCCGGCGATCCCGAGACCGCGTTCTCAGTAGCCACCGTGCCGCGGCGCGGCCTCGAAAACCTGGTGGTACAGCAGTGCGTGCACCTGCTCCACATTCGGTATATCGGAATATGCCAGCGGTTCCTCCGAAGACGAACCGATGATCAACTCGCCGGTCCGGAACATCCGGTCCACCAGGCCGTGCCGGAACTGGACACTGGAAATACGGCTCATCGGAATATCGAGACCGCTGTGCGTCAGCACACCTTCGCGCACCAGTACCCGGCGGTCGGTGACGATGAAATGCGTCGATCGCCAGTCCAGGATCGGCCCCACACTCCGCCAGGCCAGCACCGCCAGCCAGATCGCCAGGATCAGCAGCAACAACACCGAACGCGTCGTCGCCTCGGTGGTACGCGACACCAGACCACCCAGGAAGCCGGCCAGCGCGGTCGCGACGATGAGCGTGGTGACGGGCCACAACAGCATCTTCCAATGGGGGTGGGTGTGCAGGATCAGCTCCTCGTCGGGCGCCAGCGCATCCTCCGGATATCCCATGACCGCACATTACCGCCGAAATCCCGGGTTGCTTCGGGCGACGCGGGTTTTCGGGGCACTGCGCGTTCAACTCGGGCGCAGATGAGTGATATCTCCGGCGGAGACCGCTTCCTCGCCGATCAGCAAACGGCCCGAAGAGTCGATATCGCGGGCAATTCCGGTGAGCAGCCCGCCCCCCGGAAGTTCCGCACGCACCGGGGTACCGAGCGTCGCACAGCGTTCCCGATAGGCGTCGGCGAGATCGACGGTATCCCAGTCCGCGTCGCGCCAGGCGGTGTAGCGATTCGCGAATTCCGTCAGCAGCGCCAGAACCAGGGCCGTGCGGTCCGGATCGGGCACGTCACAGAGAGTGAGTGAAGTCGCGTGCGGGACCGGCAGTTCGTCGGCACCGAGGCTCACATTGAGACCGACCCCCGTCACCACGGCCGGTCGCGGACCGCCGGCAGTGGCCTCGGTGAGGATGCCCGCGATTTTGCGTCCCTCGATCAGGACATCGTTGGGCCATTTCAACGTCGCCGGCACACCGGTCGTCGATCGCAGCGCGTCGACCACCGCGGTGCCGGTGAGCAGCGGAAGCCAGCCGAGCAGTTCGGGATCGAGCCCATCGGTCCGGACGAGCAGCGACAGCGAGATCTGCGCGCGCGGCGGGCTGGTCCAGGGCCGGGCCAGCCGCCCACGACCCTGCTCCTGGGCCTCTGCCACCAGCACCACCCGATCGACTTCCGGATCCTCGGCCCGCGCGAGTAGATCCGCGTTGGTGGAGCCGGTCGATTCGACCACGTCTATCCCGCTGAAGAACTTCAGTTCCGGGGTTTCGGTGAGCGCGCGCCGCAAACGTTCGATATCCAACGGAGGCCTGTCCACCAGGGGCAGGGTACTGGGTCTACTTGCGCACCGGCGCGCGCGGGCTCGAGGGGCGGTTCGTCCTTCACAGCACAAGGTGTGAACAGAGCGGGGCTATCCAGCGAGGTCGAAGCCTTCGGTGGGTGACGGGTGCCGAATCGCTTCCGGTTCGGCTTCCTCTGGTTCGGATTCGGTTTCGGGAACCTGTTCGGTGAATGTTGGTTCCGGCTCGGTCACCCGCCGCGTGAATGCCACGGCTTCGGGGTACTGCCCGGTGCGAGTTGTCCAGTGCCACATAACGATCCACCTCCCCTCGGGGTCGAAAATCGGCCTGTTACAAGGGTATTGCCTCGGGTAGGTGCCGGGAAAGCGATTTAATCTTCCCTCCCACGAGCCTGTGCGCCGGCGAGACACCGGCGTCGACACCGCCCCGCCCGCCGAGCTCGGCCGTGACCCCACCCCGGCGTCCGCTCGATTCGGCGCCATCGGCGGGCCGATCCGTTCCGCGGCGGACGCGGCGGAGCTGGTGTTGTGAGCAGCGGCGAGGACGGGCGGATTGCGCGGCAGTCACTCGTGTGTCGTCACACTGTTCGCGGCGATTTGCGGTACACATAACAACCAGCGGCGACCGACCCACCTGGGGTTTTCATCGCCATGCACTACTCGTGAGTAGCGCGATCTGGGTTAACAGCGCGGTAGGGCTCTGGTTACACTCCGAGCCATGACGAGTGTCCAGCAGCAGCCCACGCCGGATTCGGCAGGTGCGCCCGATATCCACACCACCGCCGGCAAACTGGCTGACCTGCGGAATCGGCTGGAAGAAGCCCAGCATCCGATGGGTGAGGCCGCAGTCGACAAGGTCCACGCCAAGGGCAAGTTGACCGCCCGCGAACGTATCCTCGCCCTGGTCGACGAGGGCTCCTTCGTCGAACTCGACGCGCTGGCCCGGCACCGCAGCGTGAACTTCGGTCTCGATAAGCAGCGCCCGCTCGGCGATGGCGTGGTGACCGGTTACGGCACCATCGACGGCCGCGAGGTCTGCCTGTTCAGCCAGGACTCCACGGTGTTCGGCGGCAGCCTCGGCGAGGTGTACGGCGAGAAGATCGTCAAGGTCATGGACCTGGCGCTCAAGACCGGCCGCCCGCTGATCGGTATCAACGACGGCGCCGGCGCCCGCATCCAGGAGGGCGTTGTCTCGCTCGGCCTCTACGGTGAGATCTTCCACCGCAATATCCAGGCCTCCGGCGTGATCCCGCAGATCTCGCTGATCCTGGGTGCCGCCGCGGGCGGGCACGTGTACTCCCCCGCGCTCACCGATTTCGTCATCATGGTCGATCAGACCAGCCAGATGTTCATCACCGGGCCCGACGTCATCAAGACCGTCACCGGTGAAGAGGTCACCATGGAGGAGCTGGGCGGCGCCCACACCCATATGGCCAAGTCGGGAACGGCGCACTATGTGGCCTCCGGCGAACAGGACGCCCTCGACTACGTCAAGGATCTGCTGTCCTACCTGCCCAGCAACAACCGCGCCGAGGCCCCGCGCTTCCCGGCGTCGGACCCGATCACCGGTGCGATCGAGGATTCGCTCACCGAAGAGGATCTCGAACTCGACACCTTGATCCCGGATTCGCCGAACCAGCCCTACGACATGCACGAGGTCATCCGGCGCCTGCTCGACGACGACGAATTCCTGGAGATCCAGGCCGAGCGCGCCATGAACATCATCGTGGGCTTCGGCCGGGTCGACGGCCGCAGCGTCGGCATCGTCGCCAACCAGCCCACCCAGTTCGCCGGCTGCCTCGATATCGACGCATCGGAGAAGGCCGCGCGCTTCGTACGCACCTGTGACGCCTTCAACGTCCCGATCATCACCCTGGTGGACGTACCCGGCTTCCTGCCCGGCACGGACCAGGAATACAACGGCATCATCCGGCGCGGCGCCAAGCTGCTCTACGCCTACGGTGAGGCCACTGTGGGCAAAATCACGATCATCACCCGTAAGGCCTACGGCGGCGCCTACGACGTCATGGGCTCCAAGCATATGGGTGCCGATGTGAACCTGGCCTGGCCCACCGCCCAGATCGCGGTGATGGGTGCCTCCGGCGCGGTCGGATTCGTGTACCGCAAACGGCTCGCCGAGGCCGCCAAAGAGGGCGCCGACGTGGAGAAACTGCGCCTGGAGCTGCAGAACGAGTACGAGGACACGTTGGTCAATCCCTACGTCGCCGCCGAGCGCGGTTACGTGGACGCCGTGATCCCGCCGTCGCATACGCGCGGCCAGATCGTGTCCGCCCTGCGGCTGCTCGAGCGCAAGATGGTGACCCTCCCGCCGAAGAAACACGGCAACATCCCGCTGTGATCCAGCGATACGCTCAGTAAGCCGCACACTGATCGACGAAAACAAGATCGGTGGAAGGTGATCGGGCCGAACTACGCGCGCCCGATCGAGGCAAGAGAGAGGATCTGGCACTGTGACGATTGTGGCAGAAGAAGAAGTATTGGCCGCAGCCGAACTGGACCTCGCCACCGAGGGCCTGGCGGCCGATACCGCAAGCGTTGCCGATGCGAGCCCCGCTGCCGAGTCCGACGGCCGGCAGCCGTTCCTGGTCATCGAAAAGGGTGCGCCCAGCGACGCAGATATCGCCGCACTGGTCTGTGTGTTCACTGCGGCCGCCGGCGCGGCCGCGGCGCCCGCCGACAACGGGCCACAGGATCTGTGGGGCCGGCCGACGCTGCTGCACCGCGGTAGCTCGCCGTTCTCGCCGTACTCCTACCCACAGCTGTCGCACCTGCGTTTCTGATATCGAACACAGGAGAATGCCGGACGTGACCCGCCTGGTTCTCGCTTCCGCGTCCCCGGCCCGCCGGTCGGTACTACGTGCCGCCGGTATCGAACCGATCGTCCGGGTATCGGATGTGGACGAGGATGCCGTAGCGGCCGCGCTGCCCGCCGGTACCGGGCCCCGCGAGATCGTCGTGGAATTGGCCCGGGCCAAGGCCCGCGCGGTGGCCGCCACTCTTGCCGGGGACGGGTCCGCGGATCTCGTCGTCGTCGGCTGCGATTCGATGCTGCTGATCGACGGCGAGCTCCAGGGCAAACCACATACGGCAGAGGTGGCCCAGGCCCGCTGGCAGGCCATGGCCGGAAACAACGCCGACCTGCTGACCGGGCACTGCGTACTCCGGCTGGTTTCCGGCGGGGTGACCGCCGAGGCTCTCGACTGCAGCGCTACCACCGTGCACTTCGGAAAGCCGGACCCGGCCGAGCTGGACGCCTATATCGCCACCGGCGAACCACTGCAGGTGGCGGGTGCTTTCACACTGGACGGCCTGGGCGGCTGGTTCGTCGACCGGATCGAGGGCGATCCGTCCAGTGTGGTCGGTATCGGGCTACCACTGTTGCGCCGACTGCTGCAGGAAGTGGGCGTCGGTATCGACCGGTTGTGGGCCGACGGGCGGCCCTGAATCGGCGGCGCTACGAAAGACCCGCCCGCCCTGCTGTCGCGCAGCGGGCGTGAGCGGACCGGACGAAGCCGGTAGGACTCCGGCGCCCGGTGCCGCCGAAGCCGGTGGCAGCTGACTCGCCGGCCGTACCACCTGCCCCGCCATTCTCGACACCCGCGCCGCTTGACCGGCAGCCGCGTCGATCAGTCCCGGTTCGGCCGTACCTCGCGACGGCGCGGATACCGGGTTCTGTTCCGGGCCGCCGGCCGGCTCCGACGGCTCGACCCGCCGCAATCGCACTTCACAGATCTCGTCGGCCACGAACGGGACGAGTTCGGCTTCCACCGTGCCCGATGCGCCGGATCTCTCCAGCAACTCCGCGAGCAGGCCGCGATGCACCCCGCACACCACATCGGTGTGGGTCCGCGCCAGATCGCGCAGCGGGCAGGCCGTCAGCCGGACCACTGCGGTGTCCTCGACGTCGCGTCCCGCGCTGTCGCGTTCCGGGGCGAAACCCAATTCCGACATGAGGGAAACGGTCCGGTCCTTCGCGTCCTGCACCGATTCGATCGGTTCGTCGGACGTGTCGATCTTGCCGCCCCAGGCCCGGCCCGCAGCAATCCCGGCCGCCGCCTGCCGGTCGGGATCGGGGCCGAGCTGATCGGCCAGCGCTTGGGCCAGGTCCTGATATCCGATACTGCGCTGGACCGCGCGGTAACCGATGCGCGGGCGGCCCCGCCCGCGTGGCGGCTGCTGGAACTGCCGGACCAGCGACTCACGGGTGAGAATGTCCAGGTGGAAACGCACCGTGGTGACATGCTGACCGGTGATCTGCGCCAGTTGCTGGGCGTCGAGGGGTTCTGTCGCGCTGCGGAGAATCGCAAGCAGGCGTCGCCGCGGCCAAGAATCAGACATAGCTCACCCCTCCTTCGGGGAGACTTTATCGGAGCCGTATGCGACTAATTCGCCCATTGCACCGACTTTGTGCTCTGCAACAAGTTCACGTCAAGTCACACTTACTATCCACAGTGCGGCTCGAACCTGTCGTCAGCACTGCCCGCCTCCTGTGAAGGATCCTTGAACGTGCCCGTCGCCCCGGACCCATATCCCGCCTTCGGCTCGTACGCTTGCCCACACCGTTTGGTAACCACGCAATGGTTGTCGGCAAACCTCGGCACCCCCGGTCTCAAGATCATCGAATGTAATGCCGACGTCCTCCTGTACGGCATCGGCCATGTTCCGGGCGCAGGCAAGCTCGACTGGCGCAGCGATCTCGACGACCCCGTGACCCGTGACTATATCGACGGTGAGCGATTCACCGAACTCATGTGCTCCCAGGGCATCGAACACGACGACACCATCGTGCTGTACGGCAACGACGGTAACTCCCACGCCGCGCATGCGCTGTGGGTTTTCACCATGTTCGGCCACTCCGATGTCCGACTGCTCGACGGCGGCCGCGACGCCTGGATCGCCGAGAGCCGCGATACCGTCTTCGAAACCCCCGAGCCCGCTCGCAGCCACTATCCCCGGGTCCACCGCGACGACACCACCGTGCGCGCGTTCCGCGAGGACGTCCTCGAACAGCTCGGCACCGCCCTCGTCGACGTCCGCTCACCGCAGGAATACGCCGGTTTCTCCGGTGATTCCGCCGCCGGCGGCCCCCTGCGCGGCGGCCATATCCCGACCGCCGTCAACATCCCCTGGACCAGCGCCCTGGGCCCCGACGGCCGCTTCCGGCCCCGCGCCGAACTCGACGCCGTCTACGGCCACCTCACCACCGCCGACCCCCTCACCGTCTACAGCGGAGTCGGTGAACGCTCCAGCCACACCTGGTTCGTGCTCAAGTACCTGCTCGGCTGCGACCCGGTCCGCAACTACGACGGTTCCTGGTCCGAATGGGGCAACTCGGTCCGGATGCCCATCGCCACCGGCAGTGCGTAGTTCCATCCCACGCCGGGCCGACGCGGCGGGTCTCCGGTGCTCGACGGCCCGGCCGGCTCGACGGATTCGCACCACGAACAGAACCAGCGCAACCAAAGGCACAGCCGAGTTCAGCGAGACCCGTAGGTTTCGGCTCACGCACAACCCAATGGAGCCGGCGACGCCGCCGAGTCCAGCAAACCCCGGAACGCTCCGGCCCACGAACAAACCCAACGCAACCAGCGACGCCACCGAGTCCAGCAAGACCCCGGAACGTCCCGGCCCACGACACAATCCCAATGCAACCAGCGGCACCACCGAGTCCAGCGAGGCCCTGAAAGGTTTCGGCCCACGAACAAACCCAACGCAACCAGCGGCGGCGCCGAGTCTTACGAGGCCCTGAAAGGTTTTGGCCCGTCCCAGCGGTGAGCGCCCGAGGGGAAAGGGCGGCGCCCACCGCGCCGGATCCTCGATCATCAGGTGGCAGTCCAGCGGAATATCGGTGGCCTTCAGCAGGCTCTGCACTACCGGCAGACCCAGTGTCAGGTTCGGCACGAAATGC